>JAGOHC010000035.1 GCA_017996375.1 Saprospiraceae bacterium | reverse complement strand
ACATTGCACAGCGATATTGAAACCTACATTACACGCATTTTTGAAATAGTAACAACAGCAATTTCTGAGTACGAGCAGTATAAAAAATTGCGCGGCATCATAGATTATACCGACATGGAAGTAAGCATTAACAAATTGTTGGACGATCCTGCGGTGCAAGCGGTGCTTTCGCAAGAAATTGATTTGCTGTTGGTAGATGAATTTCAGGATACAAGCCCGATTCAATTAGAGATTTTTTTGAAACTTTCCAGATTAGCTAATCAGTCAATTTGGGTGGGAGACCCTAAGCAATCTATCTACGGATTCAGAGGCGCGGAGCCAAAGTTGATGCACTCAATAGTGCAGGCATTAGGAGGTATAAAACCGGAGGATATTCTGACGCACTCGTATCGTTCAAGAGCGGACTTGGTGTTTGCTGCAAACGCAATTTTTTGTAAAGCATTTGATGAACTCCCTAACGAACTCATCGCCTTGCAGCCAGCAAACGAAAAAATTAGCGATCCTTACGATAGCAGCGAAGCACTCATACATTGGCACTATGAATTTGCCGATAAAGGAAAAATTACTAAAGAGTGGATGGATAATTGTATCGCGCAAAGCATTTATCAATTACTGCAAAAACCGTTTGTGTTTAAACCCAAAAATAGTAACACTTCACGCACATTGCTACCCGGTGATATTGCCATACTTTGTCGCACCAATACTAACTGTGCGGATATGGCAGCTGCCTTAAACAGATTTGGTATAAAAGCTTCACTTTCGCGGAATGGATTGGTGAAAACGATTGAGTGCAGATTGATATTAGCTTGTTTAAAATATATTTTAGACAAAAATGATTCGCTTTCGGTAGCCGAAATATTGTACTTAGCCGAACATCAAACCATGCAGCATATTTTAGATGACAGGCTTCAATTTTTGGCTACCGATGTTCCTGAAAGCAGATGGGCAACTGATTCGCCACTCATCAAAAAATTGAATGAATTGCGTCCAAAAATGGTGGAGCTTTCCGGATCTGAAATTTTAAACTTGATTATTGAACGCTTAAATTTGTCAAACATCATTGTATCATATGGCAGCGCCACGCAACGCTTAGGCAACGTAGATCAGCTCAAAAAAATTGCAAATCAATACGAAGAAAATTGTAATCGCTTACAATCAGCTGCATCCTTAGGCGGATTTTTATTGTGGTTAGAAACGCTACACACCACAGAAAAAGATTTGCAAGCTATCAACACCACTGCTGATGCGGTACATATCGCTACCTACCATAAAAGCAAAGGATTAGAGTACCCGTTGGTAGTGTGTCACCAGTTGGACGGGCAACTGAAAGATGATGTTTGGGGCGTAGCAGTTGTGGATGACCGCGAGCAAATTGACTTGGATGCCATACTTGCTCACCGTTGGGTGCGCCTGTGGATAAATCCTTTTGCCAATTTGATAAAAAACACTTTGTTGGAAGAGAAGATTAGTCAATCGCCACAACAGGCAACGGCAACCGCAAAAGCAAAAGCCGAAGAAGCGCGACTGCTATATGTGGGCATCACGCGGGCACGCGACTATTTGGTATTTCCTACCTACAAAACGCCCACACGCTGGCTTAATAGGGTATATCAAAATAGTGATGAAATACCTTCATTAGATGAGCATACTACTGACACCGTTTGGAGTTGGAATGGTGTTTTTTTGGATAAGCAAACCGCAATATTGGAGCAACCTAAAGATTTTGAATTGCCGGAATCTGCTGCCACCGAAACGGTGATGTATTGGGGGTAGGGGATGGCAATGTAGCGTAGTTTTTCAAAATTGATAATCAAATTTACAAATAAAAAATAGCGGTATAGATTCTACGGAATTTTTTGAAAGAAAGAAATTGGAGTTGATAATACTTTCATAAGTTGGTTTATTCGCTAAATTAATAACGGATAACTCAATCATTGATTCTTTGCGGAAAAGCATTACTAATTTTGTCAATTTTAGGCTCGTTGCGTAGGTATTGGCGATTGTATTATTTGAGAAATATTTGTAATGAATAAAAGTTGAGCCTAATCGCCATCCATTTTTACGAATCACTAAACTACCCTTAAAACTCCATTGAAATATTTGTTCTTTTTCTTGTGGCGCAGCTGATTGAAACGCAGTAATTTGTTGTACATTATTTTCGAATGAAACTATGATAAATCGAAATGCCCTTCGTACATTCAGTCCTAATTTTACGCTGTAAAAATTGTTTTCTACGGGAACGTTTTGTACAAAGTTATTATTTTGTTGTTTAGATATAAGTGACTGAATATCAATTATTATTTTTGATTTTGGCAAGAAATAATTAAAATTTGCATTTATTGAAATGCTGCTTTTCTTTCCAGATAAGTTGGGCGTTATTATATTGATATTATCATTAAACAATGTATTAAAAGTATTGAATCTTGAATCAATAGCGATAATACTTTGAACGAAAAAACTACTCAGTTTTATTAAATTTGATTTCTCATATTTCAACGCGAATTTATATTCATTTGCATCGTTTGTAGGGTATATATTTTCGTGCCATTCGAACTCGTTTTTCAAATATCGGGCATCGAAAAATTGAATGTTTGTGTTGGGCGTTTTGCGATAAGCAACCTTACCGCTTAATTTGCTTCCATCATTGAAAAGCCTAAATAAGGAAGTTATAAATGAAATATTTTTGAAAAAATTCGTTTGATTTTTGGTATCGGGCAAGTAGTTGTTTTGATAAAAATTTATAATACTGCTACGCAACTGAAATTTATCAAATACTTTTAATACTGAAATTGAACTTTCAAAAAAATGATGTGGGTTATTGCTATCTTCGTAGAAATGCGCGTTTGTTTGCTGTATGGAATCTGCCAAATCTGTAAGATTTTTAAACTGACTAAATGTATTTACATAACGCCCCGATGCTTGTAGTATTCCAAAAGTTTTGCTGCTGTGAAATAAGTTAAAGCGTAATTCCGTCGCTCGTTGGTTATAATTTAACTTTTGATTTATCTTCGTGAAACTGCTATCCAAATAAAAATATTTCCCGTAGTAATTTCCCGAAATTCCAATTTCTTGAGGAGAGTAAACCAACTGTGTTTTTTCTTGTAATTGTAATGAAGTGTTGTTATTGATTTTTTGTGTAAATAATATTCCGTTGCTTACATTGTAATTTCGCAATCGTTTATTGACGGCGGTGAATTGCGTGCTTTTATCATATATTTGTATGGCATTGTTACCTTTATTTTCGTCAAGGTTGCCTTTCAGATATGCTTCTATGGAGTAATTTTTGTTTGGAGATAAGTACTGTAAGTTTCCATCAAAAGCATACTTTTTATTGCTGATTTGTTGCGCTGAAAAAGTGTTTCTGTCAAAGACAGCATTGTTGTATAAAAAGGTGGTTTGCTCCCGCGACCATTGCGAATCGTTAGAAAAAAAGGAAAAACCGTTGACACTAATTTTGAGATGCTTAGCAGTATTAAAAACTGAGCGTATCGTTGCAAAATTATTTTTCGAATTATCCAGCATACGATTATCCAAGTTAAGTGTTGTTGTGGTTGTCTGCGTGGTCATTTCGGGCAACTGCCAAATAGGCACCGTAAAACTTTTGTCGTCTAATTCGTCATAGATAGCACTGATTTCGTTGGCATTATATTGCTCGCCAGTATTGCCGCTGTCGCTAATGCCGATTATCTTTTTTGCTTTTGAAACCAAAAAAAAATTTGCATTCAGGTTGTATTTTAACTCATTTTTTCCGTACCCCAATCCGGCGGTGACAACTCCCGACAGGATGTTTTTTTGATCATTTTCCAACTTTAAATTTAACACCAAAGACTCCGAATTATTTACTGCGTTCAGCAACGGGTTTTGTTGAAAATTATCAATAGCTTCTATTTTGCTGATCATTTCTGCCCGAATATTTTTTGTTCCTATATCATACTTTCTTCCAAAAACATCATCGCCTTCAAACAATACTTTTTCTACTGTTTTTCCATTCAGCGTAATGCTGCCATTTTCTTTGACTTGGAAGCCGGGAATTTTTTTTAGCACTTCCTCAATATTTCTTTCGGTAGAATCTCTGAATGCCGAAACGTTATAAACAGTAGTGTCATTTTTTTGCCGAATGGGAATATCCTCAGCCAATATTTCGACCGTATTGATTTCCTGTTGAGACGGTGAAAGGGAAATTTCGAGCTGCGAATTATCTCCTTTTTTTATGAATACAGTTTGTTTTGAATACCCTAAATAATTGGCTTGTAAGTAGAGTGTATGCAGCGTGGAATCGAGTATTTTGAGTTCAAAATATCCGGCGACATTTGTAACAGCATGAGCTAAAATTTGGAATGACGTGTCAACCGAAGCGACCACAATTCCTGCTTCGAGCGGATTTTTTTCATTATCCAATAACCTTCCCGATATCTGCCACTGACCATGTAATTGGGTGGAACACACAATATTACATACGAACAGCAGGAAACCCAACGCATATCTCATTGCTGTACGCTATTATATTGCTTAGGCTTTTTGTTTTTCTGCGAGCGTGCATTTTTATAATCTGTGATGACAGTAATTAATCCCCTCTCTACATACCAATCAAGCGGAGGATCATCCATTGTTCCGTATGAACTTTCTGTAGACATTGCCTCAACTTTTAGTAGTCTGTTGATAGTTATTTCTTTGTATTCATCGCGTGTGACGTATCTTCCTGTTTTTGGTTTTTCCAAAATAAACTCATTTTGCAGTAGCTTAGTTACACGCCTTAAATCATACTTTACGTATCCGTCTTGTGAGTGTGCTGAAAGAATCAGTCCGGGCAACCCCCACAGTTTGTAAGGACCCAAACTTATGGGAATATCCAAAGTAAACCAAGCATCATACACGCGCCCAGCGAATGAACCTATGGCATGTAAGCAGGTGTATTGCCCTATTTTCTTTTGTTGATTATCTATTTTCCACAGGATTGGTTGTAGTTTTTCGGTAATAATAAAAAAATTATTACTTCTTGACAACCAGTCTGTTTTATAATCCACTAAACTATCTTTCAAGTTCATAAAAATGGGCATTCCTTCCGCATCGCCTGTGGTAACATCAGCTACATTGTCGTTGAAAGAAATGCTATCTTTAAGAGGCCAATCGTTGTGTACATAAAGCCCTTCGTCTTCATTGCAATAAAGTGTATTCTTTCCTGCAAAATTTTTATTGCCAATTTTAGTAGTGCATTGATATTCCAACCTTAACTTGGCGTATTGTGCAAATAGGCAGGTAGGCAATACCAGACTCAACAACAAAACGATGATGGAAATTGGGTTGTTTTTCATAATTACAATATTATTGCTTAATAACGAATCCGAACAATAATTGTATTGTCCGGATTCGTTTCTTTTTTTAATTTAACTACGTTAATTGCTATGAACTCATACAGAGATACCAACATGCTCTTGCCTCAGCGCAGTTATTATTACTAGTGCATGTACACCCTCCCCCAGTGTAGGTACAAGTTCCTTCAGGCACCTCAGCAGTATTGAAACATTCTAGTTCTTCATAGGTTAGGTAGTATGTGTATATACAACCATCATTGGATTGAACTGTAATTGTTACACAATCTGACTCGGTATTATTAAGAGGTTCGATATTGCTGCTGTGCAAACCCAAGCTTAATAACATAAACGAAAATAGACAAACTAATAGTCTCATTTTTAAATTATTTAAATGTTTAATGTTTGACTTCCTACTTCTTTTTATAAGTGGTTTCAGTTGCCCACTAAGAAAATAATACTGCGCATTATACTATCTTCATAATACAAAGTTAGATACTCGCCACTTAAAAATAATGCGTAAAAATGCGTAATCATTGGTAGTTAACGGTAACTTTGGGAAATCCAAAATGTTGATACAACATTTCTAAGTCTTTAGGTTTTAACATTCCTCTTTTAGGAATTTTTAAATCGGCGTTTTTAATCCGTTATAAAGTGTTTTGATGCTAATGCCATACTCTTGGGCAAGTTGCTGTCTTGTTTTGGTGCTTTCTGATGCCAAAATAAATATAGTTTTATGTTATTTGAAATCAACATTGTTTATCTGCTAAATGTTAGTCTAATTTCCAATCGGATATAAAATTATGAAAACTAAGATACACATAATTTTTTTATGACGTAATCTATTTTTGCGAGTGATATTATATATATGTATCCGAATTCTTGCTACATTCCAACGTTTATTTGAGGTAATTTATGCAAACATTAACGCAGTCGTTGTATATTTGCAACGCAAATTCATTAACCATACATTTCTATGAAAAATATCTTTATAATTCTATTGTCAATAGTGGTAATTGGCTCGACAAGTTGCAAAAAAAAGGATAGCAACCACCTGAAAGGAAAGTACAAAGTTGCCTTAGATTTCAGCCAGTCCGGAATTCCTCCTACAGACAGCATCATGAAGGCATTGGCCATGGTGGATATGGAAATGGAATTTGTAGATTCCAACAAAATTGTCAATACGGTAAAAATCGGTGCAGCTGCCAATTCGGATCAGCTCATTTACGCAATAAAAGACGACTCCATCACTATTACTGACCGCAACAAAGCCGCTATTACTTACCACTTGCGTCGCGCTGATGATGAAATCATCCTCAACAATAGAGGTAGAGTTTTACGCCTTACGCCAATGAAGTAATACCTATGATAAAACTAAATACCGTTAACCCCCACGCCTTTTGGTTGATACTGTTAGGCATCTGTTTTTTTGTTCCATTTTTAGGAAATGCACACTTGTTTGATTGGGACGAAATCAACTTCGCCGAGTGCAGTCGAGAGATGCTACTTACCAATAATTTCGGACAAGTGCAACTAAATTTTCAACCATTTTGGGAAAAGCCGCCTTTGTTTTTTTGGCTGCAAGCTGCTTCTATGCAGTTGTTTGGCGTTGGCGAATTTGCAGCTCGATTCCCGAATGTGATTTGTGGTATTTTAACCATGCTGACAGTATATTTTATTGGCAACAATTATCGCACTGAAAATTACGGCTGGTGGTGGGCGTTGGCGTTTTTGGGTTCTATATTGCCACATTTGTATTTTCGCAGTGGTATTATTGACCCATTTTTTAACCTGTTTATATTCTTGGCTATTTATGGATTTTATCGCAGCGAACAATATTTTTGGGCAGTAGCTTTAAGTGGCATTTTTTGCGGATTGGCAATATTAACAAAAGGACCCGTGGCATTGCTCATCACTACCTTGACGATGTTGGTAATTGCTGTGGTCGAACATGAATTTCTAATATTCGTCAAAAAATATTTCGTCTTTTTGCTGGTAACATTACTAACTACGTTTTGTTGGGTTGGTATTGAAATTTACAACAACGGTACTTGGTTTATCAAGGAGTTTGTGATATACCAAGTTCGATTATTCAGAACACAAGATGCCGGACACGCCGGCTTTTTTGGGTATCACTTCATCGTATTGTTGATTGGTTGTTTTCCAATTTCCTTTTTAGCGCTACGTGGGGTGACGTCGGGTCCAAAAGACAGACTTTCACTATATATGCTCGTTTTATTTTGGGTAGTGTTGTTGCTGTTTTCAGTTGTGAAAACCAAGATTGTTCACTACTCGTCACTTTGTTATTTCCCCGTTACATTTTTTGCCGCACAGATGATTACCAAATGGCAAAACGGTATTTATCCTCCAGCATATTTGACAAAGGCAGTGGTTTCGACTGGTACTTTGATTGGACTTTTGGTTGTGGTTGTGCCATATTTGGGGCAGCACATTCATCTACTTGCGCCATTGTTTGAAAAAGATGCTTTCGCGAAAGCCAATCTGCAAGCAGACGTACACTGGCAAGGATATGAGGCAATGGCGGGCATATTAATGGTAGCAGTAATGATGTTATATTTTGTGCTTTATAGGAAGAAGAAAATTGCGTTAGCAACTAAATCACTGTTACTCGGTGTTGCTTTATTTGTGTTTACAACTTTAACGTTATACATCAACAAAATTGAAGGATATGCACAAGCGGCAGCCATTGAGTTTTATAAACAACGTGCCGAAGAAGATTGCATAATAGAAACATTCGGATTTAAAAGTTATGCACAACTTTTCTATGCACAAAAACGGGATAATAATTATCCTAATACCCAGCTTTCGGAATTAGTTCGAGTACCCAATTTAAATAAACCGCTTTATGTGGTGGCTAAAATTAATAGTGCAGAAACCGTCAGAAAATCTTTTCCAACATTGAAACTTCTTTATAGCAAAAATGGTTTTTTATTCTATATACACTCTCCTAATTTATAATAATTGCTTTTGATGTAAACGGATACAAACGTGCGCCCTCAACGCTCGCTGTAGCTTCGACGCGAAACTCAGATTTCACGCCTTTCAACAACTTAGCAGCCTTCACAACTCCGCCCAGCAGCACATTACTTTTTTCCAATTCATCCATCTCTGAATTCATGCGCTCGAAAGGCAATACAAAACTAATATCAATCGGGACTTTAGCGGGAACGATGATAGGGCGATGAATGATAATTTCGCCTAATTTATATTCATTCGTTCGTTTATTACTACTTCTGCCGCGTTGGTATTTTTCAAAAATACTAATTTTTATTTGCCCAACTGTTTGTGTTTGATGTGACGTTACATGAATTTTCCCTTCTATATTATGTTGATGCATTGGTACTGATTCCGGAAGAAGTAACTCCAATCGCACTCCTTCTATGCCCAAATATTTTTTTAACTTAGTTAGCATAATTATTTTTTTACAAAAGTCAGGGTAGTTAAAGCAAGATGCAAGAAAAATTCTATCAATGGAGTAAAAAATTAGACCAATGTTTGTGCTTTGTTTTTTATTCCGAAGAGTAGTATTACCTTTATTAATAATATTGTAAAATGTTAAAATTATTCGCCCACACAATACAATTAGCAGAGGCTATCTTCGTTAATATTTGGAAAATACACTAAGAGCGAGTAATTTAGCGCCTTAAATTTTAAACAAAAAAGCATTTAATTACGAGAAATGAAAAAAACACTAATTGCCTTTACTTTACTTTTTTTAAGCTTTGCTATAATTGCCCAAGAGGATGCCGAAAAAGCCCTCAAAGCAGCTAATAAAGCATTAGACAGTTATAACTTAGACCCCTCAGTGAACGCGGAAAAATTGGTAGTTGCCAAGCAACAGATAGACGTAGCCATAAATGGCGAAACCGTCAAACCGCTTGCCAAAGCATGGATTCTCAAAGGACAAGTATATAACACCCTCGCTGCTAAAGATCAAGCTACCAAAATGGTAAATAAAAACGCCAAAACCGAATATCCGGCATCGGGGTTAATCGCTACGGAAGCCTTCAATAAAGGGTTTTCGTTAGCCGAAAAAAAATATGAAAAGAAGGATGCACTGCGTGGTTTGCAAGAGGCTGTTAATTATTTGAATAATGACGGTAATAGCTTTTATAATGACCGGGATTTTGCCAAAGCCTACACATGTTTTAACAATGTAATCCTCATTCGCGATTTGCTCAAAGCTAACGGCGAGGATGATATTATCCCTAAGCCCGAAGACCTGAATAATCAATATTTCATTGCTGGTTTCTGTGCCCTTAATGCAGAGATGATGCCCGAAGCAAAAGCAGCTTATACTAAATTATACAACAATAATTATTTAACTGCCGAAGTATATGAAGGGTTATATAAAATAAAATCGGTTGAAAAAGACGCTACTGCTATCAAAACATTAGAAGAGGGTAGAGCAAAGTTTCCGGATGATACTAACTTGCTTTTCGCAGAAATAAATTATTATCTCGAAAAAAATCAGCTAAATGTTTTAACGGATAGACTGAAAAAAGCTATCCAAAAAGAACCATCCAACACCTCTTTATATGTTACAACCGGTAATGTGTATGACAATTTGTTGCAACAAGCCATAGAAAAAGGCGAAACCGATAAGGCGAAAGAATATGAAGCCGAAGCAATAAATTATTATTCTCAAGGATTGCAGAAAGACGATAAAAACTTTGATGCAATCTACTCTATGGGAACATTGTATTACAACAAAGCGGCTGTTCTGAGCAAGGAATTACAAAAATTGGATGCCGATTATTCTAAAGAAGGTATTCGCAAATATGATGCAAAAAAGGCTGAGGTTTTTGCACAATTTGATAATGCTTTGCCATATTTCCAAAAGGCAGAGGCACTAAACCCAAATGACCGTAATACACTAATCGCATTAAGAGAAATTTATGCTAAAAAAGATGACTTGGTAATTTCAAACGAGTTCAAAAAGCGTTTGGAAAATATTGATAACAAAATCAATAACACATCTTATTTTAAGAAATAGTTTAAATATAAATATTCAAGGAAGGTGCTTCAATATAATTGCGGCACCTTTTTTATTCCCCCATAAGTTGAGGGTTGTCCTCTATACCGTCCATATAAATTGCGTTAAGGCGTTTTTGCAACACGGACTTTTGCTTGGGTATTTTCTTCATCATGGAGTAAAGGAATTTGTTATTCGCCTCGTTAATATTTTGCAAAGTAGCTTCAATAGAACTGCCGCTAAATAAATTTAACAGAAAATTACGAGCGGTATCAAAGTAAGCATCAATGGGAGTTAATTCATTCGTTACAATTAAATCTAAAGCCTCAGCACCTAAAGGGTAGGGCAGTAGCCCACCCCGAAACTCATCTACATAATAATTTGTGCGGCAAGCATCAAACAGCCAGATACGATAGTGGTTTCCAGCCCAAGCATCCAGCAATTTTTCTAAGTCATTTTCATTATACGTCACAACGGTTTTGTAATAGTTATCTTGTGGTAGCTGAAGTACACCTTGCCTATGCAATGCAGAATTTTTTCCAAAAACTACCTGCTCTTTTGGGTTTGATTTGTGGTCAAAATCAGGACCGATGCCGCCGCGAGCGTGTCCTAAATAAAGCATTATTTCGACAGATTGTAACTGTGAAAGAAATAATTTTGCGCTGCCTGTTGCCGGGGTAATGAGTGTAATATTAATTTCTACAGGAAGCGTTTCGTTGGTAAGCGGATTGGTTATTATTTTTTTCGATTGATAAAAATCTTGCCCGGAGCATATCGGCTGATGCAGTGTTCCATAACCTTGCCCTTCTATCCATCCGCGCATTTGGCGCGTAAGTTCTAAGTACCAATTTTCCTCTTCGTATCCGATGGCAATGGCGATATCCAACTTGCCATCTGCTAAAAGCTTGTTGTATTCAAAGTAGTGTTGCTGTGCAAAAGCCGATGATAATATATTAAATATCAATATAATAAATATTAAATATTTTTGCATAAAATTAATATTGACTTGTGGAAAGCAGTACCAATGTGCAGGCTAATTCGGTGCTAATTTTTTGATTTTTTGCAAGTTGCATAAGTTCAGGGTTTTCAGTCCCCGGATTAAAAATAATGCGTTTAGGTTGCAGCGAAATGATATAATCATAATATTCTTTTTGACGTTCCGGATTCAAATATAACGTAACGGTATCTATGTTTTCGATGTGTGGCTTGCCCATAAAAATCGCTTGCCCGTCAATTTTTCCCGCTTTGTTACCGATAGGCACAACGGTATGTCCATTTCGCAACAGGGCACGAGTTGCTAAAAAGCTATATCGCTCTGGCTTTGTGCTCGCTCCTAAAACGACTGTTTTTTTGTCCATATCAAAACTTTGGACAAATATACGATTTTTATCAGTCAGATATTTTTAGGAATTTTCCTTGAGCGATAGTGTTACCTTCTTGATCGGCAATTTTGATGAAATAATAACCTGTATTTAGCCCGTCTAAATAAAGCGTATAATAGTGATGTAAAGCATCTACTTGCGTTTCTTTAGTCTTTAAACCATTTTGATTATAAATAGAAATGTTGAACGGCTTTAGATGTTCTTTCTCAAAAAATAAATTGATTTGGTCGGAAGTATTCGGGTTGGGAAATAGCTGAAAGCTCCATTTTTTTACCAACGTAACTTTGAGAATCGTAGAATACCCAATGCTACCATCGGGATAGCGCAACAGTATTCGGTAATAATTATTACCTTCCGATAATTCATTATCGTCATGTTGCAATACAGTATTTGTGCCAGATTGCATTGCAGCAGTAAGGGTTGTCCAATGCCAATTATCATAACTTCGTTCGAGACTGGATGTTATGCCCCAAGCGGTATCGTTTAGCAACCATTGTGCCTTCGCAGAATAGTTAATTGGAATGATGTTGAAATTTACAATATCATCTTCAACGTAGCTGTCAGTTTTAAAAAAAGCGCGAAAGCTGTCGGTATCATTCAATAACTGTTTATAAACTTCATCAGATGATAAAGATGTAGAGTCTTTATCCAATTCTGCTGCAAAATATAATTGTATTTGGTATTCTGTATTGGGCTGTAAATCAGTGAGCAAATTGTAGCGTTGTGAAAGCCCAAAAAATGCGGACCGATAGGGTGGTTCGTAAATTGTGCTATCTAAGCGGACTAAGGCGATGGCATTGAAATATGCAGTATCTTCTGTGGCAGTAGCTGGAATTATTTTGTAAAATATAGTACCGCTAATTATCTTTTCTTTGAAACCTTCCCAAGTGCGTTGCATTGCATCGGTCAAATGAAGCGCGTGTAATGTCCCTAAGTGTGTGCCTTGAAAAGTTCGATAATTGAAGTCGTCTTCACAATTACCTACGGCGTATCCTGATGTGGTATTGTTAGTGTTGAGTGTAAACGTTGTGCCACACGAACCCCAAAAGTAAGAGTTGGAATAGGTGAATGTTATACACAACAACGAAGCGGAGAAAGCCATTGCAAGCTTTCTTGAGGGGAGTGCCATGAGATATTGTTTAATTTGTTAGAAACCTAAAAATGATTACAATTAGGTTGTTGTGTCCACAAACTTACAATATATTATCAAAAAGCGCAATATGTTGCTATCAGATTTATTACTTATGTTGAAAAGTATTTCAAAAAAAATCATTTATATACAGTTTTTGCTGCTGTAATTTTGCTTTATTGCAGTTTAACGATTTTTTTGACTTTTCGCCGCCCTTTATTATCGGATAGGACGAGGTAATAAATACCCGTTGGGAAGTCCCCGAAGTGGACGGTGTACTCGCCGGAGAAGTTTGCATTGGTGTGGTATAGTTCGTTACCTTGCATATTCATCACGGCGATGTGTAGCGGGAAGGCATGATTATCGGATACCTGCACTTTTACAATGTCGGTGGTGGGGTTGGGCTGTGCGGTGAATATGACCTCTTCAGGCAGCAGTTCGTGTGCGGAGGTGAAGGTATCGCAATAAATGAAGATATGCTGTTCGGTATCGCAAGGGAATGGGCTACCCGCTACGCGCAGCTTCCAAGAGAAATGCGGAATGTGGCTCTTTAAGGCGCAAAGCGCGTCGCAATCAGTGAGTTGCGGGTTGTTTAGGATGAGCATACTGTCATTCAGCGTGGTGAGGTTACGTAGCCCGTTGATGCTTTGTAGTTTATCGTTATACTGAATAATCACGCCTTGCCACGTTCCCGAATGTCCTACTTGCTTTAAACTATCGAAACAGTCAAGGTGTGGCAATTCAATATTACCTACTATGTCTAAATTCTGGGTTATTTTTTTGAGATTTTTAAACCCTGTAATGTGCTTGAGGGAGTCATTACCGCCTATTGCTAATGCGCCACGGACATGACCTATGGTATCTTCGGGTCCGCTAAAATAATGATATGCTAAAGAGTCCAAAGTGCTAAATCCCGAAATAGTATCTGCTCCGCAGCCTATTGAGATGAATCCACAGTCTTCCAACTCGTTGCAAATGTCTAACGTATGCCTTACTTTTGGCAGCCTTAATTCTATGCTGGTTGCTTTTTGTAGTCCGCTAAATAAGCTACTTGCATCGCTTACTTCGGGTTCTTCGATTTGAATTTGCCCTAATACGTCTTCGAGGTTTTCTAAACCCGCCAAACTGTGTAAACCGGTATTGTGATACAATACCAAAGTATAATAGTTAGGATGCCCGACAAGTCGTTTTAAGTTACTCAGTGGGGCTAAACTTGCTAAAGCAGGGTTGAGGGAAATATAAACAGCACCGATCTGACGCACATTTGCTAATCCATTGATGTCGGCAAGGTGGTCATTATCTGTGATATCAATGCTTCGGGGCATGGTATCCAAGCTTATCAAGCAACCCACATTTGTCAGTGAATCATTATTGATAATGTTCAAGCCGGCATCTTTTAAGTGTGTTATTGCCAAGTCTGTCAGATGCGGATTATCTTGAACATATATTCCGCCCCACGCTTTGCGGAGGTTGGCAAACGGGGCTAAGTTGCTAACACCTGTGTTCTGAATGTTTATCCGGGCAATCGAATCTGCGGTGATATTTAACCCGGATAGGCTCGTCAGCGCTGGGCAATGTTTTATCTCTACAGATATCAAAGGAGGTATAGGTTGGCTATTGCCCATACCCAATATATTTTGCAGTTGAGGACAATTATTGATATATACATCACGCCCATATAGTTGTAAATTTTCTAACCCATCAAATGACTGTAAATTGAGACAATTATTTAGTCCTAAATGACCCTCTATAGTTGTCAGGCTGTCCAATCCTATAAAATTTTTTAACGCCCCACCGCTTACTTGCAGGTAGGTAACTCGTTTTAGTTTATTAAGCCCTTGGCAGTTTTCAAAGCCATTATTGGAAAGTTCTAAATAGTTGCCTCCAAGCGAAATTTGTGAAATAGCCTCCAATCCATGTAGAGACTGCAATTGAGGATTGTTGCGAAATCGGACTTCGTATGCGCCAAGGTATTCTAATTCGCTCAATGCCGCAATATTTTCTAATGAATCATTGAAACCTATATACAAGTTGGTGTATAGACTATCTAAGCTGTTTAGTCCCTCCAAGCTTTTTAGATGTTGTGTTTTTTCAATAAGGATACTTCCATTGATGACATCAATAGTGTTTAAGGGCGACAGGTCATAAATGTCTGTTGTTACTTCATCTCCGGGTCCAACATATAAACCGCCTTCTAAAACATCAGGTGTGCCATACAGGATATTGAAAGAGTCTATTTGTGATTGACGATATAACAATATACTGCTCGGATATACGACTTGTGCAAAAGCGACAACGGTGTGGGCAACTAAAACGGCTAACAGAAATATTTTTTTCATGGGCGGTGTTTTTGATGATGTATTTTTTATTAGGTGTTTGTGTAAATAATCGGTATGCTATTTTAATAATATTTCTAATATTAATTTTTTATAGCATATATTTTGTTTTTACAAAAATAACAATTATTATTAACGTATATAAAATCAGTAGGAGACTAATCCCTTTCAGTCTGCCTACATTTCTTCAAATTTTAAAAAATAAATCTTGAAAAACAAATTTTCATTGAACGGATTTACAAAGAGCTTAAAAAAAAGTGTAACTTTTTTACTAATTGTCAGCTCTTTTGTACTACAAGCACAGACCCAAGTAACCATTGACCAACTAATCGGTATTAACACACGCGCCAAAGACCCCATTAAACGCATCAATAAATTTAGCTTTGTACGCGATTATTACGATTGGGCATCTGACGTAGGGTATGATGCCGATATCGTTGGCGGTTGCCCTACGGCAAAAATAAAATGGAACCCGAGCCTTGATGGCAGTGTCGTTTATCCTTACGATTATTTTTATTCGAGTTTGTACCGAAAAACAGTTGCTACCCTAAAGGGCTTAGCTCCTGAAATGCGCGGACTTGTGAATTATAATGATTGTGCTATTTTATTAGAGCAAAAACCGTTGTGCAACAGCGCGTTTACTTTTTCAAATTGCCAATACGGTAATATACAATATCCAAGCGCATTTAATAGTAATCCCAACAACCCAAATGATTCACAGCGGCAACCTGTTACATACAAAGAGCATGCTAAGTGGCAGACCTTGTTTGCTGCGCGTTTTGGTAGTACGCAATATGCGCCGGGTTCGGCATATATAAGCAACTTTGTACAACCCAATTTGGCTACTGACCAGTCTATATTGACAGGGTTGGGTGTTCTTACTTATTTGGAAAATGAGAATGAACCGGATAAAACATGGAGAGATGAAGGTGCTACTGCACTCCAACTAAAAATAGAAGGAAAATCAAGTTGGTTTTTTAAACAAGAACAATTTGCTGCTATGCTCAGTGCGGATTATGACGGTCATGGCAAGAGCGAGGATTTTGCTATACCCAATGTGCCAAATGCTTATTACGGCATTAAAAATGCCGACCCGAGTATGAAAGTAGTGATGGCAGGCTTGGCAGGGCTTAGAGGTGGGTATATAGACACAATGCTAATTTGGTTTAGAGCAAATCGGGTACAAGGCATTGCAGGATTTAATTCCGGAAATAAGCTCCCTTTTGATGCGCTAAACTTTCATCACTATTCTTCTTCTACCAACAAATATGTTGAAGAGGAGTATAGCACTATTTATGAAGACGTGTTTGGGGGCGGTCATGGCATTTGCCCCGAACAAGATTCCTTAAAAGAAAGGCTCAGCTATTTGATATTCAATATTTTTAACAACAGTGCAGAAATGCGTGCTGAGTTAGTTACCAAAGAAATTTGGTTGTCCGAATTTGGATATGATACATATGGGGGGTGTGGAGAAAATCAATCGGGGGTTGACATCATTCCATTTGGAAGCTTAGACCAGCAGAGCATACAAGCACAATGGTTGGTCAGAAGCATTTTAGAAATTGCTGCCGTTAGTGTTAATGATGATAATAATCCTAATACCCCTGGCATCACTATCAGTAAAGCTATCCCTTTTGAGTTGAGAGATGAACCGCAAATACTTACCGATCCATGCAGACAATTTGCCAGTTCAGGGTTATTAACAGAAGATTTTCGCCCTAAAAAATCTTGGTATGCAGTTCTCTCCCTACAAAATATCTTAAAAGGGTATAAATACCAAAAATCAGGAAACAATACTACTAATTATGGCATTACCGTCAGCCCCAACAATCCCGTACGCTTGTACAAATATGTGAATGAAAGTAACCCCAATAATCCAAGTATAATATATGCTATCTGGAGTCCTACGGGTACAGGTGTTTCTTTTTCGGCAACACTTACTATTCCAAACTTAACTTCCGCTACAAAAATCAGCATTGAAGAATTGGATGAGAATGGCAGACGCAGCAGCCTGCCTGTCAGCAATGGCAGCGTTACCGTTGCGGTAAGCGAAATGCCTGTATTCATTAAAGTAAATGTGTCAGAGAATGATCCGGTTACACTGCCAATCAGTAACCTTGTTGCAGAGCAAGGCTGTTGTGATGGTGTTAAGCTCCGTTGGACAAATCCTCCAAATTGCTATGCACGGCATCAAATTTATTACGAAAAGAAAACGTCTAATACACCCATGCAATTAAACATCAGCTCAGCACGCTTATTTGCAGAAAACTTAGACGGGTGTAGAAACAATGCTACCGTAACCGGCTTAGCACTCAACACAGCATATCGCTTTTGGGTAGTGTCAGTTGATGCAACAGAAAATGTAACAATTAGCACACCAACAGATGCGTTTACTGCTAACGGAACATGCAATAACTGTTTGATAAATATCCCACGTAGTTGGATAACTTTTCCTAATACAAATTCTCCTTCCTTTTGCCCCGACAGAGTTTATCAGATTTTAGATGCAGAGGTTGTAGCACAACCAAATGTTTGCAGCCAGATTCCTATGGAGCATCCGGACTCAACTGGAATAGTCGGGTATTGCAATTTTCCATTTTCGGCAGTTATTACTTTTCCTACTTCCATGAATATTGATGCCATTTACTATCATGATGTTTCAGGTATTGGTGATTTCAAAATAGAATATGCAGATTGTTATTGTTGGTGGATGCCGTTAATGACTGTTAAAACGCAACCATTTAATCAATGGCTGACTGTTGCTAATCCAATAAGAAAACCAGTAAAGCAAATAAAACTAACCTTTTATAGCGAAGCCAATTTGAAGAAACTTTTTTTCTGTGGCAGTAGTACAGGGGCGAGTTGTGATGCTACCTATTTTGGAGGTGTAGGAAATGTAACAGGATTAGAAGTTGCGGATATTACTGACAAAGCTGCTACGCTAAAATGGAATGTCGCCAAACAAAATGTAAACGATGTCACTTCGCTCAATGCAACATCCTACAAAATACGATATGGGCAATACAAAAATGCTACCAATAATTTGATACAACCCTACTCGGAAGTATATGTAAGCACCGAACAAGGAGAAGTAAAACCAACTTTACGTACCATCAACCTGCTGCCACTTACTACTTATTATGCCGAAGCATGGGTGTCTTATCCTGATGGATCTTTCAATTGTGCAGGTAGTTCCAGCGAATCTACGGTATCGGCAAAAACTACTTTTACCACACTTGAAGCAAAGAAAGAGGAGCGTGCTTCTGATACGCTAACTATTGAGGGCAGGTCAGCTACCGAAATATCACGCGAGGTGAAAGTATATCCTAATCCGGCAACAGAAAGTATCATGGTCGAATTTGCTGCTGATGTTTATACTTCCTGTACGCTGCATACTATAACTGGCGTGCAAGTTTACGCTGCAAAAGTAAGCAATCAAAGCAATCAACTGAACATCGCTACTAAGCAATTTAATGGTTGGTACATACTCACCCTGCAAAGTGATAAAATACCGCCAAAGGTTGTTCCGGTGCTTATCAGAAATAAGGATTGACGAAAAGGTTATTAACAAAAAATCCCCGATACTTTTTCAATATCGGAGGATTAGTTTTTTAGCAAATTCTTTAATAAAAAAGCTGAGGTTTTATGCTTATTCTGCTTCTGCTTCTATGGTAAAGTTGAGTTTGGTTTGGATAGTCGGATGAAAATTCAAATCGGCAGTATATTTACCAAGTTCTTTGATATCTAACATACCAATTTTTCTGCGTTCCAAAACAATACCGAACTGTGATTTCAATCCTTCAGCAATTTGAGCCGTACCTACGCTACCAAACAAGCGACCGTTCTCGCCGGCTTTCATTTTTAGTACCAATTCTTTGCCCTCCAACTGAGCAGCAACTACGCGGTACTGATCTACTTTTTTGTTTTCGCGATACTCTTCCTGACGCTTATATTCGTTAAGGCGTTTGATGTTTCCGGCGTTGGCAATCATTGCCATACCTTTCGGGATGAGGTAGTTGCGTCCGTAGCCGTCTTTTACTTTTACGACATCGTTTTTGTGCCCTACCTTGTCAATATCTTGCGTTAATATAACTTCCATGACGTTTGTACTAAACTAATTTGATTAAATAAAATAATGAATGTTTGCGACTATTTCAATAAGTCGGCAACGTATGGTAACATGGCTAAGTGACGTGCACGCTTAATAGCAGTGGACACTTTGCGCTGATACTTCAATGAATTACCCGTGATGCGGCGAGGCAAAATTTTACCTTGTTCGTTTATGAATTGTAACAAAAAATCAGGGTCTTTGTAGTCAATATATTTCAGACCGAATTTTTTGAAACGGCAATATTTTGCACGATTTTGGCCGAGTTTTGGGTTACTTAAAAACTTAATATCCTCTCTGGATGCCATAATATTAAAATATAAAGGTTATTAAAAATGGATAAGTTTGGAGTGTGTTAATCTTTACTTGCCTCAACCAGCGGAGCTTCAACTTTTGCTTCTGGTTCGGTAGTAGCCGCTTCTTGCCCTCTTCTGTTTTTTACCAGCTTTTGTTTTTTGCCGATTTTGCCTGCGCGTTTGTCTTCGTTGTATTTTACCCCGAACTTATCTAAGCTGGTGGTAAGGTAACGCATGATGCGATTTTCATCGCGCTTCATGGTAAGTTCTAATTTTGCAATGACGCTTGTGTTTTCAGTTGCAAACTCAATACAATAGTACACGCCGGAATGCTTTTTCTCTATAGGATAAGCTAATTGGCGCAAGCCCATCTCATCAACGTGGATAATTTTCCCTTCTTCCTTTTCAATAAGGTCGATATAGGATTGTGCTGTCGCTGCCAATTCATCGCCGGACAGTATAGGATTGACGATGAAAGTTACTTCGTAATGTCTCATTTTGAATGAAGTAAGATTAATGATTTTAATGAATTAATTATTTTCGTTTTTTACTAAACGGCTGCAAAAGTACACTTTTTGATGGATATTTACAAATTATCTTTATATCGAAACCATAAATAATGTATATTTTATTAGGTTTTATGCAATAACGATTACGGTATTTATCAATTTGCCATTAAAAACGAAAAAACGGCGTACCTTCGAGCGATATAAATTGAATAACTTAACGCTTTGCATAATTCAAAAAATAATACACGCCTTCGCATTTTGACGTATATAGTCATGATATATATGCTCATGGCGTTTACATGGTGGTCGGTGTTGTTGTTTACTAAAAATAACGATGCGTTTCGTGCTAAGGTTGAGTTGTTGCGTATGGGCATGACTGCCGAAGGTAAATATGTTGATGACATTTCGTTTCAGAAAACCCAGCAGTTTGCAATTATCGAAAAAAAATATATGCGGCAGGAATGGATGATTTTAGGCGAAGCAGCTGTGTTTATCTGTTCGTTGTTGGTTGGTATTTGGTTAATTAACAAGGCATATAACCAGATGGTGGAATCGGAGTTGCAGCGCAGGAATTTTTTATTGTCAATCACCCATGAGCTGAAATCGCCAATAGCCTCTATCAAACTTACACTGGAAACTTTTTTGAAGCGTGAACTGCCAAAAGAACAAGTGAATAAATTGAGTAATAATGCTTTGAAAGAATCGGAGCGATTAAATACTTTAGTGGATAATTTGCTGTTAGCGGCGCGGGTGGAAAGTTCTTACCAACCGATATTTGAAAAATTTTCTTTATCCGTATTATTGAGTGAAATTGTCGAAAGTTTTAAAGACCAGTACCCGCAAGTGAAATTTTCATACACGCATCAAAGCGAAATTGTCATCCGAGCAGACAAACTCGGAATCACATCGGTTGTTTCAAATCTAATAGAAAATTCGATAAAATATGCAGCCAACAACCCTACTGTAATGTTGCAATTATCAGCCCATAATGGGCAGGTGGTTTTGCAGGTTTCCGATTTGGGAATTGGTATTTCCGATAAGGAGAAAGCAAAAATATTTCAACGTTTTTACCGCATTGGCAACGAAGATACGCGTCATACCAAAGGCACGGGCTTGGGTTTGTATATTGTCCAACAAATTGTTCAGGCGCATCAGGGTACTATTACCGTTGAAGATAATAAGCCCAAGGGCACGAAATTTATCGTCGTGCTTCCTTAATAAAATTATTGCTTATTTGCTTCTACCAGAATTTACTCTGCTTGTAAACATCTGTGCAGTAGCTTCCGTAACATCCTGAATTTCAAACATTTCGCCATCATCCATTTTACGTTGCTTATCTTTTTTCTTCAGTTTTAAAAGCGCATCCATGTATTGTGG
>JAGOHC010000182.1 GCA_017996375.1 Saprospiraceae bacterium | reverse complement strand
TTTGTGGACTCTGTGAAGAGGCTTGTCCGAAAGAAGCAATTTTCTTGACTGACCGGATTGTTGATACTGATTATGAGCGCGATAATTTTATTTATGGTAAAGATAAATTAGTCGAAAAAATTGACAATCGAATTGATGTCAGCAAACGTCAAAAAAAGACTTCCGAAGAGTTAAAAGATTTAATATAAAAAGCACACAACAAGCTAACTTTAGACGAACATGGTTCAATATTTATTTTACGGTTTTGCCTTCCTCTCCATACTTTTTGCACTATTGATGTTGTTTACAAAAAGTCCCGTGCATAGCGTGTTATACCTGATACTTACTTTTTTTATAATTGCTTGTCAGTATATTTTGCTGAACGCACAGTTTTTAGCAGTTGTTCACCTTATAGTGTATGCTGGTGCAATTATGGTGTTGTTCCTTTTTGTGCTAATGTTGCTAAACTTAAATAAAGACAATGAACCACAAAAATCACTTGCAGTGAAAGTGGCTGCCACAATCACTTCAGGTTCTTTACTACTGATAATGGTGGGAGCATTAAAAAGTGTACAACAAATTGCTTCACCCGCAACTAACAATCCAGAATTAGGCTTAGTTAAAAATTTAGGTAAAGTCTTGTTCACCGATTATGTTGTGCCGTTTGAAATTTCTGCTATACTTTTTCTCGCAGCAATGGTTGGAGCAGTATTAGTGGGTAAACGAAACAATACAAAATATATAAACCGATAAATTATAAACCGATAAATTATAAACCGGATAATATGCAATCCTTACTTCAACTTATTCCACTTCAACACTATGTACTTTATTGTTCTATTTTGTTCAGTATCGGCGTGTTAGGGGTATTGATTCGCCGAAATGCAATCATAGTTTTGATGTGTGTAGAGTTAATGTTAAATTCAGTAAATTTATTATTGGCTGCATTTTCAACTTATTTTAACGATTCTGCCGGACAGATATATGTTTTTTTTATTATGGTTGTAGCGGCTGCAGAAGCAGCAGTTGGGTTAGCTATTTTGGTAATGATTTATCGCAATACTCGCACAACCGATATAAGTTATTTGGACAAACTCCGCTTCTGATTAATTCTATTTAGTACGTGCAATTCAAATCAAAATGATTCAACTCATACCTTTACTACCCTTATTCGGGTTCGCTTTCAACGGGCTTTTTGGCAAACAACTTCCCAAATCAGTTGTAGGCATCATTGGCAGTGGAACCGTATTAGTTTCTTTTATACTGAGTATTCTATTATTTTTTCAAACTACCGAAAACGTTTCGCTTTCCGCAACGCTGTTCAATTGGATGGATGTTGGTGGATGGCAAATCAACTTTAGTTTTTTGGTGGATAGATTATCCAACTGGATGATGTTGATAATCACTGGAATTGGTTTTTTGATTCACATATACTCCATTGGGTATATGCACAATGATGATGGATTCTATAAGTTTTTCGCTTATTTGAATCTGTTTATTTTTTCGATGTTGATATTAGTAATGGCAGATAACTACCTCATCATGTTTTTCGGTTGGGAAGGTGTAGGTTTGTGTTCTTATTTGCTCATTGGGTTTTGGTACAATAATTTAGAATATGGTTATGCTTCTCGCAAAGCCTTTATTATGAATCGCATCGGCGACTTAGGATTGTTATTAGGAATATTTTTAATATTTACATATTACGGAAGTGTCAATTATGCAGATGTTTTCCCACAAGCAAGCAAAGTAGCAGTTGAAGTTAATACCTTAATCACTTTTTTACTTTTTGTAGGTGCAATGGGTAAAAGTGCCCAAATACCTTTATATACTTGGTTGCCGGATGCTATGGCGGGTCCAACACCCGTATCAGCTTTAATCCATGCTGCAACAATGGTAACGGCTGGCGTTTATTTGATTGTTCGCTCCAATATTATATACTCATTAACTCCATTAACCGGTAATATCATCGTCATCATTGGTTTAACAACAGCTATGCTGTCAGCGTTGGTAGCCCTCAAACAAACCGATATAAAAAAAGTATTGGCGTATTCAACTGTAAGTCAATTAGGGTATATGTTTGTCGCCGCAGGTTTGGGTGCTTATACTTCAGCCATGTTCCACTTGACCACACACGCATTTTTCAAAGCATTATTATTCTTAGCTGCCGGAAGCGTTATTCATGCTATGGGTGGCGAGCAAAATATGTTGAAAATGGGTGGCTTACGCAAAGCAACCCCTATCACTTTTATTACGTGTTTGTTAGCAACTTTAGCAATTACTGGATGTCCACCTTTGGCAGGTTTCTTTTCTAAAGATGAAATATTAGCAGCCGCTATTTCACATAATAAATTAATTTTCACTTTACTTTCTCTCACATCAGTATTAACGGCAATTTATATGTTCAGAATGTTATTTTTGACATTCTATGGCAAATTTAGAGGTACACATGAGCAAGAACACCACTTGCATGAGTCTCCTTCAGTTATGACTTTGCCTTTGATTATTTTGGCTATTCTTTCGGTGTTCGGTGGATTTTTAGGTATCCCCGAAATATTTGCTGAAGGCAAACACTATTTGAATGATTACTTTTCACCTATATATCAAGGTAACTCCCTGTATCATCCGACACATGCTTCACATACTGCCGAATTAATCATTATGGGCTTTTCTGTGATAGTATTAGGTCTGGTAGTATTTATGACTTATAATCGTTACGCAAAATCTACAATTACCGAAACTGACAATATTAGTGAAATGTCATTTTTTCAAAAATTATCTTACAACAAATTTTATGTAGATGAGCTATATGATAGTTTATTTGTAAAACCTATTGAACAACTTTCCAGGTTTTTTTATAGTATTATTGATAAATATTTAATTGATGGAGGTGTGGTAGGTGTCATCTCTCAGAGCATTGGCAGATTCAGCAATGGATTGCGATTATTACAAAATGGAAATATAGAATATTACCTTTTTGGCATGGTAGCCGGATTGATGGCTATACTGCTTTCCTACTTTTATTATCATTAAATAACTCAGAACTAATTTCAATTTTGATATATGCTGCTTGTATTACTACTACCGCTTTTCGCATCGTTGCTGTTACCTTTTTTTAAAGGTAATTCTGCGCGTTGGGTAGCACTGCTGTTTTCAATTATAACATTCATATTAACAATATTTTTAATGCCCACTTTTAATTCAACGGGCGTGTTGAACGGTGTAGTTGATTATGCTTGGATGCCTTCAATGGGTATTAATTTCAAATTAGGGTACGATGGCATAAGCTTATTAATGTTGTTATTAACTAACTTATTAGTACCCATTATTATTGGTAGTAGTTGGGAAAAAGACTTTTCTAAACCTTCATTATTTTACGCATTGGTAATGCTGATGCAATTTGCTTTGATAGGTGTATTTACTGCAATGGATGGGTTTTTATTTTATATATTTTGGGAAATTGCACTTATCCCGATTTACTTTATTTGTGCACTTTGGGGTGGGCAAGATCGCATTAAAATTACCCTTAAGTTTTTCATTTATACATTTGTGGGTAGTTTATTCATGTTGGTTTCGTTAATCTATTTATACCTGCAAACACCAGCACCCCATTCATTTGATATAACTGCTTTATACAATGTAAAATTAACACCACAAACCGCCAACTACGTTCTATTAGGTCTATTTTTAGCCTTCGCAATAAAAATTCCGATATTTCCATTCCACACATGGCAGCCTGACACTTACAGCGAATCACCAACATCGGGTACGATGCTTTTATCAGGAATTATGTTAAAAATGGGGTTGTACGGCTTGATCCGTTGGATGCTTCCATTAGCCCCCGAAGGCTTGGCTCACACTACACCAATAATGATTACGCTTGCCGTTATCGGTATTGTGTATGCTTCAATCATTGCTATAAAACAGCAGGATATCAAGCGATTAGTAGCTTATTCGTCAATCGCACACGTTGGTTTAATTGCAGCTGGAATTTTTGCTGCAAATCAAACTGGTTGGCAAGGTGGTTTAATACAAATGTTGAATCACGGCATTAATGTAGTTGGGTTATTTTTAGCTTGCGATATTATTATATCCCGAACCGGAACACGGCAACTCTC
Source organism: Saprospiraceae bacterium (assembly GCA_017996375.1). Taxonomy (GTDB): domain Bacteria; phylum Bacteroidota; class Bacteroidia; order Chitinophagales; family Saprospiraceae; genus JAGOHC01. The sequence goes on along the minus strand of JAGOHC010000182.1, from coordinate 366 downwards.
ACAATTAGGTGGCATTGCTAAATCTGCACCACGTTTTGCTGTTTTATTCATGATTATCATGTTAGGCAGCGTAGCCGTTCCGCTTACTAACGGTTTTGTGGGTGAGTTTTTATTATTAAATGGCGTGTATCAATATAATTTTTGGTTATGTGTAATCGCCGGATTAACTATAATATTTTGTGCAGTATATATGCTTCGGATATACCAATTTACAATGTTTGGCGACAGCAATACATTAACTTCAAATTTTAAAGATGTTGACATCTCGACGATTTGTGTTGAAATTGTTTTACTCATTTTTCTTCCTCCTGAATCTTCTTATATTAAAATAGCTAATGATTAATCAAGATCAATTCGGTTTTTACG
>JAGOHC010000034.1 GCA_017996375.1 Saprospiraceae bacterium | reverse complement strand
CTTGCAATGGCTGTACGTTATAATTGTCCAATTTTTACCTACGAGTTTGTTTTGGATGCCGCCGGTGTAATTTTAGAAGATACCGAAAGCTCCGATGAAACAAAAGAAAAAAGCACAAGCGAAAAAACTACTGCTGTGGGTAGCACGAAAAACTCATTAGCACAATATACGATTGATGCGCTCAATAAAATGCTGGAGGATGTACTCAATGAAGAAGATTATGAAAAAGCCGCCCGCATTCGAGATGAAATAAATAAACGCAAACCGAAATAATTTTTTGACAAATAAATCAACTTTTGTAGTAAAATGCAATTCGCTTTATTTTTGTTATATTTGTAAAAATAATTTTGACAAAAAAAAATAATCATATATTTCCAAATTTATGGGGCTGAGAAATAGTGCTAGAATCATCATTTACCGCATCAACAAAAAAGGATTAGAAATATTCCTTGTCAATATGGATCCAAACGGAGATAATTGGCAGATACCCGAAAGTTCGCTGTTCAGTTCACTTAAAAAGGAGCATCTTATCGGTTTAGAACCCATACAAACTGAAGATGGGGATTTTGAAATGGCATTAGCTGTAGAAGGCGATTGGCATGACATACCCTCCATACGAAAAATCATAAAAGAAGATATAGAAATTGTAAAAGGACAACTGAAAAATAAGTTTCCAGAGTTAGAAAACGGAACATTCTTCGCCATCAAGGAAGCATTCAAAAAAGTAATGCCAAATGAATACTCATTCTTGAAAGAACTAAAAGATATTATCACCGAGCGCAATTTGGTCAAAAATATCTGACACCATGATTCTTTCTGATAAAAAAATTCTGGATGCCATCGAAAATAAACAAATCGTAATTGAGCCATTCCGTTCCGAATGTTTGGGTACCAATTCTTATGATGTGCATTTAGGAAAATATCTCGCCGTTTATACTTCCAGAGTATTGGATGCCAAAAAACACAACACCATCCAAGACTTTATTATTCCTGATCAGGGTTTTGTTTTACAACCCAATACCCTATACTTAGGTGTTACTGAAGAATACACAGAAACACATAATGCCGTACCATTCTTAGAAGGGAAATCAAGCGTAGGTAGATTAGGAATTGATATTCATGCTACCGCAGGCAAAGGCGATGTTGGCTTCTGCAACCACTGGACGCTCGAAATCTCCTGTGTGCAACCTGTAAAGGTGTATGCTGGTATGCCTATAGGGCAACTCATCTATTTTGCCGTAGAAGGAGATATTCAAAATTATTATAATAAAAAAGATAACGCAAAATATACACAACGCTCAAGCAAACCAATGGAGAGTATGATGTGGAAAAATAAATTTTAGCAGTCGTAAAAGAAACATAAAGCCCCGATGGAAATTCCATCGGGGCTTTATTATTCAGAAAGATGTTTGATTATCTTATCTTTCAACATGTAAGCGTTTAGTAACTTGGTGTGTGCCATTAGAAATTTGAACCATATAAATTCCAGTTGCAAAATCTTTAACACTGATACCATGAGTACCGTTTGTAACATTACTGATAAAGTCAGAAGACACCATTTGTCCTAAGCCATTAAATACCTTGATAGTTAATGAGTTTGCTTCGGCAAATGAATAGTTCAATGTAGCGAAATCAGTAGCAGGATTTGGATACAAGCTGATGCCATTAATCAAATCTGCTTCTGATATAGCGCCGGCATCACATACATTATCACATTCTTCAAAACATACACGTGGAAGACTTTGATTAGCTGCTGTAGCAACTATATATCGGCGATTAAAACCACCAAAACCATTATCTACACCACAAGCAGATGGAACAGCTTCTTCTCCAGACCAAGCATTACCGTTTATATATTTATATTGTACTGTATCACCTTGAGGTATCATAGCAGTATAAGTCCATACATTACCCACTGTGTTCGTCATTGCAGAAGCAGCAGGATCCCAACCTTGGAAGTTTCCAGCAATATGAACACCATTTGGAGAAAGAATCTCGTTTGTCATATCTACTACAAATGTTACATTGCGAAGCGGTGGTGGAGGAACAGATTTTTTCGTAACCTCAACGCAGAAATAACCCATTGCTGCAGCAGTGCCGCCAGCTAAGGTGTTATCCCAACCGTCAATCATAACATAGTATGTTGTACCGACTTCTGTTTGAATATCTAATGAAGACATATAGTTTGATGCAGAAACATCATCATTACAGCCTACTTGTGTAAAGCTGCCGCAACTGCCTGTATATACCCCTAATTGTGTATCGTAAATAAACAATGATGAATCTGTATTACAGATTGTTGTTGCGATGTTATATAAAGCACCGTCACCTGTAAAAGTATACCATACTGTATTATTCAAATTACCGTTCATATTTGTACCTGCTGGATTATCTGTGAAGCAAGAAGTAACAGGGTCGGTAGTTTGCGTAGTGGCATTTAGATTATTAGAATGAAGCACTTCAGCTACATTAAGCTCACCACCAAACAATGAGTTTATGTTTAACGGTGTATCGCAAAGATCATTTACTGCACGTAGTAATACTAACTGTAAGTTATCAAGATAGTAAGTATAAGTCGCATCAAGCGGATAGAAATCTACACCACCTAAAGTCTTTACTGCGGGATTACCGGGACCATTTTCTGCAAGGTGGAAAGAGTTAGTTGCTACTAATGTAGTATCAATATAATAGAATGCTGTGTCGTTATCTATATCAATTACATGAGTAACATCAAACCAAGTATCATGAGGATAATTGAAGTGAGATGTATCACTATTAATCAAATAGAACCCTGTACCATTATCATTGAAGTATCCACCTGTGATCCAGCTACCTGTACCAACTGGCACGTTTCTCTGTAAGTTATAGTAAGCCTTTTTACCAGAAGGAACAAACATTTTCCAAACTAATGCTACAGCACCACCATTTATGTTACCGCAATTAAGCACGCAGTCATCGCCGGCAGTAGTACCATCAATTAATAATGACTGGTTACCGGAAGCAGCTTGAGAAGTAGAAACTGCGCCTTCTTCGGCTGTACCAGCGGCTCCGCTCCATGTTGTCCACCACGTAGAGTTATTTGAACTAACCGTACCCGGAACAGTATAACTTTCAAAGTTATCACAAATTATAGCAGTAATATCACACGCAAAAGGAGTTTGGCAGAAGCCACATTCTGCAAAACATACAGTTGTAATATCTCCATCAAAATCACCTGTTGTGTATTGACGATTAAATCCACCAAAACCATTATCTACGCCACAAGCAGATGGAACAGCTTCTTCTCCAGACCAAGCATTACCGTTTATGTATTTGTATTGGAAAGTAAATCCGGCGGGTAGGGTTACTGTAAGTTCGTAAACACCATTTCCGTCAGCATCAGTTAGTGCAGCAGTTGAAGGATCCCAATCAGAAGGAAAACCAGCTTCAGCTTGAAAATCACCAGCAACATGTACGCCATCAGCAGAAACCGTCTGTTGATTCATATCTACCTTAAATGTAACTGCAACGTTGCAATTTCCGCAACGGCTGAAACATACAGCAGATATATCTTGATCGCCGTCTGTAGGTGTAGTTAGTTCACGATTAAATCCACCAAAACCATTATCTACGCCACAAGCAGATGGAACAGCTTCTTCTCCAGACCAAGTGTTACCGTTGATAAACTTATATTGGTAAGTAGAACCATCCGCAGGAAGCGTCAAAGTAACTGAGTACACGCCATCTGCGTCTGTATCGGTCAATTCTGTTGTAGATGGATCCCAATCAGACGCAAAACCCGCTTCAGTCTGGAAATCACCAGCAACGTGTACGCCATCAGCAGAAACTGTTTGAGCACTCATATCCACACTCAAGGTAACTTGAGAAAAACAACTTCCACATTTTGCATAGCACACTGTACTTAAAGTTGTATCGTGTAAAGGCAAAATATTAGAAGCATCGTAGAAACGATTGTAACCACCAAAGCCATCGTCAATTCCACATTCAGCTGGAGCATTTTCATCAGTTCCGAAATTTGGTCCAGTTAAGAACTTATACTTTTGGTCTGTGTAAGCAACTACAGAAGTTGTATAAGTCCAAACACCGTTACCGGCATTTGTCATAGGTGAAGGTGTCCAGTTATTAAAATCACCTGCAACATGTGCGCCAGCAGGGTCAACTGTTTGCGTGGACATATCTACCGAAACTGTAAAGTTGATATTCGGCAAGTTCATACAAGCTGAAAGCGGAATTCCTAACGCCAAAGCTGACTGAAGTGATAAACCATCTGCATTACTAATTAGTACGGTAGGAATTGTTGCGTTTAAGGTATCAACGCCACCAAGACCACCTGTTGGTACAGCACCTGTTGCTGTATTAATTACGATTAATGCAATGGCACCTGCAGCCTGCGCTTTTGTGGCTTTCATTTCGAAAGCACAAGCACCTCTAAATGCTACTGCAATATTTCCAGCTAATGCTGCACCATTAACGAGGTCGTTACAACCCAAAGAGTCGGCAGCAGTACCGTCATCAACAAGCACTAAATTGCCACAAACGCCATTAGGTACATTTCCCCAATTAGCAGTTAATGCTAAAACGTTTAGGGTGGTGTCTCCCAAAGGAGTAGTGACTACTACCGTCTGAGCGTTGGTTATTTGGAAACCCAACACCAACAAAACAAAAGCAATAAATTGCTTGAAGTAGTGTTTTGACATATACATTATAATTTTTAATTTGTGAAAAAAATATTTTTAAAAGAAAACTTCAATGTATCAAAAACGTCTGGGAGTAAATTAGTTGCGCTAAAATAGTAATAATTTCTAATACGTACCTACTAAATTATGTTAAATACAAAATGTTTTTACAAAAAAATGGCATGATCTAAAATATTGTTAACAACCCACCTCTGTAGTTGAAATTATCTTTTTAATTATAATTCGCATTTGATACAAAAAAACAGTCGAATAATACGTTTTAATGGGATGAAATTATTCACTTTGTAAGGGAAGTTATAAAATAAATAATTTTTTTTTGCTAACAGGAAACCTTTTTATAAAACACAACATCTTGTAAACAAATAACGAATGACAAAGCAAGATATCAACGACATCTTGAGTGGTTGCAGAAGTGGAAACTCTGCTTCGCAGGAACGGCTTTATCGTATGTTTTATGCATACGGCATTACGATTGTTTTACACTATAACAATGACTTAGAAGAAGCCAAAGGAATTTACAATGATGCAATGTTTAAAGCGCTGACTAATGTGCATCAATATCGTCAAGAGGCAAGTTTTAAAAGTTGGTTCAGAAGAATTTTAATTAATTGCATAATTGACTACAACCGCAGATTTAAGGATTCGATTCAATTTGTAGATGCAATTTTGGCAGATGATGTTAGCTTGGAAGCAAGTGTCGAATTAAAGTTAGAAAATGAAGATATACTTGCAATTGTACAGCAAATTCCGGTATCATACAGAACAGTCTTTTTGTTACATAGTATTGAAGGATACAAGTTTAACGAGATTGCAGAACAACTAAACATAACAGAAGGCGGCGCAAAAACGCTGTATCACAAAGCTAAAATAAAATTACAGTTTTTATTGAAAGACTATTACGCTGATGAAAGAAAAAAAATTTATTGAAGACTTACAAAAGAGTCTTGAAACACCTAGAGACATCCCGTTTGATGATGCCAACTGGAAAAAGTTAGCAGCTAAATTGCCGCCTACAATGCTACCTGTGAAGCCTGTTGCCAAGACAGTAAATTGGTGGGCTATTGCCGCTACTACCCTACTATTGACAACGGCAGGATTAGCATTTCAGTATGCAAAAATTAATCGCCAATTATCAAATGAAATTGAGAAAAATGTTACACTAACACAAAAAAACATACAATTAGCCGAGACAAAAATTTTCACTCCAACTCAAGAAGAAGTTGTGACTGAAGCATCAGTATCAACACCCGTAACAGAAGGTAATACCAAATCTTTAATTATTGATAATCAATCAATTATAAACAACAAAAAAGATTTAGAAAAAAATAATAATTTTACAAACAACATCGTTTATTCAGAAATTATATCAACTTCAAGCGAACAAAAGGATGAGCAAATAATTAAAGATAATGAACACGTTGCACAGCAATCAATTTCTACCCAACAGCAAAATAATATTGTAGAATCGGAAAACAAATTGAGTGCAATCAGCGAAATCGTAACACTAAAAATTTTGCAACCTACAACAATTTTAGCAAATCAAAATTGCGTTTCGCTCGAAAAAATGATGCCAAAAATACAAGCAAATCAAAACTCACATAATATCTTCAAAAGGTTGAATGATGTGTGGGTAGAAACAAGTACATCAATTGGGTCAACAACTCAGTTTGGGAAAAATTATGGTGCCGGCTTAACTGTAAATGTTTATAAGAATTTCAAGTTTAAAGTTGGTGCTTTATCTCAGACTATTACAAATATTGAAGAAGGCGAAAAACAAGATACATCAGGGCATCCGACACGACCAAATCACGGTGGACACGGGCAACAGCCACATCATCCACAAGACCGTTTTAAAAAAGCAGTTGTTACTAATAATAGCGTTGCCATTCCAGTTTCAGTTGCTTGGTATCCTAAAATCGGGCAGCGCACATTCAGACCATACGTCGTTGTAGGAATCAATTTTGTACAATCACAGAACAATAGCCTTACTGAAACATTTCAACCCCATACATCACAAGATGATGATTATTCAATAACGGAAACATTTGTAGAAAAAACTTGGACAAAAACTGCAACTACGGCTTTAGGTTTTGAAGGACGTTTGTTCAAAAACTTTGCGGTATATTTTCAAGGGCAATATAGTCACCCCCTCCAAACCAACCAAATTGTACAAGAAGAGACCGCCTTCAATTTAACAGGTGGAGTGAAGTACCTTTTTTAAAAAGTACATTTTGAAATTAAAAATTCTATTTCAGGTAACGAAGCTGCCTTAGTGGAGCTTTAAATTCTAAAAAAGGAATTATAAAAAAACATTGTATTTCAATATAAAATCACCCAAAATAATTACATTATTCAATTAAAAATGAAACTGTTTAAATTAAAATAACAATATATTTTTCATATACAAATTCTACGTTAATTAATCCATTTCATTAACAATTAAATTAATAACCGTATGTTAAAAAAGTTTTTGTTTTTCTCAGTAGCTGCAATCATGTCTACCTTTGTAGCTTGTAACAAAGATAGCCTTAGCTCAATCACTGGGTCAGCTACTACAAGTACAGTATCAACATCTGAATTGCCAAGTACAATTACTGATTTTGTTGATAACAACTACCCTGATGCTGACATTGCATCAGCTGCAAAACAAAGTGAAACTGAAAACTACTTCGTTGCATTGAATACCGGTGAAAATTTGGCTTTTTCGCGCAATGGTAATCATATCGGTAGCGATTCACCTTGCGATGGTGTTTTTGCTGATGGACACGGTCACGGTGGACACGGCGGTCCTGGAGGACATGGCCCTGGCGGACATCCACACGATAGTACACATGTTCATAATGATACATTACCAGCTGCTATTACAGACTATATTGCTGCAAACTATGCAGGCTACACATCACGTCATGGCAGAAATGTAACTATCTGCACAGGTGAAACATTAACATCTGTTTTAGTTGTTCCTGCTGATTCAACGTTGGTTCCTTTAATGTTGTTTTTTGATGCTCAAAATGCTTTCTTCATGAGTGGCACGAGAGTAGATTACAGCACGATACCAACAGCAGTATCCGATGCAGTTACAACAAATTTTGCAGACTACACAGCATCATTAAAAGTAATGAAATTTACTTTAGCATCAGGTGCTAATAACTACCAGATCAAATTAAGAAAAGCAGGCGACCGCAAGCGTGTACTTATCGCTGAAGATGGCACGATTCTGTGTCAGTAAGGGTATTTAATTATTCTTATCAAATATATTAAGAAGATTGGGTTTTTACACCCAATCTTCTATTTTTTTTCGTGATTTAAAACAATTTTTATTATGAACAGAAATAATTTCCTCAAGAGTGTGGGTGCATTAGGCATTGCATCTGTCATTCCTACTGGCTTCAACAAGGCTGAAAAAACTGCCACTAATATCGGCAATTTCGACCCTACTTGTATTCTCATCCCTTCCGAAACAGCAGGTCCTTTTCCGCTCGATTTAAGTGCTAATCAAACATTCTTTAGACAGGATATACGAGAAGACAGACAAGGTATTCAGCTAAATTTAAAATTGAAAATATTAGGTTTATCAAATTGCGAACCTATGCCTAATTTGCGTGTCAATATTTGGCATTGCGATAAAGACGGTAACTATTCAGGCTATCAAACTGAAACCGGATTAACCTACTTGCGGGGCTATCAGATGACTGATGCCAATGGGGAGGTTGATTTCATCACTATATTTCCGGGTTGGTATGACGGACGCATATGCCATATTCACTTCCAAGTATATGTGAGTTCCGTGTATGCTGCGGTTTCGCAACTATCTTTCCCTATTGCAGAAAAAAATGCTCTTTATGCTGCTAATTCTACACTCTATACAAAAGGAGCAGATCCGCTAACTTTTTCTTCCGACAATATATTTTCTGACGGATATACTTCTCAGTTAGCAACGCTTACACAAAATGCAGATGGCACTTACAATACGTATTTAGAACTTGCAGTAAACGGCAGTGGCACATCAGGATTAGGCGCACTCGAACCTGAAACGGGCGGGCAGTTCAAACTATTACAAAACTTCCCAAATCCGTACAAAGAAAGCACTACTATTCCGTTCAATTTAACAAATGCCGCAGATGTTTCCCTCGAAATATGGAGCTTGGAAGGAAAGCTTGTAACAACAATTTCAAAAGGCAATTTGCCTGCAGGAAATCACCAGATGGTTATACAATTCAAAGAACTTTCTCTACCTTTGTCAAATTATGTGTATCAATTAATAGTTAAAAATAATTTCGGTACATTCAAACAATGTAAAGTTATGACACATCAGTAAAGACACGTTATAACAAAAAATTAACTTACTTATAATTATGAAAAAATTAATTTTGACATTTGGATGCGTGGGTGCTTTATTCCTGTTTCAATCTTCTAAAATTGACCCGTCTAATCCACCAACCGGCTCAACAGGTGCACCAGGCGAGCAGACTTGTGCGAAATCAGGCTGTCATAGTGGCGGTACATTTACTGGTACAGTGGCAATTACTGGCATTCCGGATACCATCACTGCGAATACAAATTATACGCTTACGCTTACGCAAACGAGTAATGCCACTCGTGCGGGATTTCAAGTAACTTGCTTGGATGCCAGCAACACGCGCTGCGGAACTTTTGCCGTAGGTGCCGGTACTAATGTAACTGGTACAACCCGCCAATACATTCGTCAATCACAAGCCAAACTATTATCGAACGGATCAGTATCATGGACGTTTACTTGGACCTCTCCAGCTACTATTCCGGGTAATACTTGTACGTTTTATTTTAGCAGTATTGCAGCAAATGGTAATAATGAAAAGACTGGTGATAATGTTTTATTAAATACAAAAACTGTCCAGTTAAAGCAAACCTCCAATTTGTTTGATACTCCCGAAGTATTACCAGTTACGGTATTCCCAAATCCAGCTTCACGTATGTTATTTATTGAAATGCAAGATTATGGTGTGGGCACAGCCGAAATTTTTGATTTAAGCGGACGCAAAATCAGTACAACAAAACTGATGGAAAAAGTTAGCGTTATTGATGTAGAAGGGTTGGATAACGGTATGTATCAAGTACGTATTACTTCGGATAATAAAAGTGCCACCAAGCAAATAATCATTAAACGATAAATTTATTCTATGTATGTACAAGGGCAGGTTTTGTCCTTGTACATCATATTTTTTATTCTAACTCCGCAATCTTTTCTAATAGCCATGTCTTGCTTGCAAGCAGATTAGTTTTAGAAACTTCTTCTTTTATTTTTGTGAGTTCTTTCTTTTGGCGTGGCAAAATTTTCAACAGCTTTTTAGTGTATTTTATCAAGTTCAAATAACTTTGTCGGCGTTGTGTCGGAATACTTTTGTGGCGATTAATGAAAGTTCTAAAGCTTTCTAATAGAGAGTACAGCGGCTCTGTTTCATCAATTTCGTAATATGTTGCCAAGAGCATAGACTTTGCCACTAAGTTCATCAAAATATCTTCATATTCTACCATTGCTAGCGTGCGAATTACGCGGTCGTATTTTTTTTGATAGAAATACAGACTTGCCGAGTTGAATGAAACCACATTATCTCGTTGTTCAACGGGTACTTTATTTTTATATTTTTTAATAAAATTTTCTACCCAATTCAACTCCCCTAATCGTAACGCGTTGATTACAATATTACCAAAACGGAATGGTGTCAGTTCCCCTTCTTCGGAGTATAACAACCCTTTTTCTAACATGGTAATATTTATTTCATGCAACTCCTTTGTAAAGCCGGGTACATTGAGGTTACTTTTTCTGATACAATAATTTATAGCAAAAGTATAAATGCCATTGGCTTCCGATTCAGAAAAATAATCGCCAAACTCAATGAGTAATTTTTTAAATTTGAAATAATGCTCCTCATTGCTATCTTCTGTTGATAGTAAAAATATTTGATAGTAAATTGCAATTGGTGGATATTGCATTATATCTATCGTGTTTTTTTTCATTAACTCAATTATCTCATCTACCAATAACAAATGATAATCGAATGCAATCACATTTTTTTGACTTAATATGATACAATACAAACGCAACTTTTCGGATAAGTAGAAAATATCTAAATTGACGGCAATTTCTTCAATGTTGTTGCGGCTAGCGCGCTTGTTTTCATAATTTGACAACAAATAATATTTGTTTTCAATCATATATTGCAAGTAGTAAAAATTAGCATTACGCGAGTTATTCACCTCTGATTGCCGCCGCGCTTCACTGATAGTAGAGTTACTTAACTTTTGCAATTTTCGCTCATTTACTGCCTCCATTAAATGTACTGCCTGATTAATTGGGTTTTCCTCATACTTTTGCAAAGCTAAAAATTGCTCTAACAGTTGAAGTAAATCAGAGGTCAGTTTTCTGAAACGAGTATCATCATATTTTTCTTTGTTAAAAATTTTTTTCCAAATCTTGTCTTTATCGAAAGGAACGTCTTTTTCAATCAATGCCAACACGGAGTCGTGCAACTGCTGCATCTGCGTACTGCGGTTGTAATAAGGTGAGCGCAAAAATCTCCCAAACTTACTGTGTTCAGTTTTTTTAAGTGCTTGTAACGCAATTAGCAATTTATTTTGTTGTACCGCCATAATTTAAATAACAATAAAGCTGTATAAAGTTACATACTCTATACAGCTTTTGGTACTATTAGACAAATATTCTTACAATACTATTAATTATTAGTTAATTTGAATTTGCCACCTATACCTACTGTCAACAAGTTCAAAACACCCGTATTTTTAGAATCCGCATTATAGAAGCCTACTTCTAGACCAACTTTATGTCTATTGCCAAAAAAGAAACCAAGATTGCCACCTAAATATGTAAAGCTGCTATTTATATTTAGGTCAGCGTCAGTCACTTGTTCTATGTAGGATTAATACATCACTCTAGGATTCAAGTAAATTGTAAAATTCTCTGATGGATGTGCAGAAAGAAATACATTGCCAGATGCATTAAAAAAAGTTGGAAAGAGAGCGAAAGTACCAATGTCAGCACCTAAAGCTAAAGCAAACTTAGAAGTTCTGTCGCCCAAAACTTGAAACTTTCCGAAGACAATAAATACAGTCGTCGAAGTTAGTTTCACACCAACATCTACTTTTTCGGCTACGCCATAACTGGTAAAAACCTCAAGACTTGGAAAAAACACCTCTTCAATAATATCATCTGCATCGTCATCTTTAGTTAAATTCGGAGATTGTGTTCCATTTAAAGAAGCAGTAAGTTCCCAGTTGTCTTTTCCGACAGTTCTCCCATCTTGAAATGAGGAAGTGGAAACGCCTCCTTCCGATAAAAATACTGTTGCCACGAAAAATAATATCGCAAAAAGTTGATTTGAGTTCATATAAAAATTTTTAAGGTAAAATAACAGGTATATGTACTGTTTTATTTTTAAATTGCAAAATAAAAATAAAAAAGCTGTCTCGACGAGACAGCTCCTATAGTAGATTTTAAACTATAATATATCAATTAAGCTAAATTCATACCATCAAATACATCTATAACTTCTTGTACTGCCGATGCTGATTCTTTCAACAAAGACATTTCATCGGTCGTTAATTTCAATTGTAAAATCTGCTCAACGCCATTTTTACCTAATTTGACCGGCACACCAACAAAGGTATTTTGGATACCATACTCACCTTCTAATTTTACACAGCAAGGGAATACACGCTGTTCGTTTTTCACAATAGCCTCCACCATTTGGGCAGCCGCAGCACCAGGTGCATACCAAGCAGATGTTCCCATTAGTTGCACTAATTCTCCACCACCTACTTTTGTTCTATCAACGATTGCATTAAGTTGCGCTTCATCAATTAATTCTGTAACGGGAATTCCGGCAACGGTAGTGTAGCGCGGAAGTGGTACCATTGTATCGCCGTGCCCACCCATCAAAACAGCCTGAATGTCCTTAGGAGAAATGTTCAATGCTGTAGAAAGAAATGCGCGATAACGAGCTGTATCTAAAATGCCAGCCATACCAATTATGCGGCTTCTATCTAATCCCGAACATTTATATGCAGCATAAGTCATCACATCCAACGGGTTAGAGACTACGATGATAATTGGATTTTTGGAATATTGAAGAATTGATTTCGTTACACCAGTGACAATTTTAGCATTGGTAGCGACCAAATCATCACGGCTCATGCCAGGCTTGCGCGGAACGCCAGCTGTAATAACTACAATATCAGAATTAGCGGTATCTGCGTAATTATCAGTACCCGTTAAGCGCGTACTATAATAATCTATTGGTGCTTGTTGCCATGTATCCAAAGCCTTTCCTTTCGCCATATTTCCTTGAATATCAAGTAGTACAACTTCGTTGACAATATCCCGATGTGCTAAAACATTGGCACATGTAGCACCGACATTTCCAGCACCGATAACAGTAACTTTCATATTAATTTATTATTTTATGTTATATAATTTAAATCGGGCGCAAAGGTAGCTATATTTGGGCATATTGTTTATAATTTTTATATTTGAATTATATTAATATGCGATATTTTGATAAATGTTTTTAAAATTTTGAGTAAGAAAATTACCTTTGTTTTTACAAAAAAAATGATTAATTCACCAAGCAAATTTATGAATAAAATAAAATTACTTTCTCTCTTCGCTTTGTGGTGTTTGTGCCAATATGCAGACGCTCAAAGTTCAACAATTCCTTTAGGCAATGAAGCATATCGCATTTTAGATAGGTTAGAAATTAAGGCAAATTCGAATATGCCTTACCACTCTTCTCTGAAAAGTTACCAACGCCGTGAGGTAATGCAATTTGCTTTTGGTATAGACTCAACACTCACCAACCTTACGGAAAAAGACCGCCAGGACTTACAGTGGCTTTATAACGATAACAACGAATGGCTTGCCAACTCCGAGTCTGCAACTACTCTGACGGGCAAGCGTGAGCCTGTATTAAAGAAAATTTATACAGATTCTACTAAAACATTTTATACCTTCGGAGAAGCCACTCAGACACAAGCAACACTAAGCAACGAAAAGTATCAATCTTCCAAACCGATACTAAAATATTTTTATCGCACTCCTGCAAACTTCTTTGAATATAACCAAAATTATTTCTACATCAAGGTAAACCCCATATTGTATGTCGCTGCGGCAAAGGATTCGGAAGATGATGAACTAATTTTTAGGAATACACGTGGAGTGGAAATTCGTGGGGGCATTGATGACCGTATTTATTTTTACAGCAACATAGTAGAAACACAGCAGCGTTTCCCGAATTATGTAAATGATAGAATTGAAAAAGTAAAAGCTATACCGGGTAACGGTTTCTATAAAACCTATGTGAGTGATGTGTTTAATATTACTACAGGTTACGATTTTTTAAACTCACAAGGTTATCTTGGATTTAACGTTACTAAACATATCGGCGTACAATTTGGTTATGGCAAAAACTTTATTGGCAACGGCTATCGCTCGTTGTTACTATCCGATTTCAGTGATAATTATTTGTACCTAAAACTAAATACGAATATCGGCAGATTACATTATCAGAATATTTTTGCCGAAATGAATCCAATATCTACAAATGCATCACCAACCGGAAAACTCATTCCTAAAAAATATTATGCTGCACATTTTTTGAGTTTTGATATTACTAAAAATTTCAACATAGGTTTGTTTGAAACCGTTGTGTTTAACAGAACCGACCATTTTGAATTTCAGTACTTGAACCCAATTATTTTGTATCGCACAGTTGAGGGTAGTCTTGGTAGTCCTGACAACGTGTTGTTAGGTTTCAACTCCCGCCTTAATTTATTTAAGCACGTGCAATTATATGGTCAAATATTATTGGATGAATTTGTGTTAAGCGAAATTAAAAAACAATCGGGTTGGTGGGCAAATAAATACTCGTTGCAAGGTGGCATCAAGTACATTGACGTATTGGGAATTGACCATTTAGACATACAAGCTGAGTACAATTTGGTACGCCCATATACCTACGCACACGCAGAAAGTGCCGAAAGTTACAGTCATCATAACATGCCACTGGCGCATCCATTAGGCGCAAATTTTAAAGAAGCCATTGGCATTTTGCGTTATCAACCTATCAAAAAATTGATGATAGAGGGTCGCTTCATCGTGCAAAAGTATGGCGACGATATTGACTCTACAAATTGGGGAAGCAATATTTTATTATCTTACAAATCACACGAACAAGATTATAATAACGAAATTGGACAAGGCATTGGTGCAGACCAAACTATCATTGCACTCGAAGCCAGTTACCAACTTTGGCACAACGTATTTATTGATTTTGATTATTTCAGACGTAACAAGAAAAGTCAGTTGAGTAATTTTAATCAAACTACCAATTACGTGGGAGGCGGTATTCGCATTAATTTTGCACGTCAACGAAATGATTTTTAAAAAAATAGCGTCAACGAAAATGAACTCGTTAACGCTATCTTCTTTTATTTAACACTTAATATTTACTCTTCTTGAAAGCGCACGTAGGTATCAACCTTTTGGTCATTTAGCGTTTCCGCTAAGGCTTTCGCGCTATCTTGGTCTGTGTACGTTCCCACGCATACTGCATTGTAGCCGTTGCTGTTGAATTGTACAATTTTTGCATCGGGATAGCCCATATTACGCATTTTTTCTAACTGATTATTGGCATTATTGAGGTTCTTGAATGTTCCGCAAATCACATAAAAATTGCCACTCATTGCACTCTCAATAGTTGCCGACTGGTTACTACCACTGCCTGATGTATTTGGTGTTTCTGTATAAATTGGTGATTGCGTAGAAGAATTTTTCGAGGCATTAACTCTTGTAATTTTAACTTCAGTTCTTCTGTTATATTGGTGTTCCGGTTCTCCGCATTGCTTTCCGTCCGTACAGCCATTGCGAATAGCATTTTCGCCGTAGCCAATTGCTTCTATGCGTTCGGCAGCTATACCATTGGCAACCAAATAGTTACGTGCAATCTCTGCTCTGCGATTTGATAAGCGGTTATTGTATGTATCTGGTCCCCTTGAGTCGGTATGTGAAGATAACTCAATATCCATACTCGGATATTGTTGCAACAATACTGTTAGGGCATCTAAATCGCGCTTACCTTCAGGACGCAATTCTGCATCATTAAAATTATAGAAAATATTGGGTAACTCAAAAGTTGTACCTATGCCAACTGGAGAATTATAGTCAGGAATTTCAAAATTCATATCCACGTTTGGAGAAGTGCCATCGGCATAAACGCGCTGAGAAGGATACAATTTGCCTCCTACAATTGGAGTCGTGGTGTATTGATGTCCGGGCTTCATAAAATATTCATATTCGCCATTTTTATCTACCGAAATGGTATCATACTTTCCGGTTGTTTCATCAAAAACAATAATCTTTGAATTCGGGATTGCGCCTTTATTCAATCCACTTGTTACTGCACCTGTTAAAAGAATGTAATTTTCGCCGCTCTCCATTTCTACGATAGCATTTCGATTCTCTTTATCGAATTGATTAATAATTTGTTTGCTGACGTAGCCTTTCTTTTTGGCGATGACGACGTATTTCCCTTCTTGCGCTTTAACCAAATAGTTTCCGTCAGTATCCGTATTCCCTTTTTCTTGTGTTGCTCCTTCGACCACTAACTTTAAAATAACTTGGTCATCGAACCCTTTTTCGGATTGCAACTTAATTAGGTCGCCATTTGCAGTTGCCAACGGAATATCGTCTAAATTGATAATCTGCATCTCAACATCCTCAATCGGTTTTTTAGTGTTTATATCTATGGCATTAATGGCAAGGTCAATTTCGGAGCCTTTGGATTTCCCGCCCCACTCCCCTATTACTTGGAAGCTGTAAATATCATCCTCACCTTTTCCACCTTTTCGGTTAGATGAAAAATAACCCAATTTTTTATTGTTGTCTAAAATAAATCCTAAATCATCGGCTTCGGAGTTAAAAGGTTTGCCCAAATTTTGCGGTACAGACCAAACTCCTTTGTTCAAATCAGAAAAGTTAATATCGTACCCGCCTAATGATTTCGAGTTGTTGGAGGCAAAATACAAGGTTCCGTCAGCATGAATAAAAGGAAATACTTCATTGCTCTCCGAATTAATACTTGCGCCTAAATTTTTTGGTTCTCCCCATGTATCACCTTGTTTTTCGCAAACATAAATATCCATTCCACCATAGCCACCTGCACGGTCGGAGGCGAAAAATAATTTATCTCCATCAGGCGACAAACTAGGATGGCAAGCACTACTTTCGTTATCATTAAAAGGCAGCTCTACGACATTTCCCCAGTTGCCTTCACTGGATTTCGACGCGGTGAAAATTTTCAATTTAACTATACCGTCACTCGCCTTTATTTTCTTGCCATTTTTAATATTATTTCGCGTAAAAAACATGGTTTCTTGTGTGCGGTCAAAACTTACCGGACCTTCGTGTACAATGGTTAATAGATTTTCAGAGAAAACACTAGGCACATCCAGTAACTCTTCAGCATTGCGTTTTGAAACATAGATAGACATAATATTTTTATTGATACGTCTATCCTTAATGCGGTACTCTTCAGATGGATATTTTGTTGAAACAAACACTAAACCGTCTTCATAAAATGTTGGGCAATACTCTAACTCCTCAGAGTTAATAAGCCCTTCATTGGTAACGATTACCTTGATTTGTTCGGGGACAATTTGAGCCTCAACCTTCGTTACAAACGAAAAGAAAAGAATAATTGGTAAATATGGAATGTATTTTTGCATTGTAATAATTGCAATGTTAGTTATTACTTAATTTAGAAAAAGAAGCGTGGATTTGCCATATCGCTGGAGGTGCGTTTAAGGTCAAACCGTGCCAATACTTCAAATGAGCCGTCTGTGCTTTTTCTTATCTTAGTTAAGGTATAATCATATCCGAAGCCTAATGCCAACCGATCAGTTAATTGCCAAAGCGCGACTAAATCAACAGATTCGCCTTTGCCTTCGCCGCCTAAACGATACGAGCCACCAATCATAAAACGCTTTTTAAACATCAAACTTATGTTAGCATCTAAATCGAAGGGTGCATTTTGAAGTGCCTTTACTAATATCGCCGGACGAATATCCAAGTCGTCGTTTATGTCAATAATTGTTCCAGCCATACCGTAAATATGCGGAACTTCAGTAGCTGCCGTTGAAGATGGAACAAACCCAATTTGATTTTTATAAAAATTAGGAATGGACGCACCGATGTAAAAATTTTTTACTTGTAAAAACAAGCCCACACCAAAGTTGCCATAAATTTTGTCGCGTGTTTCTCCTAACGGCACGGAAGGATCGTTTTGGTGGCGAATGATAACGCTGGGGTCTGACAAATCCATCTGATAACGTTTGGCGCTTCCTTGAATACCAATTCGCAAGCCGGAACGATTGCCCAAACGGATGTTATACGAGTAGGCTAAGGTTGCTTGCAAATTATCAAAAATTCCAATTTTTTGATTTTCTAACGTTACGCCTATACCTACACTTCGGCTGATAAAAGGGGAATTGAAACTTAATAAAGCTGTTTCAGGTGCACCATCAAAGCCTACCCATTGTTTACGGTATAATGCCATAAAGCTACCAACCCCTCTCGCACCTGCATACGCCGGATTCAGCGTAAGTTGGTTGTGCATGAATTGTGTAAAGTGGCTTTCTTGCTGGGCTACTGCCGATGCCGTTATTAAGAAGGCTGAGATTAATATTATGATTTGTTTCATATCTTATTTGTTGTATAAGTTTTATCTGAATATAGTGAGATAACCTTTTTGTTGAGTTTTACTTGGCGACTGTTGGAATACATAATAGTAAGTTCCGTCCGGTAACGGTTTACCGTTGTATGTACCTTTCCAATCGTTCAAATACGGTTGTGCAGTGTAAACTACATCACCCCACTGGTTATATATAGTAATTTCATTCTCACCTTTATTATCATTTTCTAAACATGGGATATATAACTCATCGTTGAGCCCATCATCATTTGGTGTGAGTACATTTGGAATGACACAATCGCTACCATCGTTTATCGTAGAGAAGGATACCGTAGCATCCGAACATAAGTCAGGACAATCAACATAACAAATTCTATAACGGAACATATCGTTTTGAATAAATTGCGTGTTTGGTGTATAAGCAAACGTACCGTTATTCAGGTTTTCAAGTGTCCCGTTAATAGTTGTATTTAACACAGTAACAATGATATTTCTATTTGGAATAATTGTATCATTTGCAATTATATTTATTATTCCTGGACTTTGCCCCACAGTTACAGTTGGGTTATCGTTAGCTGCTGCTGGTGCATCATAAACAAATACATTAATTGCTTCAGATGTGGGAGAAGTACAACCATTCAGGGTTACGTTTAGTGAGTATTGACCAGAATGTGCAGTAGTAACGTTTGTAAAAATTGGATCTTCATCGGTAGAAGTGAAACTACCCGGACCTTGCCAAAAGTAGGTTGCCCCTGCTATTGTGTTAGTTGATAAACTCAAGGTGCTACCTACACAAATAGTATCTTCCGCAACCGAAATGGTTGGCTGTGCGATGCTGTTTGAAATTTGCACTAAAATTGAATCTGTAGTAGCGCAGCCATTAGCACTAAAACCTGTTACGTAATATGTACCACTATTCACTGAGGATAATGGATGAATGAAAGGAAAATGTTCAGTTGTTCCAAAATTATTTGGACCTGACCATTGCCAAGCAGTAGATTCTTGTCCAAACTCAAACAACCATAAGGTATCATTTGCTGAAACACAAGTTAATTGTCCACCATCTGTTGCATCAGCTATTACTTGCGGTAGATTATCAACTATAACAGTTATTGTGTCGTTATTAGTAGTGCAACCATCAACAGTTGCATTATAAATATACTTATAAGTTCCTGCAGCAGTAGGCGTAATGGTAATTTCGTTGGTGTTTTCATTACCAGTTAAACCACTACCAGTGTTCGGTTCAGCAGTCCAAGAATAATCTACTGTACCACTTACATAACTTGTACCCGTCAAAGTTACTGCGCTACCACTACAAATAATATCATCGGAAGCGACAAGCGTTGGCGTTGGCGGCAAGCCTGAAATTACTACATCTACTGCCGCAGTATTGGTACACATAGTTAAAGTATCAATAGCTGTAACTTCATAAACTCCTGCATTAGCAACCGTAGCATTATTGATGGTATTATTTTGGTTGTTAGAGAAAAATGCTCCGCCTAAAGTCCATATCCAACCTGTTGCATCACCACCCGTTTCATTAAGGATGAGTGAGGTATTCGCATCTACACAAATAAGTGGTGCATTCGTGGTAATAGCAACCTGTGGTAAACGGTTTACTATTATGTTAACTGATTGAGTATCCGTTGAACAACCATTTGTACTTAGTATAAAATAATGGTATGAATAACTACCAGCAATTGTCGGAGTTATATTGATAATTGGGTTATTTATTGTTGAATCAATGCCTGACCCGGCTGACGGCTCTGCATACCATATATATTGAAGTGTAGTATCTGCAAATGCCGAACCAGCAAGTATGACACTTTCACCATAACACAGCATTGTATCGCTTGCTAAAATTACAGGCATAAACGGATTGTTACTAATCATAACATCAACTGCATCAGCAGCCGTACATCCATTTGCATCGGTAATCACTACTGAATAAATACCTGAATTTGTTGAATTTACTTGTGTTAAACTTGGGTTCTGTGCTTGAGAAAACTCATTGCCGTTAGGGTCAAACCAAGCCCATGTAACAGCATCACCACCATTTTCAAAGAAATGCAAATTTGCTGTACCATCCGAGCAAGTTAAATTGTTAGTAGTTGCATCTACCGATGGTGTGTCGAGTAGTTGTATAGTAACTGAACGAACCTCTTGGCATCCGCCCGGCTTAGTAATAGTCACAAAATATTCACCTGCATTTACTGTAGATGCGTTAGGAATAACCGGATTTTGATTGCTGGAAGTAAATGTATTTGGTCCGCTCCATTGATATGATGCGTTTGTGATTCCAGTTGCTGAAAGTTGGATTGTTCCTCCGTTACATACCGATGTTGCCACCGCAGAAGCAGCTACATTATCCGTTAGAGTAACCGTAAAACTGCACATCGTTGTATTACCAGAAGCGTCTTGTGCAGTATAGGTAACTGTTGTAGTACCTAATGGCAAGAAATCGCCAGAATGGAAATTACTGTTTACAGATAAGTTACAATGATCAGCAAAAAGTGGAACCATCCAAGTTACAATTGCACCACAAGCATCATCATTTACAACCTGTGTAATATTATTTGGGCAAGGTGAAAGTGTGGTTGGCGCGATGGTATCAATAACTGTAATATTAAAACTACAAACACCCTGATTGCCCGAATCATCAGTAGCGGTAACAACTACATTAGTTACCCCAGTAGCATAAAAATCATTTGGCTGATAATTAGCCGCATACGTCAAATCTTCATCACAATTATCAACAAATCTTGGAATTGGCCAATTCACGGTTTGTCCGCAACCTCCTCCAACGGATGTGTAAACAACAATATCATCTGAACAACCATTTATTAAAACTGGTGCTGTATTTTCAGTTACTGTAATATTAAATGAACAAGAATCTACGCCACCACCTGTATCAGTAATGACATAGGTTATGTGTGTTGTACCTACTGGAAACAATTCACCCGGCATATGCGAAGACACCTCAGAAAGTTGGCTCAAGCAGTTATCGTTAATGGTCGGCGGTGTCCAAAACACTTGGCGTTCACAATTAGTTCCGACAACATTTACAGAGATATCCGCAGGGCAGTTTGTATATGTAGGAGGTTGAGTATCTAAAACTGTAACATTAAACGAACATATGCCGATATTACCCGAATTATCAAAAGCACTATAAGTAACAGTAGTTGTGCCGACGTTAAAATAATCACCCGGGTTATGAGAATTGATGAGCTCTAATATAGTACCACAATCATCGGTAGCACTAATATCG
>JAGOHC010000033.1 GCA_017996375.1 Saprospiraceae bacterium | reverse complement strand
GGGTACAACTATGCGTGGTCTGAACCAGGAGCACCTTCAGTTGCCATACTTTCAAGTATTGATGCTGGCACATACAGCGTTACAATTACTGATGCAAACAGTTGTACTTCCGTAGTTAATAATATCACATTAACTTCGCCATCACAAATAAATTTAGCGTTCACCGCTGTTGAAGATGCGTCTTGTTTTAGTGGATTGTGCGATGGCGTTGCTACTGCAACTGCAACAGGAGGACCGGGCAATACTGGGCTTTATAGTTATGCTTGGGAAAATAATGTAATTGATAATAACATAACTTCCAGTACTAATGTGGGGCTTTGTTCTGGTTGGAACAGTATAACTGTCACAACGGGTAATTGTGGGCAAATAGACTCTGTATTTATAGATACACCACCAGCTTTAAGTATTAACAATGCACAAACAAATACAATCGATGTAAGCTGTTTTGGCTTTACCGATGGTAGTGCTACTGTTGTTGCAGCGGGCGGTGTGCCGCAATACAATTATCAATGGGGGGCAAATGCCGGAAACGCTACTACTTCATCAATATCTAATTTACCTTCGGGAACTTATTTAGTAACCATTACCGATGATAATGGGTGTACGTTACCTTTTTCAGCAACTATTGGTGAGCCACAAATATTAGTTGCTTCTATTGATGCCCAAAATACAAATAACGTTAGTTGTTTTGGCTTAACGGATGGGCAAATTGCAGTGCAATGGACAGGAGGTAACCAAGGAATAGCAACTTATATTTGGTCTGACAATGTTTCTAATACTTCTACTGCGACAAATCTTGCAGCGGGTACGTACTCCGTTACCGTAACAGATTCAAGAGGTTGTACGGATGATGTTCAAACAACCATTTCTCAGCCTACCCGTATTCAAGGAACATTGGGCAGTATCTTACCTCCACAATGCTATGGTTATCAGACTTTTATAAAAATAGACACCGTATTTGGCGGTGGTGGCTCCATTTTCCTATTTTCGGTAGATGGCGGTCCTGCACAATCTGTTAATGATTCAATTCCAATCTTTGCTGGTGAACACATCATTTCATTTTTAGATGATAATGGTTGCACTACCGATACCACCATTATTATCAATCAGCCACCAGCGATAGTAGTCAATTTAGGTGAAGATATTGAAGTTGAGTTAGGGGACAGTGTGCGATTAAATCCCGTAATAGTTTCATCTTTACCACTATCTATAATTCTGTGGACACCTCCAACGGAGTTGTCATGCGATACCTGTTTGAATCCTTATACTAGCCCATTAGAAGATATTGTATATGTGTTGCAAGTTTTTGATGCAAATGGCTGTGCCGGAACAGATGAGATTGAAGTATTGGTGGATAAGCGAAGAAATGTATATATACCAAATGTTTTTTCTCCGAATAATGATGGTTTCAATGATTGGTTTTCTCCGTTTATAGGTGTAGGCGTTACAAAAGTTAATTCTATGAATATCTTCGATCGCTGGGGCGAACACATCTACGAACGCAAAGATTTTGTGCCGATAAGTGCCTACTCCGAAGGTTGGGACGGCACATTTAAAGGAAAAGCTATGGATCCGGGTGTGTTTGTTTATTTGATAGAGATACTCTTTGACGATGGAGTCAAATTGCTCTATCGAGGTGATGTAACGCTGTTACGGTAAAACAAAAATAATCTTTCAATAATAGCACAAGGTAAGGAGTTCACTCTTTACCTTTTTCTTTTTCAAAATACAAGGAAACTGAGTTGATACAATAACGCAAACCGCCTTTTTCAGCTGGACCATCCTCAAACACATGACCAAGATGTCCGCGACAGCGCGTACAAAGCACCTCTACCCTTTCCATACCAAACGATTCATCTACAATGGTTGCTACATTTTTATCATTAATGGGAGTAGTAAAACTTGGCCAACCTGTGCCTGAATCAAACTTTGTGGATGCATTAAACAGTGGCAAGTTACAAGCTGCACAGCGATAAATTCCGGCATCGTGGTTATCCCAATATGCACCACTAAAAGCTCTTTCAGTACCTTTCTCGCGAAGTACTGTATATGCCTCAGGTGAGAGTTGTTCATTCCAAGCTTCTTCCGATTTGTTGATGGCAACAAGGGACGTATCAGATAAATTTAATATAACGGATTGTTTGTTTTGTGGAGATTTTCTCTTTGCAGATGTGCAGGCTGCGATACCAACCACAAAAAGCAACAATATGCCAAAAAAATTTTTCATAGCACAAATTATTTGCGTTTGCGTTTGCGAAGTTTGGGTTCATTCCATTCCTCGTGTTCGGCAAAATTGACAATTCGTTTTGTAAAACCGGAAATGGATAAAAAAACCAAGTAGCAAAATGTAACAACGATATAAATCCATCGATATGAACTTGCCTCTCTGATAGGAATGCCCGAAAAACCATACGCTAACAAACCTGACAACAACAAAAGTAATAAATACGAAACCAGCGACTTGTTCCAGTATTTATCCAAATCATCACTATACAAGCTGACAATACTGTTCAGTACGGCGAATATCAGTAAAAACACCGCAGAAGTTTCCCAAAAAAACAACACATCTATTTCTAAAACATGAAAGGTTCTAATTAAAAAAGCTATAGCCATTATGCACAACGATATCGCTAACACCACTACAGCTTGTGTATATGGAATTGCAAGTTTTTGATATATTGTTGTAACATTGAAGGCTCGCATAACAGGAGTTTCTAAACTTTAATATCAGCCATTTTTACCATGACGTCTTCCACCATTTGTACTGCTTCTATAAATTTGGTCTCGCGCTTGGTTTCTCTACTTCTATTAAACGGTAAATCTACCTTAATATGTTCTGCAATTTTTGACGGCGGCGATTTCATTATATAAATATCATCTCCTAAGTAAACGGCTTCGGAAATATCGTGGGTTACAAATATAATAGTGGATTGAAATTTATGCCAAATTTTTGCTAACAAGTCTTGCATTTGTAATCGTGTATTTACATCCAATGCACCGAAAGGTTCATCCATGAGCAATATAGCTGGGTTTGCCAACAAACTCCGCGCAATGGCTACGCGCTGTAATTGACCGCCGGAAAGGGTCGGGTATTGTGCATATTTTTTTTCGTGCCCCGATAACCCAACTAACTGAATCATTTCCATAGCACGCTCTGTTCTTTCTTTTTTCTCTACTGCTTGATAGTCCAATCCGAGTGCGACATTCTCCAAAACTGTTAGCCAAGGTAACGAAGAATACTGTTGAAAAACCATGCTGGCGCGAATACCGCTCCCTGCCGGTTTTTCGTTGATTAATACCGTACCGGAAGTTGGCTTTTGCAAGCCGGAGATATACCGCAAAATTGTGGATTTGCCACAACCGGACATTCCTAATAAAATCAGAAACTGACCTTGTGCAGGTTTATCTTCAATCAACAAATTGAAGTCTTTGATAATAAACGTTTTGCCGCCATCATACGACTGAGAAATATCTTTCAACTCTATGATGTTAGATAAAGAAGTATCAACGAAATTAACCATTTTGTCTGCTTTTGAAAAGTTTAAATTCTCCGTAAAGGATAATGATGATGGCGGCAGCTATCACTACGCCAACAATGTTGCTAAAGGTGTCGGAAAATTGTGGGGCAAATATTTCCTGCAAAATCTTCAGTGTGATGATTGCTAAAATCGTGAATATTCCGTATTGTGTTTCTTTTATGCCTTCGGGTGCAATGCTGTAATATTTATGTGGGAATAATCTCTTATCAAAATAAGCAAAAATCCTGTCTTGTAAAAAACCGATGGCAACGATAACTAATAGAATGGCAAACACTTTTTCGATTTGCCCTTGGCGCGCTTTGATATAAATTAGTGACCCGATTCCGCCTTCTCGATTGAGCAATTCTGCAATGATGATGTACGTCCAAGAGATAGCCGTTAAAACGCGGATATCGTCAATAAGTTTTGAGAAAACGGAAGGCACAAACACAGTTTTTACCGTCTGCCAATCCGTTGCTCCTAAGGTGAAAACTGTTTTCAGATAAACATCATCCACCTCACCTATGCGCTGCACAACTACAGGCAAGAGATATACTAAAATGCCAAAAGCGAGGAAGGCAATTTTCATTTGGTCTTCGATACCAAACCAGATGATAAACAATCCGGTCAAGGCAGTTAGTGGAAGGTAACGCAGGGCATCAATTGGCTTGCTGAACATACTGCGAAAAATAGGTAACAACCCTATTACAAACGCTATCGGAATTGAAATAAAAATTGCCCAAAAGTAGCCTTTTATGTTAAGCCAAATGGAACGGGTTGTATTGCCCCAGAGTTCATCCTTTGCGACTAATTCTTTAAAAGAGGCGAGCACTTTATTGGGTGGCGGTAAAATAGGATACACTTTTTCGGTAGCAACAGTAGTAGTGCCATCGGCATTTTCGATGTTTTTGGGTACGGCAAAAAGTTCCGCCAATACCCACCAAAGTATAACGAGAACAATAACTCCTGCGATACCTAATATCAATTTCTGTGATTTGCTGATTTCGCCCCGTATGGTAAGTAGCGACATATTTTCAATTCTTTATGTAAAACAAAATCTTTTCTAAAAGTAAAAAGTATTGTGATAAAATTGAAATAATTGACGAAACAACCTATAAAAAAAGCCTCAGATTATAGAATCTAAGGCTTTTTATCAAAAATAATTGGTTTTTATTGTTTCATTAATTTCTTAACCGCAATTTCATTACCAACTTGTAGTTGTACGAAGTACATTCCCGTTGCGAAATTAGTTACATCTATATTGCCGTTGTAGTTACCTGTTTGTAATGCGCCTAAACCTTCTGTATAAACTGTTTGTCCGAGTGCGTTATTTATTTTTACAAGAACGTTTGCGTTGTTTTGTAACTCAAAATTTACGAACAAGTTATTAGTTGCCGGATTGGGCGAAATCTGCATATTAAATTTATTTGCATCCACAATATTTTGTGTGCCACTCGAACCCGTCGGGAATTTAATATACATCATTGAATTTTCTGATGCCTCTAATTGTCCCGAAGCAGTATTTACAAAATATCCTGCAGCAAAATCTTTTTGATATAAAATGTGTAGATTTCCATCTACATTTTTTGCCATAGATGGGTACATCGCTTCTATACTTGGAATGAACTCTATTTCTTCAATAATATCGGGATTTATTAAATCAAAAGGTTCTGTCCAAGTTTCACCATTATCTTCAGTCTGAGTTAAAAATAAATGGCGATAGTGTTTGCTAGTATTTGGATCGAGGTAGTTTTCCATAATTCCTGAATATACTACATATATTTTACCATCTTTTATTGCCATGGTAGCATGAGATGTAATACCCGCATTACCATAGTTAGCTAGTGCTGTACTTGAAGCAATATCAATTGTATCGTTACCATTAGCATCAAAATAGCCATCAAAGCCAAGTACGCTATTTTCGCCTAATGTTTCATTCCAATAAAACATCCCATTTGTGCCCGGATAAAAAGATGTGTTCATGTCTGTTAAATCAGTATCCGCTACATACATACGCCCCATGATAACATGTACCAAACCATCTTCATCAATAACGATTTCTCCTGTACCATCCACCGTTTGAATTGCTAATGTATCTGGTGCATTAGCATCAACAGGAATATCTGCCGTGGTGTAGCCTGCATCATCAAC
The DNA here is from genome assembly GCA_017996375.1 of Saprospiraceae bacterium. Taxonomy (GTDB): domain Bacteria; phylum Bacteroidota; class Bacteroidia; order Chitinophagales; family Saprospiraceae; genus JAGOHC01. The sequence goes on along the minus strand of JAGOHC010000033.1, from coordinate 16,049 downwards.
ATAGTTTACCAAAGGAAAATCTACGATATTCGTGCGCTCCCATGTTGCCCCATAGTCGTCAGATTTTGCTAAAAATGTATCATTCCATTGGTTAAAAGACACAATAGCCACGGTGCTGCCCTGCGCTGCGATACCATAACTGTCACCATTCATTGCATTATACGTTGTACTATCTACTCCCGGAAGCATAACATCGCTCATATCCCAAGTAGCGCCGCCATCCGAAGAACGAAAATAAAGTAATAAACCATCAATACCATTTACTTTAACTCCTCCGTTGGCAACAGGTGAGGTTAAGCCAATTACGTGTATGTAATTACCTGAGCGAGCTGCACGAAACCAAAGTAAGCCGCTGGGTGCAGTTGATGGAATTGAGCTTTCCGTCCAAGTTCCGCCGTTGTTTATAGCAACGCTAACATTATCTGCTACTACCGCTTTGTGCGCTATAACAATATCTGTTGTCCCTTCCGAAAGTAAAGCTGGGAAACCTGTACGTTCTGTTTCAATACGCGCAGTAGGAGCGGCACTCCAAACACCGTTTGTAGCAGTAGCATATCCTGTTCCTCTATCAGTCCAAGAGTTTTCCTGTGCTGAGAATATCCATGCCGCTGACAAATTTCCATTACCTTTATTTACAAGGCGTGTATAAGCAGCACCATTGGATTGGAGGTCATAACCCGTCATGCCTAATTCTACTTCAAAATTAGCTGAACGTGTAGAAACTGAATTATTTTTAGTGGGTCTGGTTGTCTGTTGAGGAGAAACAGCATTCGCCAAATCGCAAAATTCTGAAACAATCGGTTGTTTTAGAATTGGCTGTTGCTTGACTTTATGCTTCTTTTGATGAATTTGATTTCTCACATTAAGCTGTGCGAAAGAAAACTGGATACTAACAAGAGTCAGGATTGCAGTAAGCAGTAAAAATAAATTTTTTTTCATTTTTTATAGATTTAATACTTATAAGTGATGAAGAAAAGCGAAGATACAAATTAGAGTTTGGAATATATTGAAATGTTGTTCAAAAAAATAACAGCCCTGCGAAAAAATCGCAGGGCTGTTATAATAGCATCTGTCATTGAAAAATGCTATTATCCTTTTTGTTTCACAAAACGTTTGGTAATGAAACCGTTTTCTGTTTTCAATGTCAAGAAATACACGTTTGGTGGTAAATCATTGATATTAAAATTAGTATCAAAATTTTGTGTGTTCTCAAATTCCTGTACAGAGATAATTCTACCATTTAAGTCTGTGATACCCATCTGTACTGATTTAGATTTCTGCTCTAAATTTACATTCACATTGATAGTTGAAACCGCCGGAGATGGGAACAGCTTCATGGTGTTTTCAGATAATTTAGTATGATTATCTACTGCATTTAAAAATCCTGAAAGATACATTCTGATAGCTGGTTGGTAATTACCAGACCATCCGCCGGAATATATAGAGTCATTTGTAAACACCCACGCATCAATTCCAGGTGCATCATAAGTACCCCCAAAAGTATAAGAAGGTGGTACAAAATTATCATAGGGTAATCCGTCAAAACGGACAGCTACCATATAGAAACCATTGCCCAATAAATCTTGGGGTGTTTCCCAATCTACAAATATTGGTTCATTTGGTTCTTCTGTACCGGTGATAGCATAATCTAATACTTCAATACCGGAGTATGCATCCATACTTGTTTGAACTCCTGCTGCTGTTTCAATAATTCCGTTACCATCAGGATCCATGTTGTAAAGTGTGATTTGGAATACACTACCAACCGCAAATGAATCAGGGTTTGCTAAAGCAAATGACATAGTGGTAGTTGTACCGCCATCGCCTGTTTTGTAAGTAGAGCCCATACCGTACTGTAAGTTGTAGTTAGTTAGGTACGTAGCTGCGCTTGGTTCGATACCTTCCGATAGCTCATTATTGTCTAAACCGTAAGTATAATCGGTCATTTCAAATTTTTGATACAATGAATCAGCCGGATCTGTTGATTGTGAAGTGGTGAACCAAACCTCGTGCAAACCTTTTTTAGTGGGTAGAAAACCTCCGTCCTCTTGGAAGAAGAATATCGTTGAATCTTTACCGGCAGGGAAGGTTATGGTTTGCTGATCTGTTATTGTATTACCATCGGGCTCACGCAAAACAGCCTTTACTTCAAAAGTCTGCTCGCTTGTTACTCTATTAACAAAGTTTGAGTTAATCTCAGCCAATCTTATGTTCTGTGAAAGCGGTGTTTGGTATGAGTAAGCTGACTGTTCGCCATAAGCTTTTGGTGGATAGAATTGTACAGTCACCTCTTGTCCAGCATCTAACGCAGTTTGGATATTTTCTGTTTGCTCTCTTGAAATAAAGATAGCCGGAATGTTGGCAACAGCGATTGAGTCACCACCAGTCATACCAAATAAAGTACTTGCATCTTCAGTTGCATTAGCGTAATGATTACAAATAATAACTGCTGTAGCTCCAGCTTGCTTCGCATGATACACCTTTAGGCTAAAATTACAAGTTCCTCTACGGATTAATGCAAATTTGCCTGTAAGGTCTTGCGTGGTAATAGGCTCACAACAAAGTGAGTCATTGCCTGTATCGTCATAAGCCCACACTAACTCTCCTGTCATTACTTGGGTAACATCTGCACCCCAAGGGGCGGTACCGCTATTGCTTGATTGTCCTCCCCATTCATCTGGTCCGTATTCGGCACGAATAGATTCCGGTGAAAGAACTTTAAAGAAGAATACATCATCTTCGGTACCAACAAGCCCTTGAGCACTAAGCGACAAACTGGATGTAACAAGTAGAAGCGTGAGTAAATGAATAAACCTTTTCTTCATGATAAAAGTATTTTAGTTAAACGTTTAATACAATTAGATAACGAGTGCAAGTTAATAAACGCTGATACAATAAATAAAAATATCTTGTATAAATCTTTGAAATTTAACAAAAATCAGGCTAACATAAGTGTTATTCAATATAATATTTCAAAAAATGAACTATTTAATCCATAAAATTTGAGGCATCAATTAGCTGCTTTGTATAGTTAGTATGAGGTGAAGTTATGCTATCAGTAATAAAATCTTCTACGACTTCACCTTGATTCATAACAATTACCCGTCGGCAATACATGAGGGCAAAGCGTATGTCGTGCGTTATAAAAATAAATGTTGTGCCTAACTGCCGGTGGATTTGCAACAAGCTTTCCAAAATGCTATTTGCGGTTGGCGCATCTAAGGCACTGAACAACTCATCAGCTACAAATATGTCTGGTTGTTGAAGCATGGCGCGTGCGATTGCTACCCTTTGTTGTTGACCGCCCGAAATTTGGTGCGGGTATTTATCCCACCAAATTTTTTCTACTTTGTACATCGTACAAACTGCCAATAAATTTGATTTAGGAAATTGTGAATGAGCTTCTGAAAGTAATTGCCCTACCGTCATACGCGGATTCAAGGATGCAGCCGCCTGTTGAAAAATTGCTTGTATTTTTCCAGTTTTAATAATTTTACCATTTGTAGGTTGTACGAACCCTAAGAACACATTACTCAAAGTAGTTTTGCCTGCGCCGGAGCTACCAACAATGGCAATTATTTCTCCTCGTTGGATGGTCATTGAAATATTTTTTAAGGCTCGTGTGGTATTTTTTTTGTAATTGAAATTTACGTATATGTTTTCCAACAGCAAAAGTGGAGATGTTTGTGTTGTTTTTTGTATGGGTTTTGAAATATTTACTGCATCTTCTTTGGGGGATAAATAAATTACTTGCTCGGCAAATTGAGAGAGCAAAAAATGGTCATGTGAAGCAATTAATACACTAAAATTGTACTTATGTTGTAACCTTTTTAAAAGCCGTAAAATGCGCTGCTGCGTAATAACATCCAATGCTGTTGTAGGTTCATCTAACAATAATAGTTTTGGTTGTTTGATTAATGCCATTGCAATTTGTAGGCGCTGCACTTGTCCGCCTGAAAGTTGGTGTGGGAAAGAATTTTTTATGCGCTGCACCTCCTCTAATTCTACTTCAGTCAAAATAGCATTCTCAAGTTGTTCAACAGCTTGGAGGGTGTATTTGGGATGTACTAATTTTATAGATTCTCGCAACTGAAAACTTACAGAAAGCGTTGGATTCAGGGTTGCCATAGTATCTTGAAATACTATCGCAATTTCGTGTTGCAGTAGATACTGTTGCTGATTTTTCGATAATGAAAGCAGGTTATACTTTTGTTCATTATGTGTATATAAAATTACACCTTCTACGTGTATGTTTTGCGGAAGCAACATAGCTATTGCTTGTAACAAGGTAGATTTTCCGGAGCCGGAATTACCGGAAATACCAACTATTGCACCTTGCGGAATAGCACAATCAGGATAGGTGATTTTCTTGTTGGCATTTAACCTGAATGCCAAATTTTCAAGTGATAGCAGTACGGTTTTTTGCATCAGGCAGCTATATGTATTAGGGCAAAACTAATGCAATTTCTTTGTCTTTAATATCAAACTCAAGCTGATGGCGATGTTGTATCATATTCACCATTGCATCACTCAACAACTCCAGTCGCCATGGGAATAGTAAGGACTCATCAAAATATTCTTTCTCAGTTTTCATCCGATTGAGCGAGGTGCGAGTCCAAACAAAAGCTGGAGATATTCGCGCTTTTTCGCATATATATTGCACCATCAAATACAGCATATCCATCTTTAGTTCGTAAACTGTATCCACTTCTTCGGTTGGCTTTATATCATCCAAAACTGAAACTTCCGAAGGCTTGATAGGCTGATCGTAAAGCAATTTAAAATCGTCCCAATATTTTTGAATAATGCTTTTGGAAATTCTCCTGTTAATCAAAATATTTTCCTTTCCATGCTTCATATTTTTGGTAATGATGTTGATATTTTTTGTTGGCAAAATCATTTCTTTGGAATAATTCAGTCGGCTGGCTTGTCGTCTTCGCCAGTCGTACAAACGCAACATAAAAACTTTTTCTTCTATGGGCAAAGACTGCATTAAGCTGTTCGCTAAGGCTTCCTTGTTGGGATCAATTAAGTAGAGTGCCTCATCTTCCATCGCCAAAAACTCTTGCTGTGCCCAATCTTGTCTGGCAAATTTATTTATCTTCTTAGATAATTTCTCATGTAGTTTTTTCAGATAAACGACATCCTCCAACGCATACTCTAACTGCCTGATTTGGATGGGGCGTTTTTCCCAATCTGTAACTGCCAAACCTTTATGCAGATATACACCTGTTTCGCGCTCCACGATAAACTGAAACGATGCCGGATACTTATATCCGATAAATCCAGCTGCAATTTGTGTATCAAAGGTGTTTTTTGGCAACACCCCGAAAAGCTGGTACAGCACCTTATAATCATTAATTCCGGCATGTGTTATTTTCAAAATATTTGGATTTTGAATAATCGCTAAAAATGGAGTAATGTTTTTTATGGTGAGTACATCAATAATATAGTAGCCGGATGCCGATGATAACTGAATCAAACATAACAAAGTTTCAAACCGCTTTTCGCTAATAAATTCAGTATCAAAACCAATCCAATCAAGGTGTTGCAGTTGCTCACAAGCGGCCGCTAACTGTTCGTCAGTGGTGATAAGTTCGTATTTAGGTAAATTCTTCACCGATATCCTGTTGCTATTCTACAAAGTTTGTGAATGTACAGCATTTTCAAAATATTTTTTTAAAAATCATCAGAAAATAGCAGCATATTCGTTGATTCTTAAAAATTACAAATAAAAATTAAAAAAATACCAACAATAATATTGCAAAATTTGCAGTTTAATTTTTGGTTATTATTAGCAACATTAAGCAAAATTCATACTGCATGTACACATCCGAAGTATTACAACAAGCCTATTTTCGCAAAAGCGGCATTTCATATATCCAAAAAAAAGAAAAAGACTTTCAAAAAAGCAAACGAGAAAAATTCGATACCATTGCTGCTCCCCGAGGCATACTGAGTGGGTTGAATCCTTACCCGGGTTCATGGACAAAAGCTGAGGCTGCTCATCTGCTTAAACGCCTTTGCTTCGGCTCGAATAAGCAAGATGTAGATGCTATTCAAGCCTTAGGCTTGGATGCTGCGGTAGCAACACTGCTTATTCCGATTCCCGACGATGGTACACTTCCTATTAATAACTACAATTTTATAGATGATGAAGGTGTTGCACAAACCGACCCTTTTGTACCTTTCGGCGAAACATGGATAAACGCGCCCAATTTACCTACACAACCTAACTTGAATTACCTCCGCATCATATCCTTCAAGGGTTGGTGGTTGCGAAAAATGATGAAAAACCCCATGAGCATTGAAGAAAAAATGATACAATTTTGGCATAACCATTTTGCTACTGAGGCGAGTGCTATTTTTGATAGTCGCTTGACCTACCGTCACTTTTTGATGTTACGAACCCACGCACTCGGCAATTTTAAAACATTGGCTAAAGCCGTTACTATAGATATGCAAATGTTGGAATACCTCAACGGAGGTCAAAACGAAGTGGGTGCACCAGACGAAAATTACGCTCGCGAGTTGCAAGAATTATTCTGCATTGGCAAGGGTCTAAACTCACAATATACCGAAAACGATGTACAGGAAGCGGCACGTGTTCTGACAGGTTGGCGAATTGATTACGATAATTTAAACAGTTATTTCGACCCCCAATATCACGATACCGGCGACAAACATTTTTCTTCTTTTTATAACGATACGACCATTGTGGGGCAAATAGATTTAGAGGGTCAAAATGAGCTGGACGCACTGTTGGATATGATTTATGCAAATAACGAATGTGCACTTTTTATTTGCAGGAAACTATATCGCTTTTTTGTTTACCATAAAATAGATGCTGCTACTGAAGCCAATGTAATTGCACCTTTAGCACAAATTCTTCGCGACAACAATTATGACATGCTGCCGGTGTTGGATGTATTATTCAAAAGTGAACATTTTTTTGACACACTGAATCGCGCAGCGATAATAAAAAGTCCTTTAGATTTTTTGGTTGGTTACTTCCGCGAATTAAACATTGAGCTGCCTGATGAAGATGACACAAACAACAAGGTAAACAACTTTTGGAACACCTTAAACTACGTATTGTGGATCATGCAGCAAGAGCCATGCGACCCACCCAATGTAGCTGGCTGGTCAGCCTATTATCAAGACCCTTCATTCGATAAATCGTGGATTTCTACGGCAACCTATCCACGCCGTGTAGAGATAAGTGCTTGGCTCTTATTCGGCGGCATTGACCTATCTGATACAGTGAAAGTACATTTCGACCCTGTGGCTTTCACAGCAACAATGCCCAATGCCAACGATGTTTGGGGTTTAATTGACAATGTGTTGGAGCATTTTTTAGTCATGGAATTACCGATTATCGTAAAGTACCAGTTGCGTTATTCACTACTGCAAGGGCAAAATAGTGATTATTATTGGACGGAGGCTTGGGATAACTACATCGCTGATCCTTCCGAATTGAATACGATGATAGTAACTACTCGCTTAAGGAATTTTTATGCACAAATTTTCTTATTAGAAGAATACCATCTGATGTGATGAAGCCCAACAAATCATTTTATCTATATACATTAAAGTAATCATCGGCGCAAATATCTTAAATAGCATGAAACGTCGTCAATTTATAAAACAAGCAGCAACCACCAGTATCGGGCTTTCTACTTCCATAAACGGATTTGGGCTTAGAGCACTTGCTGCACTACCCTTCTTAAAACCAACCGATAATTTAACTGATACCGACCATGTGTTAGTACTCATCAACTTAGCCGGTGGCAACGATGGCATCAATACTGTAATTCCATTTGACCAATATAATAAACTGACCTCCGCACGCCCCTATGTTCTGCTTAATGAAAATGAATTGCTTTCGTTAAACGGGTACGATGCCACTAAATTGCACCCCAAAATGCAAGGAATGCAACAACTTTTCAACGAGGGCAAAATGCAAATCATTCAGTCAGTTGGGTATCCCAATCCTGATTTTTCGCATTTCCGCTCAACGGATATTTGGATGTCTGCATCCGACTCAGACCAAGTAGTAAATACTGGCTGGGTAGGCAGATATTTGAATTACGAATACCCAAATTTTCCGGTAGATTACCCTAATGTGAATATGCCGCATCCGCTATCTATAGAGTTCAGTAGTTCGCCGTCATTAGCTTTGCAAAGCCCCACTTCGAATATGGCATTTACCATAAATGACCCCGAATACATTTACAACCTTGCGAGTGGTTCGCAACAACCCGCACCAAACACACCAGCTGGAGAGCAACTCACGCATATCAGAATTGTAGCACAACAATCTCGACAATATAGCCAAGTCGTTGCCAATATTTATAATAATACTACTGCTCTGTCTGATAATTTAGATACCGCTTTAGCAGAACAGCTACGCATTACTGCACGGCTGATAAAAGGAGGGTTAAAAACACGAATATATCTATTACATTTAGACGGCTTCGACACACATGCTTCGCAAGTGGAAAGCAGTAACCATAGCGAAGGCACACACGCATTTTTACTCCAAACGCTATCCGATGCCGTAGCTGCTTTCCAACAACATCTAACTACTTTAGGAATAGCGCAACGGGTAACTACTATGACTTTTTCGGAGTTTGGTAGACGCATTATTTCTAACTTTAGCTTAGGGACAGACCACGGCACGGCTGCGCCTTTATTCATTATCGGTGAAAATGTACAGGGAGGGATTTTAGGGAGTAACCCATTCATACCAAACAATACTAGCGTGGATGACAATATCCCGATGCAATATGATTTTCGTAGTGTTTACAATACCCTATTAAAAGATTGGTTCTGCGTACCAGAGCAAGATTTACCTATTTCTATGTTGCAAAACTTCCCAACGCTACCAATATTTAACAGTGGTACAAGTTGTATTTCCTCTAGCGTACACGATTACAACGTAAAAGGCGGTACGGTATTGGTTCGCCCCTACCCAAATCCGTTTGTCACTTCTATCAGTATTGAGTTTTTGAGCTTAGGCGGTTTTACTACAGTGCAGATTTTCAACACTCATGGACGCAACATCCGTACCCTCGCCCAAGGAAATTTCCCGCAAGGCACACACACCGTCACTTTTGATTCAGAAGATTTGCCGGCAGGTATTTATTATGTTCGTCTGCAAAATTTGTCGTTACAGCAGGTGAAACCAATTATTAAAGCAAGATAAAATTAGGTGAAATATTAATAAAAAGCTATTGTTTTTACATCGCAACAACTTCGCTTTTTTTGTTACATTTGTGGCCTAATGTTCTAATAGCTTTAAAATTACTTACGTGCACCAATCAGGATTTGTGAATATCATCGGGAAACCCAACGCCGGTAAATCAACACTAATGAATGTGTTGGTCGGCGAGCGAATGTCTGCTATTACACACAAACCACAAACTACGCGCAAACGCATTATCGGTATCGTTAATGAAACGCACTATCAGATAGTATTTTCCGATACGCCCGGCATTATAGAGAAGCCATCCTACAAGATGCAAAATGCCATGAACGATTATGTATTTTCAGCATTTGAAGATGCAGATGTACTGTTGCTACTCATCACACCTGACGAAGTTTTTGATGAACAAAATCCATTAATCAAACGATTGAAAAATACGAAAATTCCAGCATTATTGCTCATCAATAAAATAGATACTGTAAGCCCTGAAAAGTTAACTCCGATTATCGAAAATTGGACAAGTCAACTTAATTTCAAAGCAGTATTACAGATTTCAGCCTTGCACAAAACAAACACGAATACCATCATCCCGACTATTCTACAATATTTGCCGGAAGGTGAACCTTTTTATCCAAAAGATCAACTTACTGACCGACCGGAGCGCTTTTTTGTGTCAGAAATTATCCGCGAAAAGATACTGCTGTTATACCATCAAGAAATACCCTACTCTACCGAGGTAATTATAGAATCGTATAAAGAAACGACTACCAATATCGGCGAACCATTGGTGCGAATTGCAGCAATTATTTACGTTGAACGTCAATCACAAAAACCTATTCTGTTAGGTAAAGATGGAATGTTAATGAAAAAATTAGGTACTAACGCACGTAAGGATATTGAGGTGTTTTTGGAGTCAAAAGTATTTCTAGAACTGTTCGTTAAAGTGAAAGATAATTGGCGCGATGACGAGCGACAACTCAAGTATTTCGGATATGATAATTAAACAAAAAGCAGGAAGGTAATAGGCAATTAAGTAATAGACAAAAAATATGCGTGTAATTAGTAATGTACTTTTATTTTTTTTACTGCTATCAAGCGGATGCTATTCGTTTAAAGGAACAAGTATTTCGCCCGATGTAAAAACGTTTTACGTAAAAGTTTTTGAAAATAAAGCCCCTAACGTTGTGCCTACATTAAGCATTGAATTTACGGAGGCATTACGCAACAAAATCCGCAATGAATCGCGTTTGATATATAATGACGCAGAACCCGATGTGGAATTTTCGGGCATTATATCCGATTACAGAGTAAGTTACGTTGCCCCACAAGCTGGTGAAACTACTGCGTTTAATCGGTTGGAGATTGCTGTGAAGGTGGATTATGTAAATAACAAAAATCAAAAAGAAAACTGGACAAACACGTTTAAGTTTTTTAATGATTTTGCCACCACAGAAAACCTCCTGAACGTGCAAGATGACCTCATCAAGAATATAAATAAGCAGTTAGTTGAAGATATTTTTAATAAAGCTTTTACGAATTGGTAACAACTGACATTGTATGCAAACCGAAGATTTTATTTTATTACTGAAAGAACCCAGATGCCTTGAAAACGTCCGGTTCGCCGACCTGCAAGCAATGGTAAGTGCGTTTCCTTATTGTCAGAACTTGCGCGTATTATTGTTGCAAAAAAGCGCTATCGAACAAATGCACGAATACGAAGAACTACTCCACGATGCCGCAGCTTTTAGTATGGATAGAAATTTTTTATTTCAAAACACCATAAAATTCAGGTATATAAAAGAAGAAAAATCTGATGATGAGGTAGGTGAACAAGAACATAAAACAGCGCCTGAGCCGTTGCACGTTACAGATGAAGCCACCGCGTTTTCAGCAACTGCACTCTCTTACCCTGATGATGAGAAAGCAATTATAGCACCCGCAGAAAAAATTATAACTGAAACTTCCATTCATTCTCTTTCAGAAATATCCATTGATGAAGATGAAATTCAGCTGCAAGCGAGCTCGCTTTTAGAGCGGTTAATTACTGACGAACAGGAACCTATTGCAGCAACGAACATCCAACCTACTCCAAAAGCAGAACAACAAGTTATTGAAACTGAAATTATTGAAAAAGGTGAAATCGTTTCCACACAAAAAGAAACAATAATACAAACAAACACAGCACCAAAATCCGCATTCAGCAGTTGGCTTAGACAACTAAAGCCTGTCGCCAAAAAAACGAGTACGCAACCCGAATCCGATACTATAAAAAACACCAAAAATCAAAACACAGAAAAGCCTGTCGAAAAATCAGATTCACCCAGCATCGCAAAACAATTAGCCAAACAAAGTTTACAAGAAGATGGCGACATCGCAACCGAAACACTCGCACAATTACTCGAAAAACAAGGCAGATGGGACAAAGCAATACGGATGTATGAAAAATTACTATTGCTTTTTCCCGAAAAAAGTAGTTTCTTTGCAACCAAAATTGAAGTTTTGAGTAAAAAACTCAATAAAGATTAATTGCTAATACAGTAAAAATACAAATTCGTCATGTTAAATCTACTTGCTATATTGATTTTAATAGTTTCTCTACTATTAATGCTCATTATCCTCATTCAAAACCCTAAAGGTGGCGGCGTTGACTCTACCTTTGGCGGACAAGGTGCCAATCAATTATTTGGTGCAGCACAATCAACAGATTTTGTTGAGAAATTAACTTGGTACTTAGCAGCAGCCCTTTTTATACTCTGTATAATATCCGCTGTTGTGGTTAGTCAAGGAGGTGCCGCTGAAACACAATTACTGACACAGTAATTAACCTCTCTATCATATTCAATCCCTGCCTGATAGATGCTGATATTTATCAGGTTTTTTATTTCTATAAAAATGAAAAAAACAACGCTAACCTATGATGCTGCGATGAGTGAACTGCAAGCAATCTTGGATGCCTTACAGCAACAAACTATATCCATTGATGATATGATTGTTAAATCAAAACGCGCCGCCGAACTCATCACTTTTTGTAAGGAGAAACTTCGCAGTATCGAAAACGAAACAAAAGAATTGTTTTGAAGTGACATATAGCAACATCTTTTTAGGGTGAAAATCTTTCAATATGTTAAAAAAACTACCACCGCCAAAGTACGCCAACCTTAGTGCCATTCAACAAGATTTATCTGCAAAAAAAATAAGTGTAGAAGCATTAGTACGCCACTATTTACATCAAATATCAGCCACACAAAACCTAAATATTTACATCGAAGTTTTTGAAGAGGAGGCACTCAAAAAGGCTATTGCTTTAGACAAACGATTGAGCGAAAACCCTACAACTGTGGGGCGACTTGCCGGTGCTGTTATATCTATTAAAGATGTTATTTGTTTCGCACAACATAAGGTTTCGGCTGCCTCTAAGATATTAGAAAATTTCACTTCAGTATATACTGCTTCTGCGCTCCAACGCCTCTTAGACGAAGACGCCATCATCATCGGGCGAACCAACTGCGACCAATTTGCAATGGGCAGTGCCAACGATAATTCTTTTTATGGTGCTACACACAACGCACTCGATCCCGACAAAGTGCCGGGTGGCTCATCCGGTGGTGCCGCCGTTTCTATACAAGCCGATACCTGTTTGGCAGCTTTGGGAAGTGATACAGGTGGCTCGGTGAGGCAGCCTGCAGCGTTCTGTGGCGTAGTAGGTATGAAACCAACATATGGGCGAATCTCACGCTATGGGCTGTTAGCTTATGCTTCATCTTTTGACCAAATCGGCACGCTTACTCATAGCATTGATGATGCGGCGTTGTTATTGGAAATAATGAGTGGTTCTGACGATTATGACAGCACAGCCAGTATGCAACCTCCAGTAAAATATACTGACAATGCAGCTAATAATAAACTTAAAATCGCCTATTTTGATACTGCATTAAACAATGCAGCTATGGATGATTCCATCCGAAATGTAACGCTGCAATTTATCAAGCAGTTAAAAACTGATGGGCATTCCGTTGAAGCGATGCCATTCGATTTATTGAATTATATTATACCTGCCTATTATGTTTTGACTACCGCCGAAGCCTCCTCCAACCTATCGCGCTATGATGGCATTCGCTATGGCTATCGACATGAGGATGCAAAAAACTTAGAGGAAGTTTACACCTTATCACGTACCGAAGGTTTCAGTGCTGAAGTAAAGCGACGCATTATGCTGGGTGCATTTGTGTTGAGTAGTGGATATTATGATGCTTACTATACAAAAGCGCAAAAAGTTCGCCGATTAATACAAGAACAAACGTTGTCTATCCTTGAACAATATGATTTTATTCTAACACCTGCTTCGCCGATACCTGCATGGAATATTGGTGAAAAAAGTGATGACCCTGTTGCCATGTATTTTGCTGATATATTTACAGTTCAGGCGAATATGACTGGCTTACCAGCAATTTGTTTCCCGATAGGGAAGGATAAAAATGGGATGCCGATTGGTATTCAATTTATGGCAAATAAATGGCAAGAAAGTGAGTTGTTTTCATTCGCAAAACAATATGAAACCTATAAAATAAAAAATGCAACAGATTAAGGGATTCACTAAAATGTTAATTTTTTCTATGATTTTTTTTTATCAATATAACACGCTAATTATCTCCTATTTACATATTTTTATTAATAATAATTACACTATTTAGGGTATTTTTTGGCACACTTATTGGTTTATTATATACATATAAATTTCCCCCAAGTTTATAACCGTTTCTTTAATCGCTGCCCTTCATAGTTGTAATTCTATGGGGGGCTTTTTTTATCGCTTCTTTAGTTTGTTCGCTTTATAATCTTGAAAAATAAATTCGCCTAATCCTTGCAAACTACTATAAAATGCCTTTCCATTATTGGCTGCCGTAAATTGGTTAATGAACTCTATCAAATAAGGGTCGTCTGCAATCATAAAAGTAGTTATCGGTATGTGCAACTTGCGGCATTGCTGCGCCAAATTGAGCGTACGCCGAATGATTAATTTATCCAACCCCCAACTATTTTTGTAATACTCTTTGCCTCTTTTTATACAGGTTGGTTTACCATCTGTAACCATAAAAATTTGCTTGTTCGGGTTCTTGCGTTTACGCAACAAATTCATAGCTAACTCTAATCCGGCAACAGTGTTAGTGTGGTAGGGTCCTACTTGCAGATAGGGCAAATCCTTAACTTCAATTTGCCACGCATCATTTCCAAAAACTATTATATCTAATGTATCTTTTGGATAGCGCGTCATGATGAGTTCGGAGAGTGCCATGGCAACTTTTTTGGCAGGTGTAATGCGATCTTCGCCGTACAAAATCATAGAGTGCGAAATATCAATCATCAACACTGTACTCATCTGACTTTGGAAGAAGGTTTCGTATAATTCTACGTCATTATTTGTCAGTTGGAAATCATCAATGCCATGATTAATCTGTGCATTGCGGATGGTGTTAGTAATGGCAATATGCTCTAATTTATCGCCATATTCAAATGGCTTTACATCACTTGTAAATTCATCGCCATTTCCTGTGTTGAGGGTGTTGTGATTACCTGACTTAGCTTTTTTTATCTGACCAAATAAATCGTCAAGTGCTTTTCGGCGAATAGCCAAATCCATTTTGGAGGAAGGCGACAAGCCAAGTCCGCGCTGTTGTTTATGCTGTTGTAAGTAACCTCGTACTTTTAATTCTTCAATAAAGTCGGAGATGCCGTAATCGGGCGAGGTAAGGTTATATTCTTTATCCAATTCGGTGAGCCACGAAATCGCTTCATCTACGTTTCCATTTGTGTAAACCAAAAGTTCCTTGAAAATGTCGAATAATTTGTCGAAGACAGAACCCTGTGGGTTACCCGTCCATTTTGAAAAACTCCAACCTCTCATTATTTTATTTAGTTGAGAAACTAACGTATTGTGCTACACCGGTTGCATTGTTTTTTTGTTGGTAGCCGTTTTGACAACTTTTTTCGGTTGTGCAGCAATCTCAATTCTCATATTTTGCAGCACATCTAATGTTGGTATGTCACCTCTGCCTTTTTCAATCTCCAGACAACTATTAATTGCCAGCTCTGCATTTGTGTAATCGTGCAGGTGCATGAGCGCAACCGCGTGTTTATAGAACGCATATTTACGCCATTCATTGTTTGGATCGTGTGCAGCAAATTTTCTTTTTGTAAAATATTTCAGGTCAGCAACGGCATCTGCATAATTGCCATCCATCATATTGCAATCCGCTTTAATCAATCTTGCACGCCAATATACCCAATCTTGCGGAATGGTTGCCTGAATAGCTTGCATAATTTCGGCAATAGCCTCTTGTTTTTCGCCTCTGCGTAGCAAGATCATCGCTTTGCCTACGTGTGCTTCTGGGAGTTCATTATTAAATGCTATTGCCTTGCAAAAATCATCGAGGGCAGCATCGTCATTACCCAATAAGTAATTTGTATATCCTCTGCGTTCAAATGCAAAGGAGTGCTTTGAGAAACGGTCAATGGTTTTATCAAAATATTGAATTGCTTCTTTCTTATTGTCATCTTGCAATAATGCCAATGCTTGGAGATAATTTTGAACAACCTCCTTATCGCTATTCGGATATATCGCCACATATTGAACGCATACGTTGGGGTTCGTGGCATCCATGAGCCAACAATGAATCATTCCTGCAACAGCAAACTGGGCAGTAGACTCCAACAAGTTGATGGTATTACGCCAGCTCTTTTCGGATGGGTTAGGAAGGTTTGATTGAAGTACAAAATTTTGAGATGCTTCCTGAAATTCAGTTGAAGGTTGTTTGATGAGAAGGTCATTTTTATAATATACTTC
>JAGOHC010000181.1 GCA_017996375.1 Saprospiraceae bacterium | reverse complement strand
ATATTATATACTTTTTAGTACTAAAAACAATAAAACAAGTAAATTTATCAGTAAATAAAATTATTTATAAAAATATTTTTTTTATAAAAAAAATATTAATACATTGATTATCAAATTATTATTTAAATTTTAACATAAATATATTTTTACAAATGCCAAAATTTGTCCTTGAATAAAAACAATTATCAAATCATCTTTGTAATGTGATAGAAATTACTGCACAAAATGCTGATTAATTTCTAAAGAAATATTCGTTCAGAACAACTAAAATCACGTAAAATGAACTGCCATTATCGCCTTATCCGCCAACTAATCATGCAGTTGTTTGTTTGTTGCTTGCTCACGCAAACTCTACAAGCACAATGCTTAAATGTTAACTGTACCGCTTTCCCTTCACAAGGAGGAAACGGAGGAGCTATTGTCGTCGATGTTACAGCTACGCCTAATGCCACTTTTCCGCTTTCTGTACTATGTTCAAATGGTTTTTTTACATCACTCAACAATGTCCCTGCAACAACTACCATCCAAGTTGGAAATGGCGGAACTTACATGATAACCGTCACTGATGCAACCAATGCTTGTTCCGCTACTTGCTCAAGCACGGTTTCTAATTCTGGAGGTGCTACAGTAACCGGACAAGTTACGCCAAACACAGACTGCCAAGGGCAATGGAATGGTGCTATTGACATCACGGTTACGCCAGCAGATAATTATACTTATCTATGGAATAACGGCAGCGTGACAGAAGACCAAATTAACCTTTCGCCCGGTGCTTATTCTGTTTCTGTTGTTAATTCATCGAATATAGTAGTAGCGGCGAGCAATTTTTTTGTGGAAAATATAGCATTTGAAATTTCCTGTTCGTTTTCTACCGTTTCCGCGAGTGGTGCCAGCGATGGCAGCATCTCAGTAATATCAATTTTCCCAAGTGTTGGTCCATTTAATGGCACAATCAATGGCGTATCTGTATTCATACCTGCCTTGCCACACACTTTTACTAATTTGGCAGAAGGCACGTATGAAATTATTTTGGCAGATCCAACCAACAACAATTGTACTAGCCAATGCACTGCAAATGTTACAGCATCACCTAACTTTGAAGTCGTAGGCCAAGTCACAAATGCAACTTGCGGGCAGGCTAATGGTAGTATTAATGTAACCCCCATTCCTTTCGGTACATATTATTATGTCTGGAGTAATGGCACAACTACCGAAGATCAATTAAATTTATCTGGGGGTACTTATTTTGTTACGGTAACAGATATGAACAACGTTACAAGCACTGCAGCTTTTACAGTAACTAACACGTTACCACCATCTCAAATTGCAATAGCTACTACTCCGCTTGATTGCTTCGGTCAGTTTCAACTTATTAGTAGTGTTCCGGGTACAATTGGAGGACCATTTACGTACAATTGGTCAGGTCCTTGCAATTTTACAAGTACAGCTTCTAATCCTGTAGTTTCCAATTTTTGTCCTGGCACTTATTGTTTAGTTGTGACAGATATGAATGGTTGTTCGGAGACTTCTTGCATTACCATTACACAACTACAATTACCTGTTTTGCAAGCCAATTGTAGTTCGACGAATGTAACAACCGTAGGGGGTAGCGATGGCAGCATATTTGTAAGTATTGCAGGCGGGCAAAATCCACCCAGCTCAGGGTATGAAATTATTTGGGGAGGGCCAACAAGTGGCTCTATGTTTTCAACAAATCCTTTTGCTACTATTACAAACTTATCCGCTGGAGCATACAGTATTACCGTTACAAGTGTAAATACCGGATGTGCTGCATATTGCACGAGCATCGTCAATAATCCGGCTTGTAACTTTGTAGTAGTACCTACCATTGAATATGCAAGTTGTTCAGATTTAGGCAGTATCACTTTAAGCGTTTCAGAAGGCACACCACCTTTTTCGTATAATTGGACACCAAACGGCTGGACGGGTCCCGTAATTCCCGAAGCAGCAGCAGGAACGTATTCTGTTACCATCACCGATGCCATTGGGTGCAGCCAATTATTTACTTATACCGTTTGGGATTCTGTTCAAGTGTTTTTACAGTGTTACTCTGTAAATAATGGTGTAAACGTAGAGGCATTCGGTGGCACAACGCCTTATACTTTCAATTGGAGCAATGGTGCTACCACGCAAGCCCAAACGGATTTGCCGAGTGGCGCATATACTGTTACCGTATTGGATGCTGCTGGTTGTTCCGCCACGTGTACTACGCAGTTTCAAAGTAACCGCTCACAAATTGTCGGTAAGGTGTATAATGACACAAACGATGATTGTTCATTATCGGTCGGTGAAACAGGAAATGCAGGCTGGCGCGTAAGAGCCGCTAAAGGTACGGACGTGCGCTATGCCCTTGCCAACAGTTCCGGCAGTTATATAATACACACAGATACTGGCACTTATGAGCTAATGCTACTGCCTCCGTTGAACAACAATTTTTGGCAGTATTGCCAAAGCAGCTATTTTGTAAACTCCTCCCCTATTGGAGATTTAGATACCCTTGATATACCCTATCAAGCCATCGTGGATTGTCCGCTGATGACGGTAGATATTAGCGTCCCGTTTTTACGCCGTTGCAATACAAATTATTATAATGTTTACTATTGCAACAATGGCACCGTAGTAGCTACCGGAGCGCATATTGATGTAACATTAGATGCCGTATATTCAATAACCGGAAGCACTCAAACCTATACCAATTTAGGGAATAATGTTTATCGTTTCAATATTGGTACAGTTGATGTAGGAACTTGCGGCAGCTTTTCATTCAATGCGTTTATTAATTGTAGTGCAGTACTCAGCTCTACCCATTGTGCGGAAGCACATATCTTTCCTGATACGGCTTGTGTTTTTAATCCGCTATGGTCAGGTGCAAGTGTGCAGCTAACAACAAATTGTACAGATTCTATCCATTTCACATTGAAGAATGTTGGTACGGGCGATATGGCTGCTGAGAAAAACTACTTCGTCATTGAAGATGATGTGATGTATATTTTTGATTCCTTCCAATTAGATGCCGGCGATTCGATTAGTGTAGCTGTTCCGGCAAACGGCTCTACTTATCGCATGATTGCCGAGCAAGAGGAGTATCATCCGGGCAATAACAGCCCTACGATTGCTATCGAAGGGTGGGGTACAAACGGCGCGGGAGGCTTCAGTACAGGTTTCATGAATATGTTTTCACCAAACGATGCAGACCCTTACCTTGATATTGATTGTAAACCAATTATAGGTTCTTACGACCCGAACGAAAAATTAGCATCGCCGACTGGCTACCGCGAAGAACATTATATTGAGCCAAACACAGATATTGAATATCAAATTAATTTTCAGAATACCGGAAACGACACGGCTTTCTTGGTGGTGGTGCGCGATACACTTTCCAATCTGGTAAATGTAGAAACGGTATATCCGAGTGTGTCGAGCCACCCGTACAGATTCAGTATTGACAGTAGCAATATATTAGTGTTCACTTTCGAAAACATCTTGTTGCCGGATAGCTTTGTGAACGAAGCTGCTTCGCACGGGTATGTGAAATATCGCATTTCGCAAAAAGCGGAAAACGCTATTGGTGAGGTCATAAAAAATTCGGCAGCTATTTATTTTGATGGCAACGACCCCGTTATTACCAACGAAACATATCACATCATTGGTAGAGATTTTGTAGAGGTTGTTAGTACGCACGATGTTGTCAATACGTTGGCATATCGCGCCTACCCGAATCCATTTAGCGAAAGCGTACATTTTGAACTACCCGTTAATACTAATGCCTATAGTTTTTATTTGTATAATGCTAACGGCGTGTTGATACAGCAATTTACTGCTGCTGACAATCAGTTTGATATTCCGCGAAAAAGATTGTTGAGCGGAATTTATTTCTTCCGCATTTTGGATATGCAAGGGCGCATCGCCACGGGTAAGCTAATTGCTAAATAACCATATACAGCCCCAACCGTGTTTGAAAAAACTATTTAACGAACTGTCTAAATAATTAGCAACTTGCTTTGAAAACAAGTGCACGTAAAAATAAAAGGTTTTAGTTATAGCGCTTGTGGTAAATAGCGGGCTCGTTGTTCAAAAAAAATGTAGAAATGCACTTTTGTAATGCTGACAACTCGCCCCCCACATACCGATAAAAATATGTTTTTTGTGTTACTGTTTCTGGTTTATACAATGGTGACTACTCTTAAAAAAAATTATAACTGCTTGTTTTTATCCCTTTTTTAAACATACTGCAAAGTTACGGTCATTAGATTTCTGTTTTGTAGTAAATATCAATACAAACATATATTTTTTAATTACATATCAAGAAAAATACAAAAAATAGACGGATATGTTTTGTTTTTTGTGATAAAAATCAAGTGGGTTTTGGGGAAAATTGAAAATAATCGCTCGGAAACGTAAATTTAACCGTGCTGTGTATGGTGTGTGTTTTGCGGGGAATGAGCTTTGTTATA
>JAGOHC010000032.1 GCA_017996375.1 Saprospiraceae bacterium | reverse complement strand
AATACATGTACCATTACGCCGATAACCAGGATGATAAAATGCATTGGTATTTTCAAAATACCGTTCATCACAAAACCCATTTTGGCTACTTTCTCAGATACACCCGATAGATAACGTCCAACCTGTGATTGGTCGGTCCCGAAGTAGGACAAAAATAAAAATGTACCGCCGATAATGCCTGACCATACGTTGTATCGCGTAGATAAATCGAATTTGAAATCTAAAATATTCATTTTGCCCGCAGTTTGAGCAATCGTCACTGCCTTTGAAAATGTGATGCCATCGGGCAGTTTGAGGAGTAATACTACAAACGCACTTAACATTCCGAACCAAATGACCGCCATTTGTTGCTTATGCGTTTGGCTCACAGCTGCCGAGCCACCTACCGTAACATATATAACCACCAACGCACCGATGATGCCAATGATTTTTGATAAATCCCACCCTAATATTGTGGATAAAATAATTGCTGGTGCATAGAGCGTCAAGCCGGCTGCCAAGCCGCGTTGTATCAAAAACAGCAGTGCTGTCAGCGTGCGCGTTTTTAGGTCAAACCGCGATTCGAGGTACTCATAGGCGGTATATATTTTTAGTTTATAATAGATAGGAATAACTGCTACGGACAAGATAATCATAGCTATCGGTAAGCCGAAATAGAATTGCAGAAAGCGCATCCCATCCTCGTAGGCTTGTCCGGGAGTGGATAGAAACGTGATGGCACTTGCTTGCGTTGCCATGATGGACAACCCCACTACCCACCACTGCATTTGACGATTGCCGACTAAAAAGCCTTCCATTTCGCGGCCTGCGTGGCGAGTTTTCCAGACGCCGTATATTACAATAAATGACAGCGTGCAAAAAAGGATAATCCAGTCTATTCGATTCATGCTGTAATGTGGCGAGTTTTGCCCGCTCAAAATAATTATTATTCTTTACATGACCAACAAAGATGTGCTATTACTAAATTTAACACTACTTTTCAGTTAATAGCAATTAGCCAACTATTAGAAATAAAATAATTACCATACATTTGTCGGCTTTTGTTTATTTTACTCGAATATAACCACCTCTTTTGGAAAACCATTTTATATACATTATTCTAACTTATGCAACAACTATTACACTATTGCTTACTTGTAATCCTACTAAATCTAACCTGTTTAAATTATACCAACATAATTGCCCAATCTTATAATCCTTATTATGGTAACATCCATTCACATTCTGGTTATTCAGATGGTAATGCTGATAGTCTAACATCTAACCTTAGTACGCCTATGGAGGATTACGACTATGCTAATACTGCTTTGTGTATGGATTTTTTAGGTATTTCCGACCATAACCACTCGTTAGCAGGCATGGACTTGGAAGATTTTCATACAGGGCTCATGCATGCTGATGCTGCCAATGTTGATGGTAGTTTTGTTGCTTTATATGGCTACGAATGGGGGGTTATCTCGCAAGGTGGACACGTATTAGTGTATGGTGTGCCCAACCTGATTGGCTGGGAGTCAGGGAACTACGACATATATAATACCATTGATAATTACGACTCGCTCTTTATAAAAGTAGCAGCTACGCCTGATGCTTTTACTACATTGGCACATCCAAGCAACAGCGACTTCCAAAGCTTGGCAACTACGCACGCATACAACGCTACAATTGATAATGCACTCGTAGGTACATGTATGCGAAATGGACCTGCTTTTTCGACCAACACAACTTATTCTGATTCTCCAAATACCAACTATGAACCGTATTATCAACGGTTGTTAGCTAAAGGCTATCATGTGGGGCCACTCATTGATCACGACGATCATAATACAACGTTGGGTCATCACACCTCCGGGCGAACGGTAGTATTAGTATCGTCATTAACTCGTACCAACGTCATTGACGCTTTTCGCAGTAATCGGTTTTATGCTTCGGACGATTGTAATGCCATCGTAAATTATACCATTGCAACGCACCCGATGGGTAGCGTATTCGTTAATGCAGGAAACCCCACATTACAAATTGCCGTTACAGATGGCAATGCTGAAAATGTCAGTAAGATTTTTATTAAATATGGCGTACCAGGGAGTGGCACCAATGCAACCATTCTTACATCTAATAGCAACCAAAATACACTTTCCTACACCCATTCTATTTCCAATAATAGTAGCTATTATTATTATGCAGTTATTGTACAACCCGATGGCGATACCATTTTTACATCGCCGATTTGGTACACGCGCAACGATGCCTTTTTGCCCGTAACGATTCATCAATTCGACGTTGCGTATCAAAATAGCAAAGTATTGGCACAGTGGCAAACATCCTACGAAAGTTGTATTGCATATATTGTTCAGCGCAGCAGCGATAAACTTTCGTTTGTAGATTTAGCAACGTTACCGGCAACGGGTATAGGCGAACAAATGACCTCGTATAGCTATACGGATGAGTACCCCTTGGATGGAGAAAGTTATTATCGGTTGAAAGTATTGGATAGCAATGGTGACTATTATTACTCGGACATCCAAACGGTTTTTATTCATATTGGGCATGTAACGGTTACGAATCCGGTTACAACACAATCCGTTCAAATTACCGGATTACCGGCGACAACCCTGAATGGCTCATTTGGGCTGTACGACTTGACGGGAAAATGCTTAAGTACGTTTCCTATTCTACAGGATGGGCGTGTTGATTTGGGATTTTTACTCCCTGCCAACGGACTGTATATTTATACCATACAAGATGATAATAAACACTCATTTACTGGCAAGGTAATATTTATGCGGTAGGTAGCGTAGTTGTTAAATCCATCAACAGCGTGCTAATATATTGATTGTCAGCCCGAAGTGTCAGTAAAATTGTTTACTCGATACCATTCATTACGGCTTGTGTTTCGTCGAGTAAGCTTTGAAGATCATCTTTGATGTCTGCTTTATTTGCTTCTTGTTCGGCAGTAACTTTTTTATTTTTCTTATTAGCCGAATTTACCATTTTATCGTTCAGATAATCAATTTTAGTTTTTAAATCTGAACGTTTTTTTTCTAAATCCGTCACCTTATCCAATAGGTTGGCATCATTGATAGTTTTTGCTTTTGCGGCTAAATCATCATAGATATTGCCGATGCGGTCTAATGCTTTATCGTATTTTCCGGCATCGTATTTATCTTTTTCCTCGCGCACCAGCCCAGTAACGGACTGAAATAATTGTTTGGTTTCGCCAAATATTTTTCTGGATTGCTCCTTTTCGGTAGTGTTGCCGAAGAAATAATTATATACCAACACCCCAATTACCAACATAGCGGCTAATTTTATTAAACTGCGTATCATATCTGTTTTTAATTTAGTTTTTATTGTAATATATAAGACGTAAAAAACTACCCGAAGTTGCGGCTTCGGGTAGTGGTAAATTACGGTGTTATTTTATCTCTTGATTGTTTACAATATCATAATTTAGCTCCTTAAACGCTAATTCTAACTCAGGTATAATTGCACTAATTTTATCGAATAACCCTTGTGTTTTTAGCATTTTTTGTAACTTCTTTTCATTAACATTATAATTCTGTGCATTTGGTAGAGAGTTATATACGATTAGTATATCCGATAGTAATCGTTTGAAATTAGCGTCTAAATCTTTTTGGAGAATATTACTACCCCATTCATTGGCAATATACTCTTCAATGAAAATGTCTTCATAAATACCTTCTGTATTTAAATTAATAAACCAACTTATTGGTTGATGAATTAAGCCTTTAAGCCAATAGTAAATATGACGGTATCTAGCATAATCTCCTGAATTTTCCTGTTTTTTCATAGATTTAAAAAATTAATTATTTGCTGCTCGGTTATTTGAGATATGGGAATGTGTGTCAAAGCGTTAAAAGCAGGATCTGCTTCTCCCAACGGATAATCACTAGGATTTACAATATTCCCAAATTTATCTCGCCAATCATCTTTAAACAAACGTACATAAGGGTTCTGTGAATTAGGAAAAGAGGAATTAATGTCTCCCTGCATTGCTCTTATATGATGATGATTGTTATTTGGATTAAACCATTGAAATCCTTTACTTGTTGAAGTCGGGCTAAAAAACTTTTTCGTTGTTGTATTACGCCAGTCTGTAGGTATATTATTAAAAATTTTTTGCCCTCCGGCATTCCAAATATTAAAATATACTGCTTTAGCAGACTTCCATATTTTATAGGCTTTCTTAATATCATCTGATTTTTCAATAGCCTTTATTACTTCGTTATAAGGCAATGCTGCACTCAGCAGGCTAAAACTGGCCATAAAATAATTGCCGTCATTAAAGTCATTATAGGCATCAATAAAATCTCCAATGTATGGAGTGAAAGTTAATAATATTGGAAAAATTTCCACTCTAAAAACTTCCATCATTAATTGCCACTCGTAGGGGTCATTAGGAGGAGTTTGGATTTCCTCCATAAATGCTTCATAAAAAATAGTGGTCAAATAATATTTTTGAGCCCCATATTGGTTTATAAAAGCATTAACATTTATATTGGAACTTGCATATTCTGGATATGTTGCTAAAAGTTGATTATGCTTTTCCAATGCCAATGTTCTGTAAATACAATCTTCGAATTCATCACTCGAAATTAGCCCTGTACAAGAAGATCCAACGATATTAAAAACCTCTCCAATTCTGTCATAAAGAGTTTCATAAAGTTGTACATTATTACAATAAAGTAGCTCCGTAAATTCAATTAATTCAGCGTAATTATTGATGGGTTGTCCTTGAATATAAGATTTAATATAAGCATTGATTGCTCCCTTGCGAGAACAATCAATTAACCCACAAGCAGTATTATTTGACGTTATATTGAGAGAACTGTAAGTTTCATCTATCATGCTAACGATTAGATCGTCAAGTTCTAAAATTTTGTCATACAGCCAATCATAATCTTCAGCATTAATTTTTAGTAGTGCTTTCAAATAATTTAATTTAATAATATACGGGGAGTGAGTAGAACCCGCAATTTCGGGGTCTGCAAGAATATTATTTACCACACATCGGGTATCGAGGCAAGAGGAGCGAGGATCAAAATTAATCGGAGTGCAAGTGGTTATAGCAGCTTCAATAATTTGCTCAAAATTTATGTGTGGGTTGTTTAGTCCCAATACTTGTTTGTAGCGATTCACCAGTGTTACCATGGATACACCCTGACACGGGTTGTAAATCTTAAAATCCGAAGATTCAAAAAGTGCAGTAGTAGAAGGCAACTCTATGGTGAAATTTGCACCTTGTTTGGTCACAGACCCGCCAAAGAGTTGTTGTAACCCTGATATAGTTAATTGCCCATCTTTAAAGGATTGAAAATTTAGTTGCTCAAATTTTTCAATGGCTTCCGGCAGGTCTTCATCAAGTGCTTTGGATTCCAAATAATCGTCGTGTTTATTTGAAATGATGTAACTTTCCGTTGCCGATAGGATGAAAAACTCATCGCTGCCATATCCGAAATAATTTGCGGGGAATACGTAGTATTCAGAAGTGCCGATTTTTAATTTTACGTAGTTATTGTCCACACCAACTATACTGCCACCATTATCAAGTTGCACAAGTGTAATTACATCATTCGGATTTTGAGGGAAAAGACATCGCAAACAAAGTTCAGGGATTGCACCGCAGTCTTGCTCGTTGTAATCACGAGTAGTTACATTCAGGGTAGCATTTTCGGCTTGTTTGATTAATTCGGTATCATCTTTTCGACAATTAAAATGAATCAGGGTGCAGAATAAAAACAGGGATAAAAATCTAAAATATTTTATGGAGAAGAATTTTTAGGGTAAGAAATTTATTGAAATTAACGTTCGTTAAACACAAATATAAACATATTTTTATAAAGTTGTACATATAAAATACAGATTATTAATGCGTTATATAAGTTTTCAAATAAACTTTCTTTTGGCGTGCTGTAAAAGCAAAATCTTCAAATAGTAAGGTAAATGTAGCGTATTGTTCGAGTGCGGGGCGTTTGTGGGGTGTAATGATGACGAGTGATTTGGTATGTTGTAACAGTTCAAAAGCGAGGCTGTATAATTGCCGTTGCGGACAGAGGTGCATAGCAAAACTACAAATGATACTCGAAAACGGGGCATATTCAAAACACGCAGCTTGCTGCTTTACAACATCATCAAAACTATCGCGGTAGCAAGATAGCTTGGTTTGTTGTTCATACAGCTCGTGTGTAAAAGGGTCGGCACCATACACATTTTTATATCCTAATATTGTTAGCGCCTTCGTTACTTCGCCACCACCGGCGCAAAAATCCAATACGTTGTTGTAATCTAAGCGATGTTCGTTTTGTGCTAACAGCGCAACAATTTGTGCGTGGTGCGGGTTGGTGTAAGTGCCGCCATACTTTTCGTAAAAAGCATCCACACCCATATCTGCATATTGGTTGCGAATAGCTTTTGGTGTATTAGTGTCGATATGTTTAGTTTTTGACATTCCTCATTTTGGTTTCTGTAAAATTAGGTATCGGGTTGATAAATATTTATCTTTGAAGCATGAAATAACTTTTTTAAAATTATGAAAAACTTACTGTACTTACTAATTCTCACGTCTGTTTTTGCTTGTCAAACATCAAAAAATAATGCAGTAAAAGTACCCTCTCAGGGCATCATCGGTGCTTTGCCAACAACGGCTGCCAAACCAAAAAATATTATTCTGATGATTGGCGATGGCATGGGGATGTCAGCAATTTCGGCGGCGATGTATCGCAATGGCAGCAAGCTTAACTTGGAGCGATTCCCGATAACAGGTATTCATAAAAGCAACGCAAGCAGTCATTTAGTAACAGATTCAGCTGCCGGAGCTACGGCGTTTTCGTGCGGCTGCAAAACGTATAATGGTTCAATAGGAATGAATAAAGATACGCTACCATGTAAGACAATTTTAGAGGAGGCTATTCAACACGGATTGGCTACTGGTATGGTGGCAACTTCTACTATTGTGCACGCGACACCTGCTGCTTTTGTGGCACACCAAAAAGATCGAAATATGTATGAGGAAATTGCCAATGATTTTTTAAACGTGCCTATTGATATTTTTATAGGCGGCGGAAAAAAATTTTTTGATAGACGACAAGACAATCGCAATTTGATAACTGCTTTGCAAAAAAAAGGGTACACTATTTTTGATTATACGCAGGAAGAAATTAGTCAGATAAAAATACCGAAAGGGAAAAAGTTTGGCTACTTCACTGCAGACAAAGACCCGCTTCCGGTAGTTCAGGGGCGCGACTATCTGCCACAAGCAACCATGAAAACAATTAATTATTTACATGAATCGAATGGCAATGGTTTTTTTGCGATGATTGAAGGTTCTCAGATAGATTGGGGCGGACACGCCAATAAAGCAGATTATATTATTTCTGAAATGTTGGAGTTTGATATAGTGATTGGGCAAGTGTTGGATTGGGCGGCTCGAAATGGCGAAACTTTAGTTATCGTTACCGCCGACCACGAAACGGGCGGCTTTGCTATTCAACCTGAATCTACTCAAGATTCTATTATTGCAGCATTCACCACCACAGGACATACTGCTGAGATGATTCCTGTTTTTGCGTTCGGACCTGGAGCCAACCAGTTTAGTGGTATTTACGAAAACACCGCCATTCATACAAAAATGAAAAAGATATTGGGTTGGTAATAATACTACAACACACTTAATGGAAACTTTCTATCAATGCGTTTTACCATACCTGAAAGCACTTTGCCATTGCCACCTACTTCTATAAATTCAGTAGTGCCGGCAGCTATCATGTTTTGCACGGTTTGCGTCCAGCGTACCGGTGCGGTGAGTTGTGCCACCAAGTTTTGTTTAATAGTTTCAGGATCAATATGTGCTTGGGCATCCACATTTTGGTATATAGGGCAACGCGGAAGAAGGAAGGTTGTTTTTTCAATCGCTGCGGCTAATTCTTCGCGTGCGGATTCCATCAGGGGAGAGTGGAATGCGCCACCGACTTGCAGCACAACAGCTTGTAAAGCTCCGGCTGCTTTGGCTTTTTCTACAACGATTTCTACACCACGCAATGTACCGGATACAACTAATTGCCCGGGGCAATTATAGTTGGCAGGAATGACTAATTCTCCATCGGCTTGTTGGCATAAAAGCTCTACTTCTTCGTCTTTTAAACCTACTATTGCTGCCATAGTGCTGGGTTGCAGCTCGCAGGCTTTTTGCATGGCTAATGCGCGTTGTTGAACGAGCAATAAACCTTGGTCGAAAGAGAGTACGCCAGCAGCTACTAATGCGGAAAATTCGCCTAAGGAATGCCCGGCTACCAAATCGGGTTGAAACTCATCACCAGCTAATGTTGCTTTGATGACGGAGTGTAAAAATATGGCGGGTTGAGTAACTTTGGTTTGCTTTAAATCTTCGGCAGTGCCGTTGTTCATGATGTCAGCGATGTCATAACCCAACAAATGGTTAGCATGATAGAAGAGTGACTTGGCACTATCCGAATGGGAGTAGAGGTCGTTGCCCATACCTTCAAATTGTGCGCCTTGTCCTGGGAAAATATATGCTTTCATTTTATATTATTATTATGGTTCGTAATGTATGACTAAGCACAAATATACTCATTCGTTTTAATGTGGAAATAAAAAAAGCGATGAGTTGTCGCCCATCGCTTTTAAGTATATTGGTTAGATAGTGTTTAGAACACTACATTATATTTTACCAAGAACTGCGTAATTACGCTTGTTCTTTTTCCTAAACCGCGTATGCCGCCAGGCGCATCGTTATCGGTTACTTGAACGAACACATCGTCATCATAGAATACGTTTGCGTTTACGCCTAATTGCAAGCCTTTATAGATATTGAATGCGAAACTATTTGCCCAGTCCACATCAATTTCTGTAAATGGGTTGTTGAAATAATCAGTAAACAAATTCAAGCGTGATGAATATGTTACACGTTCATTTAAGAATTTGTCATCGTAACCAATTTTCAATAATGAACCAAAGCCTGTTTGTACATTACCAAACGTGACGGAGCCGTCTGCATTGCGTTTCCATTTGTTGCCAAACACGCTTGCACCTAAGCCGTTTCCATCTTTATCAATCGCCTCGCGTCTTGCAATTTCATCATCAAGAACAATGTTCCATTTGAGTGCTACCGGTGAATAGTAGATAGAAAGTTTTTGAGTTGGTTTGTAATCAACCCCGAGTGATAGGGTAACAAATGCCGGAGACATAAATTTTGACAATATTGAGTTGGTACTATAAACATCAGAAAGGTAGTTACCTTTTGACTGCCAGTAATTTGTGTTATCTCCGTAGGACTTTAGCAACTGACTGACGAATATTAAGTTACCTGCGTAGAAAAATTTAGAATTTTCAGAAAATTTGTAGCCGGCTTTTGAGTCAAGACGAAGTTCATCGGCACTTTTTTGCCAAGGCACTTTGATATTGTTTGTTTGTCCGGGGAGCAATCCTTTTCCTAATTTTTGTGCGCCTAAAATTAAACCTGTTAGGTTATCCCAAGCGAAGCGTCCTTTTTTATAATTTGCGAAGTAGGTAAGGTTTCCACCAAGCCCCAGGCGGTCGTCGCCGGCACCCACTTTAGGATTGAATTGTGAAAGTGCTGCGAAATCTATACCCAAGCCTGCGCCTCTGCGCCAACCATCAGGTATTGGTTCGGGTTTGGCTGCTTCTTGTGCGAAAGTATTTAATACAAATACTAAAATTAGTGCGAATAATGTTGAATACCTTTTTAACATAGTTAAACTTTTTTGATTATCTAAATTGATATTTTGTTATGTTATTAAAATACGAATTGTTCTAATACAAGTAACAACTTAGGCTGAATGTTTCCTAGTTTTCGACATGAATTACTTCGGAAGAAAGCCTATTCATTGGTATGATTATTTTTACGGCATCATTTACCAATGTTATGGATGTGTTGTCTATGGAATCCACCACACCGGTTACATTGCCAATGGTCACTTTATCACCGACCTTAAATTTTTCTTTTGCATAAAATGAAGTTATAAAACTTGTTATTAGGTTTTTTGATGCCAACCCGTAACTTAATGCAAATGCAAAAACCGCGCCTCCAATGATTATTGATATATTGGATTGAATGAATTGGGTATTTATGCCTGCCTGAGATAGCGCACTTACAACTACGGTTATAAAAACTAAATAAAATAGTACGGAGGATATGATTCCGGCAGAGGGAATACCCAATGATTTACAAGAGGTATAAACCAGCTTTTGCAAAGCATTTGCCGCAAAAGCACCGATGCCTAAGGTGATGATTGCGACCAAAATATTTGGCAAGAAGGCTAACAGATTGCTTATTAAGATTGATAGTGCGGGCAAATTCAGAATATCAGTGGCAGCAATCAAAAAAATAAGCAGCAGGAATCCATAAACCGCACTACTAAGTATTTTGCTGATGCTGATACGAATATTTGCTTTGCGAATAAATTCTACTTCTTGCAACGGATCGGCGTAGCGGTCAATTTTTAAATGGGTTAAAAACTTGTAGATACTTCTTGATACGAATTTACTCAGCAACCAACCGAGGATACCGATAACGAGTGCACCAGTTATTTTTGGCACTCCTGCAACAAATTGATTAGTTAGTTGCTGTAATGTGGGTGAATCATAAATAAAACAAAAGAACATAAGGTTAATAGTTGATATTGGTTTTTTGGCAACATAGCCAAGAGTTGAAGTTTCTAACGCCCATTGTTACGCTCGTCATCAGGAATTGATGAAGGGGGAAGTTGCTGCTTTTCAGAATCCCATTTTTCGTCATTTGCTCCAAAAATACGCATAATGGTACGTAACATTTTAGGAAATGTTAAATCTACTGCGCTGCCGATACCTCGTGCAGCTGACAGTTGTTTCAGGATGTTTTTTTCAATAGATTTAGGAGGATCTGGAGCATTTTCCTCTTCTTCATTGAATTTTTTAAAATTGTTCATTGCGAAAATACGTTTAGATACAGTTTAATTAGACACTAAATTTGTTTGGAAACGGGAGTGTTTTAAATAATTGTATCAGCAAATAGTTCTTGATATATTGTTTGTGCTTTTTCTTTGGCACGCTTTATCTTCATCTTTATGGCACTTTCAGTTTTTTCAAGTGCCTCGGCAATTTCTCTGATAGAGAGTTCGTCTTGGTATTTCATCATCAAGATGGCTCTATCACCTTCTGGAATTTTATCTAAAATAACTCGCAACCGCTCTGTTTCAATTTCTAAGATTAAGTAATCATCGGCATCATCCACAGTATCGGGTGGGTTATCCATCTCTTCCGAAAATATCCCTTTGTCCTTTTTTCTCTTTCGCAACAAGTCAATGCAGTAGTTGTAGCTGATGGAGTATATCCATGTCGAGAATTTCGATTTTTCGCTGAATGCAGAAAGATTGAGAAATATTTTCATAAAAATGTCCTGCATGGCATCTTGAGCTTCTCCTTCATCACGTAACAGCGTAATACATTTGCAATACACCCTATTAGCGTATCGTTTATACAACACACCAAAAGCGGAGGTATCTTGAGTCAAGAGATACCGCTGAATAAGTTCATTATCCGAAATGTTTTTGCTAAATGTAGTTGTTTTCAAGTTTGGGCTAGGAATTAACAGAATAAAGATAAATAGGCACACAACTGTAGCGAGTGGTGCAAACCGGGTCTATGAGTGTTCTGTCGCATCTTAGACGATAATAAACAAAATAAGATACTTTTTTCAGCATACTATTTCTTGTTTTGTGTAAAAATAAAGGCTCATATTTCCGCCGTAAATGTACTAAAATATCTTAAAAAGACAGCGATATCTTGGGAGGTTAATGATTATAATAATTTTCTTTATATGAATCGGTTACGAAGCAGCTTCTTGTTACATACATAATCAAACAACACAAATAAACAACTCCAGAATATTTATGACTCAGTTTAAACCAAATTTTTTAATCATTTAATCACAAGACCAAATGAAAACTTTATTCAATTCTGCCATTATTGCTATTGCAATTTGTTTCGTTTCCACACAACTTAACGCACAATGGACTAACTCCTCTGGCAATGCCACACTAACCAGTTCTACCAGCAAAGTAGGTATCGGTTTATCTGGCAGCTCAGCTTGGGGCAAATTAGAGATTTTTCATAATAGCTCCAATGCTTACAACAACACGCAATTTGCTATTACCGAAAATGAGGCTACCGATTACGCCCGTATGCAGTTCTCAAACAATAATTACCTCAACTATTGGCATATCGCAGCACATTCAAATGCCACATCAGGCAATTCGCAGCTTAATTTTTATGCAAAAAGCAATGGCATTGGGCGCGACGTAATGACGATTCGTGGAAATGGCAGGGTAGGTGTCAATGTCACTACCCCACAAGGCGCACTCGAAGCAAACACCTCCGAAGTAGCTTGGACGATTATTGGACACAGCTATTACAATAATGGTACGGGTGTATTCGGCAGAAGTTATACCGGCAGTGGTGGCTATGGCATCTGGGGATACAACAACGTTGGCGGATATGCAGGTTATTTTAATGGTAGAGTACATGTAGCAGGTAATCTAACCTGGACCTCCGACCGCAATCTCAAACAAGGCATACAACCGATTAAAAATGCAATAGAGGCAATTAGTAAAATTGACGCTGTTACTTACACCTTTAAACCTGAATATACCAAACGTTTAGGTCTGCCAGAAAACAACCAAATTGGCTTCATTGCCCAAAACGTTGAGCAAGTGTTTCCTGAGTTGGTTGCTATAACACACGATAAATCTGAAGGGATAGAAATGGAATATAAAGCTGTGAACTATATCGGCATGGTACCCGTTACCGTAAGAGCGATTCAGGAGCAGCAAACCATCATCGAAAAACAAGAAGCAACTATCGCCAAACAAGATGAACGCATCGCTAAGTTAGAGGCATTGGTTAATTCACTAATCGAAAACAAAGCAGTTACTCGTGCAGATGCAGCCCCTGTGGTAACTACGCCAAAAACAGCAGAACTTAATGCTTGCTTCCCGAATCCAACACAAGGATTAGCCACCATCACATATCAAATGGGCAGCCGTACCAAAGCAGCGTATATCGCTATCTTTAACCTGAACGGGCAAGAGATGAAGCGCATTAGTGTACAACCTACATCTACCAGTACGAACATCAATGTAACCGAACTCCCATCAGGCAACTACTTCTATCGCTTAGTGACAGACGGTATTGCGACTGATGCCCAAGAAATAGTGATTGTCAAATAAATAATAATATTAATATTATACCCCCGTTTACGCCCCAATTATTTTCTTCAAAAAACCAATTCTCGTTTCCGCTCCGTGCTATCAACATGGAGCGGATTTTTATTTAAAATTTCGCCAAATGAGCAAATTTTGTGTGATGTTCGTATTCAGGAATATATTAGAATTGGTTATCTGCCGCTTTGAAAACTCCTTTTGCATTAGTACCTTCGCCACTAAAACACAACCTTGTTACAGCGCGTTATTCTATACGGCAAAGCGCATCCTATTCGTGTAGGTGTGGCAGTAATAGTAGGGCTATGGTATTTGTATTGTCTGCCATCGCCACTTTTCCAAGCACCATTGAGCAAAGTGTTAGAGGATGCCGAAGGCAACCTGCTCGGCGCAAAAATTGCAACAGACGGGCAATGGCGATTCCCTGCGCCCGACTCCTTGCCCGAAAAATACGTAAAAGCCGTTACTGCGTTTGAAGATAAACGTTTTTGGTATCATTGGGGTTTCGACCCTTTCCGTTTCGCTCGAGCCATTCAGCAAAATATGCGAGCTAAAAAAATCATTAGCGGAGGCAGCACAATCACCATGCAAGTTGTTCGCTTGGCGCGAAACAACCCGGCACGTTCCGTTTGGCAAAAACTGATGGAAATAATAATGGCCACGCGCCTTGAGTTTTCTTATTCTAAAAAATCTATATTAAAACTATACGCCGCAAATGCACCCTTTGGCGGAAATGTCGTTGGCATTGAAGCAGCAGCTTGGCGATATTTCGGCAAAAAAATAACCATGCTCACATGGGCAGAAGCCGCTACATTGGCAGTATTGCCCAACAGCCCATCATTGATTAACCCGTCAAAAAACAGGACAGCATTGCGCGACAAGCGAAATAAATTATTAGACAAACTATTCAAGCAAAAATACATTGACTCCACAACATTAATATTGGCTAAAGATGAACCACTGCCTGATAAGCCGCTACCGCTGCCGAAACTTGCTCCTCATCTTTTAGATTTTGCGATAAAGCAATTTTTTACGGATAATCACCAATCGCGTTTGCGCTCAACCATTCAACGGCAGTTGCAAATGCGTATTACTGAAATTTTAACGCAACATCATCAAATTCTTTCGGCGAATAATATTAATAACATAGCCGCTTTGGTGATGGAAGTCGAAACCGGTAAAGTAGTTGCTTATGTGGGCAACGTACCGGATGTTGGTGCCTTTCACGCCGAAAGTGTTGATATAATTCAAGCACCGCGCAGTACAGGCAGCACCTTGAAACCACTACTATATGCTATGATGTTGCAAGATGGCATGATACTACCACAAACACAGATACCCGATATACCTACACAAGTATTCGGCTATGAACCCGAAAATTTTTTAGCCACCTATGATGGCGTAATCACGGCACGCCAAGCCTTGACGCGCTCTCTAAACATCCCTTTTGTGCGGATGTTGCAACAATATGGTGTTCAGAAATTTTTGTTTAACCTGCAAAAATTAGGATTCAAACAACTTCGGCATCAGCCGGAACATTATGGCTTGTCGCTCATTTTAGGTGGCGGTGAAACCACACTTTGGGAATTGACCAACACATACGCTTGCTTGGCACGAATGTTATCGCATTTTTATACTAATGACGGGCGATATGATAAAAATGATTTTCGCTTACCGCAGATAGATGATTTTAAAAAAACACCCAAAACGGCTCGGCTAAATTTACTAAAACACCCACCATATTTTAATGCAGGCGCAGTATGGTTTACGTTCGATGCTATGAAAGATTTGGAACGCCCCACAGATGAAGGCAACTGGGAATTATTCCAAAATGAAATGTCGGTAGCATGGAAAACAGGTACAAGTTTTGGCTTTCGCGATGCGTGGGCTGTCGGTATTACGCCACGCTATGCAGTAGGCGTGTGGGCAGGAAATGCTGATGGAGAGGGCAGACCTGGGCTTACGGGCATTCAGGTAGCAGCACCAATTTTGTTTGATATCTTCAGGCAGTTGCCATCGGTAGCGCGTTGGTTTGATGCACCTTTCGATGAGCAGTTGCGTATTCCTGTTTGTAGCAAAAGCGGTTTCCGACCACTATCAATTTGTGAGGTAGATACGGTGTGGGGGCTAAAAGAAAGTATAAAAGTTGGTGGGTGTCCGTATCATCAAATTGTACATCTAGACAGCACAGAGCAGTATCAGGTGACGAGTACTTGTGTCGCTCCTTCCGATATGGTACATAAGACTTGGTTTGTATTGCCACCTTTGGAGGAGTACTACTATCAACCCAATCATCCTACATATAGTGTATTACCCCCATTTCGGAAAGATTGTAATAACACCACTACACAATCGCCTATGCAACTCATCTATCCTCAATATGCTGCAAAGATATACGTACCCTTAGAGCTGGATGGCTCTATTGGTAAAACTATTTTTAAAGTTGCTCATCGCCACCCTGAAAAAACTATTTATTGGCATTGGGATAACCAATACCTTGGTAGTACGAAAAATTTTCACCATTGGGCACTAACACCGCCTTTCGGTACGCACCAACTCACGCTGGTGGACGAAGATGGCAACCGTTTAGAAAAAATGATTGAGATTTTGCGAAAGGAGTAGCTTGGTTTTTAGATGGCAGCTTGTTACAAAATCTTGTTAGCCAATTTTGCATAAGTCGAGTTTTGCTGCCGAATGTCCTCTATCGTCAAGGTGGATAAATACTGCCATGCTTTAGACTCCCACAGATGATGTACAAATGACTCATCAAAATTAGTATTATTAACAAACATATCTTTTAAGCCTCTTTCATCATATGAAGGAATGAAGAAATATTGCGGAGGTACAATGGTTATTTCATTTGGATATTGTTGGGCAAACTGTGCAGGAATATAAACGGAATGTTCATTCCAAAATTTATCTTTTCCTTTGGAGCGAAAAAAATTATAGGACTCATACCAACGCTGTACGAAAGAGGTTTGCGGTGCTGCTAACATTACGGCATTGCAGAGCCCGTGCCGGATAAATGATTTTGCCTTAAATGGGTGGCGTATGAAGCTGTAAAAATTGAATCGCCATTTTGAAAAAATGCTGAAATTTTGTAATTCTTCTACACCCATCACAAATTGATTTTGCAATAAAGGCGTAAGCGGCTTTACACAAATAGTATCTAAATCTAAATAAATTCCGCCAAATTCTAACAACCGTTGCAATCGGATTACGTCTGCTTTGTGGGCATAATGCAACAAAGGATTGCCAAAAATTTCGGTGGGTGGTTCAACTTCAACAATTTCTATGTAGGGTCTTATTTTATCAAACCAAATCGTATCGGGAATAAATTTGCACACAAAAAATATCTTGTCGGGTTTGTTGATCTCATAAGCAGATTTGATAGCGATATAATGTACTAAAGAAAAAGGCTTCCCGCCAAAGTCTGGTGCTAATCCAAAAATGAAATGAATAATATTGGGAATCATGTCAAAAATTTTTCACCAAATGAGTAACAATATACCCGCCTACGTCGGGATCTTTAAAGTGCAATAACGTTTCCGCTATGGTCATATTAAACGGTGGTTTCTCAATGAACACCCCCGAATTTTGCTTCAGGCGAATATCCCAAGAAGTTGGCTTGTCTAAGTTTGGAATACTGTTATCCTCTGTTGGCAAATGCTCTGTGATGATGTTGTATTGAAATTTTGAAAGCTTGGGAATTATTTTTATAATTTCTTGATTGTTAAGATGTTGTAATACTTGTCTAATAGCGATAAGTTGTGCATCGGGCAAGTCATCTTGTACTGCGTCAATAGTTTGGAATCTAACATTTTGCCTGCCGTACTTTTGGGTGTGATGGCTAATAAGTTCAGGCACAACATCTACTCCGATGTAATTTAAATTAGGCAAGGCCTGCGTTATTTTATTTCCAATATTAAAATCCCCACAGCCCAAATCTAACATAGACGAAATATTATGCTGTTCAATAAAATTTACCATCATTTCAACATATATATCGGCAGCTTGCCCATATGAACCGGGTCCTGAATAAAAGTTGTCAGAACGTTCCCAATTTCCCCATCTGTTTTGACGATAGATGGTTGAGAAAACTTCTTGATTAGACGTTGATTTGGTCATTTTTTCAGAAAAATAACGAGCACTAAATATGCGCCAATTTTTGACAATTTTTCTCCAAACCATATTCATAAAAATTGATAATTGCATACGGCTATTTTACGGCACAATGTAGCAACTTGTTACTACCAATAAAACCTTCTAGTACATCAGCAGGTTGAACAGCACCAACGCCTTCGGGCGTACCTGTATAAATCAAATCACCTTTTTGTAGGGTAAAATATTTTGAAATAAATTGAATCAAGTAATCAAAGTTGAAAATTAAGTCCTGCGTATTGCCTTGCTGCACCGTTGCGCCATTTTTGGTAAGATGAAAGGAAATTGCGGATGCATCAAGCGATGCTTTTGGCAAAAAATCTCCTACAATCGCCGACCCATCAAAGGCTTTTGCGATTTCCCAAGGTTGTCCTTTTTGCTTGAGTTGCTCTTGTAGGTCTCTTGCAGTGAAATCAATACCCAACCCGATTTCTTCGTAATAGCGATGTGCAAATTGTTCCTCTATGTGTCTTCCATTTTTGGATATTTTTAGCACCACTTCTATTTCGTGATGAATCTCCTTGCTAAATTCGGGCAAAAAAAAAGGATTCCCTTCTTTGACAACAGCCGTTGCCGGCTTCATAAAAATTAGCGGCTGCGTTGGGATAGGGTTTCGCAGTTCTTTAGCATGATTAGCGTAGTTGCGCCCTATGCAGATTATTTTCATAATAAATCAAATTAAAAAAATACAAACATTTTAGTGCAACTTAGCCGTTACCAAATTCAAAAATTCGGAACGTGTTTCCGCTTTTTCAAACTCACCGGTAAATGCGGAGGTGGTTGTGGAGGAGTTTTGTTTCTGTACACCACGCATCATCATACACATATGGTTTGCCTCAATGACGACGGCAACGCCCAAAGGGTTAATCGTATTTTGAAATGCGTGCAAGATTTCGTGCGTCATGCGCTCTTGTACTTGCAGGCGGCGAGCGAAAACGTCCACCACACGCGGCAATTTGCTCAACCCAACAATGTACCCGTTCGGGATATAGGCAATATGGGCTTTCCCGAAAAATGGTAACATGTGGTGTTCGCACAGCGAATACAATTCAATGTCTTTAACGATAACCATTTCGCTGTATTCCTCCTTAAACATAGCAGATCGCAAAATGGCCTCGGCATCTTGTTTGTAACCTTGTGTTAAAAACTGCATTGCTTTAGCGGCACGCTCCGGCGTTTTTAACAACCCTTCTCTGCCGACATCTTCTCCTAACGAAGTGATAATACCGCTGTATTTTTCCATTAACACCGATGTTGCGGAAATAGAATCGTATTCAAGTTCAGGCTTTCCCATATTATTATAAAGTGCTGTGTATTTAAAAATTACTCACCGAAATACTCGGCGTATATGTTTTCTGTTTCTATCAACTTGATGCTATGCAAGCGGCAGCCCTCGATGTGTGGCTCAAGTTGTTGCCAAATAAGCATAACAATATTTTCGGTAGTAGGTTGTATATTTTTGGGTATGAAAGGTACGTCTAAATTTAAATTAGAGTGGTCGAGTATATCAACTACGTGTTGCTTGATGAGGCTGCCCAACTGTTTGGCATCTATAATAAAACCCGTAACGGGGTCGGGAATGCCCTTTACTGTTACGTGCAGTGCGTAGTTATGCCCGTGCCAATTTTTGTTAGCACATTTGCCAAAGGTGGCGAAGTTTTTTTCCTCAGTCCAATCCGTTACCCAAAGTTTGTGGGCGGCATTGAAACGCTCTACTCTTGTTAAATATACCATCAGAAATATTAAAAATTATTTCCATTAAATATCTATCCTTACCGCCGGCACAATATCTTGCGTAGCAAAAACGCCCTTCAGGTATTTGTAGTGGGCGGCAACGGCAATCATTCCGGCATTATCGGTGCAATACTGAAAACTCGGAATATAGGTATTCCATCCTAATTTTTCGCCGGTGTCAGTTAATACCTTTCGCAATTCGCTATTGGCAGAAACGCCTCCCGCTATGGCTACTTCTTTTATTCCTGTCAGTTTTACAGCCTTTTTCAGTTTACCGATAAGAATTTGGACGATTGTATGTTGTACAGAAGCACAAATATCGTACTTGTTTTGTTCAATAAACTGTGGGTTCTCATTTAGCTTTTCTTTTAAAAAATACAATATTGCAGTTTTTAATCCGCTAAAGCTAAAATCCAAGCCTTCGATTTGTGGTATCGGAAACGAATATTTCGCTTCACCGACCTGTGCAAATTTATCAATTAACGGACCGGCAGGATAGCCTAACCCAAGCAGTTTTCCTGTTTTGTCAAAGGCTTCGCCGGCAGCATCATCTAAAGTTTCTCCGAGCAACTCAAATGATAAAAAATCGTCTACTCGAACTATTTGCGTATGTCCGCCTGACACAGTCAAACACAAATACGGGAATTTTGGGAATGGCGTTTCGGCAAAATTTGCCAAAATATGCGCCTGCATGTGATGTACATCAATTATCGGTATTTGTAAACTCATTGCTAATGCTTTCGCAAACGACACACCGACCAACAAAGACCCCATCAATCCTGGTCCTCGTGTAACCGCCACAGCATTTATTTCAGTCAATAACACATCCGCCTTTTTTAGTGCAGTTGCTACCACAGGGACAATATTTGCCTGGTGTGCGCGCGAAGCTACTTCGGGAACTACGCCACCGTATTGCTCATGCACTAA
Source organism: Saprospiraceae bacterium (assembly GCA_017996375.1). Lineage (GTDB taxonomy): Bacteria > Bacteroidota > Bacteroidia > Chitinophagales > Saprospiraceae > JAGOHC01. The sequence goes on along the minus strand of JAGOHC010000032.1, from coordinate 2,003 downwards.
CTGGTTAGCAATGACATTGCTCAACACCTGCCCGTTGCGGATAACTGCAGCCGAAGTATCATCACATGAGGATTCTATTGCTAATATGGTTACGGACATACAAAACAATACCTATCGGTACAAAACACTTTTTACTGCCTTGATTACTTTTTCGGGATTAGGCATATACGCATCCACATAAGCGGCGGCATAAGGCAAAGATGTATCCGTTGCATTAACGCGCAGCACAGGAGCATCTAAATAATCAAAGGCATATCGTTGAATTTCGTAAGCTATCTCGGCGGACACGCCAAACAGCGGCCACGATTCGTCAATCACTACCAAGCGGTTTGTTTTTTTTACAGATTCAACAATCGTGCGGTGGTCTAAAGGGCGAATAGTACGTAGGTCAATTACCTCTGTGGAAATGCCTTCTTTTGCCAACTCCTCTGCGGCAGCAAAAGCTACTTTCATCATTTTATTAAAAGATACCAACGTCACGTCGTTGCCGATGCGCTTAACAGCGGCGCTACCAATGGGGATGAGGTATTCCTCTTCAGGCACTTCACCCTTCTCGCCATAGCTTACCTCCGATTCCATGATGCAAACAGGATCCTCATCGCGGATGGCAGATTTTATCAATCCTTTTGCGTCGTAGGGGTCGGCGGTAGAGATAACCTTCAACCCAGGGCAGTTGCCTAACCAACTTTCAAAAGTTTGAGAGTGCTGTTGTGCTAACTGTCCTGCTGCACCTGTAGGACCTCTGAATACAATCGGGCAGCTAAATTGCCCTGCTGATTGCGATAAGGTTTTGGCTGCATTGTTTACAATTTGGTCAAAAGCTAATACTGCGAAATTCCAAGTCATAAACTCAACAATCGGGCGTAAGCCATTCATGGCAGCCCCAACACCTATTCCTGCAAAACCTAGCTCGGTTATCGGCGTATCAATTACACGGCGTTCTCCAAATTCATCTAACATCCCTTTGCTTACTTTATAAGCACCATTGTACTGAGCAACTTCTTCACCCATCAGGAAAACACGATCATCGCGGCGCATTTCTTCGCTCATTCCTTCGCGCAACGCATCTCTAAGTGTTATTAGTCTTGCCATGTATTTATTAATAGAAAGTTAATATTTAAGTGTAAAAAAATTAGAGTTAACGATTGCAAAGGTATTTCAATAATTGCTTATCACAAAGCACAATATTTTATTTCTTTATTGTAACAATAAAAACAAATAATTTTATATATTCTTCTATCTTTGGTAAAAATAAATTTGGGGTAAAAATTATCTTACATCTGTTAAATTTTTTTCGGTATCCATTAACCGATTCACCAAACAAACCAAAAAAATGATAAACGCCAACTTAAAAGAACGTGCAAAACTTGATTATAGCACTCCCGACACGCTTTGGCTGACCAACGAAGACACCCTCCGCATCATGGTTGGTGTTTTGGGCATCTCGCTGCCACTAATACTTTATCTGTCGTTAATGGTCGAGTCTGGTAGGGTAGAGCTCTTAGACTCCATCAGCCACTACTACTTCACACGAGTAGGGAGTGTGGTTGTTATCATCTTAAGTATCATTGTAGTATTTCTGATTATTTATCAGGGAACAAATCAAATAGATTTTTTAATCTCCCTTGCAGCCGGAGTAGCAGTGTTCGTACTGCTGCTTTTTCCTGCCAGCAACCTGACGGATATTTCCATCAACCCCATTATTGACCGCCAACTTACAAAACCATGTTCTGAGGCGATTAGCCCCTGTTTTGGCGACAGCCAACCTTATTCTGTTACCGTTTTAAAAACTTCAAAAAGTAGGGTGTATATACATTACATAGCCTCCGCAATATTTCTGGGTTGCCTCACTTACATGGCACTTTTTTGCTTTCCGAAACAAGAAAGTATTGAAAAGAAAAACCGAAAAACCTTTTACCGAATATGTGGTTTGCTTATGTTAGGAAGTATGGTAGCAATTTCATGCGGAATCTGGTTTTCCGATTTTTTTGATAAGTATAACC
>JAGOHC010000180.1 GCA_017996375.1 Saprospiraceae bacterium | reverse complement strand
TAACCATTGGTATTCAAAAAGGTCACATGAAAATGCACCTACATAATATCCTTAACCATTTACAAGCTAACGATAAAGAAAAGGAATTAGTTTTTTCTCATTTTGAAGACAAAACGGTTTCGTTCACTTCCGTACGGGATTTTCTCTATCAAATAAAAACGGATGCAAATAAAAACTCAACAATAATTGTATGAATTCCGTATGGAAAGCATCTATCAGCAATAAAGGTTGGTCGGCATGGTTATTAACAACTGTATTGACGAGTTTTTACGTATTGATTTATTGGTATCCAAATGTGTTAGGCTATCACAAAAACGGCAATACCGGCTTCATCGCATTGTTTGATTCTTTCAGTAAATTACTAAAAAACAAACCTGCAAGCCAATGGTTTGTGTATGGCGTTTTATACACCATTGCAATATTATTTTTTGGTGTTAAAATGTTAAGAAAATATCGCCACAACCGCTATATACAATATCGAACTTTTTCAGTAATATTTTTCCAATTAATCTTTGCCTTTTTGCTGCCGGAGTTGATGATGCGAAACAACTTACCATACAATGATTTTAAAAATATTTGGCCTCTCAATTATTACTTTTTTTTTGATTGGCATTTAAACGAACTATTCCTCGCTGGCAACTTTGGTTTGTTCATTTTATTTTGGGGAGTCATCTCTTTTTTAATTATCGCTCCTATTCTTACTTACTTCTACGGCAAACGTTGGTATTGCTCCTGGGTATGTGGCTGCGGTGGTTTAGCAGAAACCGCAGGTGATTCTTTTCGGCATTTATCTGATAAATCTTTAATAGCTTGGACGGTGGAGAAATTCCTCGTTTATAGCATATTAGCATTTGCTATAATAATGACCGGCATGACAATTTTTACACAAATTACCAGGCAAGCAACTATATTATTTTTAGATAGTTTTGTACTACGTGATTGGTACGGATTTTTTATCGGAGCAGCTTTTTCTGGTGTTGTTGGTGTTGGGTTTTATCCTATTTTGGGTAGTAGAATTTGGTGTAGGTTTGGTTGCCCAATGGCTGCTTATCTAGGAATTTTACAAAAATATGTATCTCGTTTTAGGATAAGTGTAAACGGTGAACAGTGTATTTCCTGCGGCAACTGTTCAACATTTTGCGAAATGGGAATTGATGTTCGTGCATACGCACAAGAGGGGCAAGATTTTGTTCGCGCTTCTTGCGTTGGGTGCGGATTGTGTGCCGATGTTTGTCCGAGAGGGGTTTTGAAATTAGAAAACAGTCCGATTAAAATTGTACAAAAACATTAAAATTTAAAAAAGAAATTGAAACATGAATTACCATGAATTAGTCAATCCGGTATGTGATATTGCAAAAGCTGCAGGTAAAATCCTGTTGTCATACTATGAAAATATCGAAAGCTGGAATACTGAAATTAAAGCAGACCATTCGCCTGTGACGGCTGCTGATAAGGCTGCTAATTTGTTTATAATCAATGAATTAAAAAAAATATCGTCTTGTATTATTTTAGCAGAAGAAAGTGAACATATTGATTTTTCGCATAACAAAGATGTAAAATATTTTTGGTTGGTTGACCCAATGGATGGTACAAAAGAGTTTTTAAAGCGCAATGGAGAATTTACTGTGAATATTGCATTAATTGAAAAAAACAAGTCAGTTTTAGGCGTTGTATATATACCCGTTACGGATGAGTTATTTTTTGCAACTTATCAAAATGGAGCATTTCAGCGTATAGAAAATGAAGATGTTATATTGCAAGCAAGTAAATTTTCAATACAAGATTCAGGGTTGACAATAGTTTGCACGCGCTCACATCTAAACGATTTGACGCAGCAATTCATAACACAATTTAAGTGCCCGAATGTTGTTCCTGTTGGTAGTTCGATAAAATATATAAAACTTGCAAAAGGCGAAGCGCACATTTATCCTTGTCTATATCCTACAATGGAATGGGATACTGCTGCCGCACAAATTATTCTGGAAGAAGCTGGTGGAAAAGTAATAGATTTTTCGACACAAATGCCATTAACTTACAACAAACACAATTTAAAAAACCATGGGCAAATTGCTTTAGCAAAAGAGCAGTAATTATTGTGTTTGAATCCATATTTGTTTAGCCTTTTCAAACCTGAATTTATAAATTGATTCTTGCTTTTCTGAAGGCGCTGTCAGGTTGTAATAAAATTCAATCCCATGTGCAACTAACTCGCCATCAGGTGTAACTCGCAATCGCCTAACACGGTCATCTCCACGCAAGCCAATACCATCAATAGAAAACTCAAAACGTGGTTCGCCAATAATATTACCATTTTTATCTAATGCCAACGAAAGGATATTGCCTGAGCGAGCATGACCAAAATACAGTCGCTTTTCACCAGAAAAATTGCCGGTAGTTATACCAAAAGCATCGTAATTTTTAAATGTGCTTAACACCTTTTTTTGTTGAACATCTATTTGATAAATCATCCCGATTTCCTGCTCCGAGTCTGAGCCGAATACTGAAGTAGCATAAATACAATGGTTCTCGCAATCATAAGCAATGCCCAACATCCCGTAAGGGTTAGATGTGTTGTAATCATTTGTGTGTGCTTGATGTGGAAGGTTGATAAACTCCGACATGACACCCGTTTTAGTCTCAACTTTATAAATAATATTTTGGTCTTGCTGCGGATTATTCAACACATTTACCATAGGTGCTGGGATGGTGTATGTATTTCCGAACTCATCAATGCAAATGCCACCGAGCCACCCTGCAGATTGCCAACTTGGGTGTTGATAAGTTTTTTTTCGCTCACTTCTCTCATTTTCGATATTGTCAAGTTGCACCAAAACTAATCCCATTTTTCTAATTTCTGATGTACTCAAAGCAGCTTTACTTGGGTCAAAACCTTCTAAGGTTCGAATAAATTGAGGTTGCCGCTTGCACTCTGAAAATGATTGCGAATAAATATTCGTTACAAATAAAAATAAACAAATTATGAAAAAAGTATACTTCATTGGCTCCTGCTTTTTTACTGACTTAATTTATTGATTTTGATTATTTCTTCCTTATCGGAATAAACATTACTCCAGACATACACGGAAAAGTTTTAGCTTTAATAATCCCATTTTCAACATATGATTGCGCCCAACAATACTCTTTTCCTGGCGTGTCATCATTTTTTAATTGAGGAACGTACCAATAAACTAAAGATTCGTTTTCAATTATTTCAGGAGGTGTATTGATGAATTTTTCAGGTCCTTGGCGGTAGTCAGTGTTGCAACACGGACCAATAGTTACCAAATCCGAGTCGCCTTCATCTTTATCAAAATGGTGCTTAGTAATATATGTAAACGCATTATCGCCTTTGCCACCATCAGAAAATTGTCCGTTATTAGCGACAACGTAGAATCCGTCACCTACTGGAGATTGTATCATAAATTGATAATTTTCATCGCTATATTTTGTTTGAACTGTTTGTAGTTGCCAATTTTCGTAGTGCCATTGCTGCCATTGGTTTTCTCTCCATTCATAAAAATTATTTTGCGGATTGGCGAATGCAATTCTGCTGACTGGTCGGTAAGTGCCGTCATTTCCGCAACCACGCCCTAAGCTGCCCACTGACATTCGGAATCTGCCATCACTATAAAATTCGTAGCGTTGTAGATAATTATAATTACAAGGAGCAGGCCACCCTTCGCTAAAATAATTTTGTTCTAATGCAAAGCCGAGTGTATCATTTTGTTCAACGATTGGTTTCACTTCAGGTGGGTTTATGGCAACAACGGCTGCTTGGCTAAACATTGGACAACCAATAGCATCACTATAGCCGAATCCATCAGAGTTTGAATAATTTACATGAAAGTCAACTAATTTTGCATTTCTGATAATTAACTCGCCCTTAAATTTAACTTCCGATATTCGCAAACCATCTGAACTTGTGAGAGTATATTTCATCCGCCAATTTTGCGATTCTAAAAGAGAGTCTTTCAAGCAATAACACTCCATCATTTTTTGGTTTTGATATTTGCGTTCCGATACTGCTTGACTATTGCCAACATTTGTCCAGCGTATTCCAACTAATTTCAAGTCAGTCAAATCAATTATTGCCCATAGAGCTTTGTCATTTTTAATAAAAGTAGGTGCTACGCAAAGGTGCAAACTACGCTCACATTTGCTTCTATTCAATGCAGTTTTTGTATCTAACATCAAGGCATCTTTTTCTGTCGGATTATATCCTAATGCTGATTGAACCTGCGTGTTTTCGGTTGCTATTGAAAGTGCTAATTGTTTTAAGTGGAAAGGAATATCCGGCTGCGTTTGAGGGAAGTAATTGACAGACAAAACTTTTTGTTGGCGAATATCTACCAATGCAATCGTTGATAAATTTAAAGCAAAATTGTACATTTCTATTCGAAACAGATTGCCTTCATTAACAATATTATTGGGCAAATCACTTTGTCGAGCAGGATAAATGCCAAATATTTCATTTAAAAATGGCTCACTTTTTCGGAACGTACAAATTTTGTAAACTGTGCATCTGTGACACAAATTTGTTGTGCTAATTCTTCGCCTTTATTATTAAAT
>JAGOHC010000179.1 GCA_017996375.1 Saprospiraceae bacterium | reverse complement strand
CCACCATCTATCAATATATTTAAAACTTTAGTCATTGCATCGCCAACATAAACCGAAATGATTGCAGGAGGTGCTTCGTTTGCACCTAAACGATGATCATTAGAGGCGGAAGCTACGCTTGCACGTAATAAATCAGCATACTCTTGAACAGCTTTTATGGTATTGACAAAGAAAGTTAAAAAACGAAGATTTTTACTTGGATTGTCACCCGGTGATAATAAATTCACACCTGTATTTGTGCTCATTGACCAGTTGTTGTGCTTACCCGAGCCATTTACTCCAGCAAATGGTTTTTCGTGTAATAACACACGCAACTTATGTCGAACAGCGATGCGTTCCATCAAATCCATCAATAGTTGGTTGTGGTCAACGGCGACGTTTACCTCTTCAAACATCGGAGCTAATTCGTATTGACATGGTGCAACTTCATTGTGGCGAGTGCGAACCGGAATTCCTAATTTATGGCATTCGATTTCGAGATCGCGCATAAACCGTAATACACGCTCAGGGATTGAGCCAAAATAATGGTCTTCTAATTGTTGCCCCTTTGGAGAATATTTCCCAACTAACGTTCTGCCACATAAAAGTAAATCTGGTCGAGCATTAAAAAATGCTTCATCAATCAAAAAATATTCTTGCTCCCAACCTAATGTTACATTTACTTTTGTAACCTTTTCATCAAAAAACTTACATATAGGAATTGCAGCTTCCTCTAAGTATGATTGTGACTTTAACAAAGGCAATTTGTAATCCATTGCGGCACCTGTATAGGTAACGAAAATAGTAGGAATACAAAGCGTTTTAGTTTCACCTACTTCATAAATAAATGCAGGGGAGGAAGGGTCCCATGCTGTGTAACCGCGTGCTTCAAATGTTGAGCGTAAGCCACCTCCTGGGAAACTTGAACCATCTGGCTCTTGTTGTGCTAAAGCATTTCCTTTAAATTCTTCGATTGCTGTACCGTCTAAGCGAATAGTAAAAAATGAATCGTGCTTCTCGGCAGTTTTTCCTGTTAGTGGTTGAAACCAATGTGCGTAGTGTGTTGCACCTTTATCAATTGCCCATTTTTTCATGGCATCAGCAACAATATCGGCAACTTCGCGCGTTAGCTTGGAACCTGATTGGATTGCTGCTTTAACATTCAAGTAGGCAACTTCGGGTAAATAGCGTTGCATGGCATCATCTCCAAAAACATTTGTACCAAAGTATTCGGTGATTTTTCCGGTAGGGTCTTCAGACATGGCAACTATATCAAATTCTGAGCGATTGAATAGTGTGTCAATAGCATTAAATCTTGAAAGGCTCATAAATAAATTGTATTTAGCGTTTTATAATGACTGATTGGAAAAATTTCCGCAAAGGTAGGTGTTTTAGTTTTATATGTGTTACCTATTAACCAGTTCAATTTATTAAAATAAAAATGTTTAACAATTAATTAACAAGAAAATGTAATATTTTTGGAAATCTAAAATCTGAAAAATAATTTTAATATGAAAATTTATTCAATTCCAGCAGGGTTTTTAAAATTGGATGGAGGTGCAATGTTTGGTGTTGTGCCAAAACGGATGTGGGAAAAGCTGCTCCCGCCTGACAATAACAATTTGTGTACTTGGGCGATGCGTTGTATGTTGGTAGATTTAGGCGAGCGCAAAATTTTGATAGATACCGGTATGGGTGATAAACAAGACGATAAATTTAAGTCAATTTTTGAGCCGACCGAAACGGATAGTTTACTTAAATCACTGGCACAATTATCACTTGATCCAATTGATATTACAGACGTTTTTCTGACGCACTTACATTTCGATCATTGTGGTGGTGCTGTAGTAAATAAATTGCCTGACGGAAGTTATGAGCCAACATTTCCAAACGCAACTTATTGGTCAAATCAACAGCATTGGGATTGGGCAATGACACCGAATCCGCGTGAGCAAGCCTCTTTTTTGAAAGAAAATTTTGTTCCCTTGCAAACCTCCAATCAGTTAAAGTTTATTAAAGAAAATGTTTATCTAGATACATTTTTATATGATAATTTTTCAGTTCGATTCGTTTTCGGACATACCGAAGCGATGATGCTACCCATGATAAATTTTCAAGATAAAACAATAGTATTTTTAGCAGATTTGATACCATCCAGTTTTCATATCGGCTTGCCCTATGTGATGAGTTATGATATGCAACCGTTATTTACATTAAGTGAAAAAGAACGTATGTTAAATGAAGCTGTAGAGCAAAATTATATTCTCTTTTTTGAACACGACCCTTTACACGAATGTGGTACAGTGAAACGAAATGATAAAGGTAGAATTGTTATTGACCGCTTAGGAAAATTATCAGATTTTTTATGATGATTTATTTTTTTCACCAGAGCTGTCATCCCATTTTTCCCAGAATTTCCAGTTAATTTTTTTGCGTTTTTGTTTGATAAAAATATAACGAATAGATAGCGCAGTTTGTGCTTCGAAGGTGGTTTTGGGTACACCTAAAAAACTAATCGCCGGTTTAAAATCATAGCTGATATTTAACCTACCGACGCTAATTTCTGCTCCAAAAATTACGGTTGCTCCGAATGGGCGAAGCTGCATTGAATCTTGTTTCCAAAAAAGGTGTGGACCAGCTCCTAAGTAAAAATTTAAACGCTTAGACAATAAGGGCTGATGCTGTTCAAAAAGTAAAGATAACCCGAAATCTTTACTCGAAAGGTTACTCTGAACGATACTTTCAATAGTAATATGTTTGGTAACGCGTTGTTGAATTGTAAACCCTACTTCAGTACCTAAACGCATGCCGATGGCGGTGATGTAGGATTGTGCATTGATAGAATTGCAGGAAATTGTTATTAAGATAGCTAATAATATTTTTTGTAATATCATGTTTGTAAAAGGTGCTTCCATTGTTGTAATTTCATCATACACTCAATGGGAGTAAGTGAATTTAAATCTAACGACAAAATTTCTTGCGTAATTTTTTCAAGTTCAGGATTTGTTGCGCCAAATATATTAAGCTGCAAAGGTTGAGAAACTTGCTTCACTTTTTGTGAAAAAGCTTGCTGATTGGGTAACCCGTTTTCAATAGATTGTTGCTCCAACTGCAATAAAATTTCATTAGCACGTTCCACTATTGATTTCGGCATTCCAGCCATGCGTGCAACATGAATCCCAAAACTATGATGACTTCCACCAGGTGTTAGTTTTCTTAAAAAAATAACTTTATTGTTTAGCTCTTTTGTGGCGATATGAAAATTGTGAATACGCGAATGTCTTTCTGCTAATTCGTTCAATTCATGATAGTGTGTGGCGAATAATGTTTTGGGTTTAGCTAATAGATTATCATGTAAATATTCAGCAATAGACCATGCTATTGAAATGCCATCATAGGTACTTGTGCCACGACCAATTTCATCCAATAAAATCAAACTACGTTCAGAAATATTATTCAATATACTTGCCGTTTCATTCATTTCAACCATAAAAGTAGATTCACCACTTGATATGTTGTCGCTCGCGCCAACGCGTGTGAATATTTTATCAACAATGCCAATAAATGCCTGATTAGCAGGAACATAGCTGCCCATTTGTGCCATCAAACATATCAATGCAGTTTGCCGCAAAAGAGCAGATTTACCAGACATATTCGGACCCGTCAGCAACATAATTTGTATTTGTTCAGTATCTAAAAACGTGTCATTTGGCACAAATACTTCTCCCAAAGGAAGTTGTTGTTCAATAACAGGATGCCTGCCAGAACGAATATCTAAAGTGAAATCTTCTGTAATTTCAGGCTTGCAGTAATTATTTTTTTCGGCAATTTTTGCAAAACAAAGTAAACAATCCAGTTGAGCAATTATCGCTGCATTGTGCTTCACAGGTTGAACATAATCCAAAATAAAGCCTAATAGCTTTTGATAGAGTTGTTCCTCAAGTGCCAACATTTTTTCTTCGGCACTTAAAATTTTTGTTTCTAAATTTTTTAACTCTTCCGTGACGTAGCGTTCTGCATTGGCTAAAGTTTGTTTGCGAATCCAACTTTCAGGTGTTTGATCTTTAAATTTATTAGTCACTTCTAAGTAATAACCAAACACACTATTAAAACCAATTTTAAGATTTGAGATTCCGGTTTTATTAATTTCGCGTTGTTGCAATTCTAACAACAATTGTTGACTATTTTTTATAATATGTCGTAATTCATCTAATTCAACATTGGCACCGTCGGCGATAAAATTTCCTTTTAGTGTATTTGTAGGAGCATCATCTACAATCATTTTTGTGATTTCAGATTGTAAAACTTGGCATGAATTTAAACCTTCAGCAAATTTTTGCAAACTAATTTGATTCGAATTTGCCAACTGCAATTTGATTGGTTCTATTGCTTGTAATGCACGCCGCAGTTGTTGTACTTCGCGGGGATTTATTTTTGCCAACGGAACTTTAGCAATTAACCTTTCTAAATCACCAATAACACGAATTGGAGAGTCAAAATCATGCTCTTTTTCCATGAAGTATTGCACCATAGCCAATCTGTTTTCAATAGCATCTTTGCTGATAAGTGGCAAGATAATCCACTTACGTAATAAGCGAGCAC
>JAGOHC010000030.1 GCA_017996375.1 Saprospiraceae bacterium | reverse complement strand
GATATAAGTTGCTCATTTTCGACAGTTTGCAGAATTTCTTCACGCATTTCGATAGTTCGGCTATTTTCGAAGTAGAAGTGTTTAGCAGTAGAACCTGCTTCGCCGTTTTCGCCACTTAGCCTTTCGAGGCGTACAAAGTTGGATACCCAAAGGGATAAATTTTCTTCATCAATCAAAAACTGATACACCACCGACGGGGGTTGGCTAATTTCTATGTTGGATTCTATGGTCATAGTCGTATTTTTCGACAAATTGTGCTTTCGCAGTAAAATTAAACTATAAATTTTGAATTAATAAATATCTTAAAAATATAATTTCATTGTTTATGGGTTATTTATTGGTTTTTGTGCGGATAATGCTGGCAAAAAGCTACCTGTTTTGTCGTTTTCGGCAAAAAAGTAATAACTCGTGTTAGGATATGCCTCAATTTTTGCACCAAAAATTTTATCCCCTTTTTCAATATCATTGCTTTCGCCGTTATCAGCCATCACTACGCTGCTGAAGTATGGTTGCTTATCGTTGCGATAATACAGATATACCTTTGTAGCTTTTTCTGCTCTAACTTGCACAATCATTTCGGCATCCTGCACAAAATTTTTTGGCTCAGATAATATCGGTTGCTCCGCAGCTAATGCTGGCAGTGACAACAAATATGTAGTTCGTTTATCCATCAATTCCGTCACGCCAATTATTCTAGTTTTATCATCAATATTTACTGATTCTGTACGATTGGCGCGAAATAGTTCGTAAGGATAAAGGCGATTACTTTCAGATTGAATTGCTATAGCAATGGTGTTTTGCCAAGCCTCTGCGCGTTTGCGATAGTCGCCATTACTAAAATTTTCTTCCAAAATTGTCTTCACGTGTGCGAGGTACATCTTTCGATATTGTGGTTGGTTGAGCAACACATTTATCAACGGACGTTGCTTGTTTTCTAACTGATGAAACAGCGAAAATTGTATCAAATCGGTATCAGAAAGTGCGCGATCTAAGTCAGCAAATCGGAAGCCGCCGAAGCTCAAATTTAAGTCCCAAATAATTGGCATAAAGCGCGTGGAGCTATCCTGCACCATATAATAGTTGTGTGCCAAATTGCCCAAATAACTATCCAGATTTACCATCACATTATTTAGTGCCAACCACCAAAGCGTGCGGTCGATATCTAATACTTGGTTAATTTTATCTGGAGATTTCGCCAACGTTCTTGTCAAATTAATAAATTGTTTCCAACCGTATGGGGTATCTAATTCATAAAGATGTGTATAACAAACGGAGTCTTCCCCTAAATATTCGAGAACCGGCAGGGCTGCATTTTGTGGGCAAAATGATGGTCTTGCAACATCGACGTCGGGATCTGCTTTGATTAAATTATTACTTCCACTTGTATTTGGAAAATGTTTTTGCAAAAACATTTTATCAATAGACTCAACATTGGTGTAAACACCAAACAACTCGTCATTGATAAATACTTTTACAAAATTTGCCTTCGGTGCTTTTATATACTTGCGTGCAATTTCGTAGGAGAGTACTTCTCGGATGTAGCTTGGATCGCGGAATACATTAGATAGTTTCAGTGTAGCATACCCTCCAGGCAGAACCTGTTCTTTTTTGATGTAGTTGAATTTTATATTGAAAGGTAGTTTCTTTTTTTCCTTACGAGAAATACTGTTATATGAGCTGTTGCCTTTGAAGCGCACACCAACGCTATCATAGCGGATACCGTTCAGTTCTATGCTTGCGAGGAGATAGTTTTTTTTATCCTTATTAATTTTTAATTGTTGTAGCCAGCTGCGTTGTTGAAAAGTAATTTTCAGTTCAGGAATATAGTTGGCATCGTATAAATCTTGCGCAGAAGCAGCGTAATTGTTGAGTACCCAACAAATAATGATGTATAAGGTTATGTATCCTTTGTGTTGCAAGGAATATTCCATAAACAATTACTTGTTTAGTTCGGCTAAGGTAGTTTTAAGTGGTGTGTACATATAATTTGAAGGATAGTAACTAATTGCTGCTGGATTTTCGGCTACTATATAGTATTCCAACATATCTGCGCTACCTTCGGGCTTAATGACTACGCCGTAAAGTCCATCGCCTTCGCGTTTGTCGTTATGAGCACCGTCATCAGCCATCCATGTTTCCATAAAAGGAGCTGTGCTATTGTATCGGTAGCAAATTTTCACCTTCTTTGGTTTTTTGTCTACCATTGCAGTTATCATAAACGAATTAATATCTGTTTCAAATTTTTTACGATTCATCACATCCACTTTTTTTACTTCTGGTGGTAACACTACTAAGGCTGCGCTTTTCTTTAAGAAGTTGGTACGCTCGCGCATCAACTCTACAATACCCGGAATTTTAGTTACTTTACCGATGGTGGAGGTCAGGCTTTTATTAAAATCATCTTCGGAATAGTCTTTGTTCGGGTCTGCTACGAAGTGAGGTTTTATCATTTTTTGCAATTCCTTTGCCCGTTTTTCATAAGCATTGTTTTGGAAGTTTTCTTGCACAATAGCACGTAAATGTGCTACGTACACTTTTTTGTAATCTTCAATCTGTAATAATTTGCTAATCAGCGGTTTGTTATTGTTTTGGATGTGTAATAATGGGTCTAATTGTTGTAATTCTTTCAGCTTGAGGTCAGAGCCTTTGCCTGTATTTTTAAAGCTGCCGAAGCTGAGGTTTAAATCCCAGATGATAGGAACGAACTTACCGTTATTATCTTTATACAAAAAGTAATTCTGGCTGTTTTGCCCTGTGTAGCTACTTAGGTTTACCAATACATTATTGTATGCCAGCATCCACAATGTTCTATCAATATCTAAAACTTTGTGAACATTATTTGCATCCTTGTTCAGCAGTTGTGTCAGCTCCATAAGTGGTTGATAAGTGCCATTGCTAGATTCGATATCATAAAATGGCGTGTAACATTCTTCTTTAGGCTCATTTACGAGGGCACAATACAAGTTTTGTTTGCAACTTGCTGGAGCTTTTACCACGCCAACGTCAGGTGCACATTTATACAATAAATTAGTATGGCTACCAAAGTTCGTTTCTAAGAACTTCTCTTCTACCGGCTCTATATTCACATATAGGCCCCAATATGAATCGTTGATATACAAGCGCGTGAAGTTACATTTTGGTGCAACCATATATTTTCGTGCAATCTCGTAACTCAACACCTCACGCACCATGCTAGGGTCGCGCAATGCGGATGACAATTTTACGGATGTATATCCTTCGTGATTAACAGACTTGTCGGTATGGTTTAACTGGATGGACATTGGGTTGCGCTTCATTCCTGTCTGATATGATTTTGTACCTCTGTATTTCAGCCCAACACCTTTATATGCTTTGCCATCAATAGTTGCATCTACAACGAGCATCCCGTGATTATAAATACGAAGTGAATCTAACAGAGCATCCCAACCTTTCTCGGCAATTTTTAACCGAATTTCTGAAATATGATTTAAATCAAAATAATTACTTGGTGTTTCTTGAGCATATAAAGTGCTGATTGTCAGATAAATAACAATTATTGAGACAAGCCTGCAAAGCATATTATGATGAATAATAATGTGTTTACGAATAAAATAACGAGCTAATATAGCAACATCGAAGCATATATTCAAAAAAAAATTGTCGGCGCGCCACTTTTACTTGGTTTGTGTATACCCTTTTTCTTTCAATAGTTGAATGATTTTCTCTTTTAAATTTCCTTGAACTATAATTTCGCCGTCCTTTGCTGAGCCGCCCACGCCACATTTCTGCTTCAAGAAACGCCCCAAGTCTTCTAACGATGCAGATGTTCCTATAAAGCCTGTGATAATAGTTGCTTCTTTTCCGCCTCTATTTTTGCGCTCATACTGTACGCGCAGTTGTTGCTGCTTCGGTGGCAGGTCATCTTGCTCAGGTTGTTGTTCATACGAATAATCGAAATTGTTGCTGGTAGAATACACCACGCCGATGCGGTCTTTTTTATGCTTGCTCATTATAAATTACGTTTAATTTATGTTTTAAAATTGTGATGTCAAATTTGCTGGTTTCATCCCAAAAGCCCTCGCCGTCCACATGATAGTATTGTGGTGCATCGCAATGAATTTGTATTTCGGCAGTTTTAAAATGCTTCACCAAAGTAGATTTATTTATGCTACCGTTAAACAAACGCCAAGCGGAAGCAAAATATTTCCATACGGGTGCTTTTTGCATAATACATACGTCAAACATTCCGTCATCTAAATATGCATCGGGCGCAATCTCAAAATGATACCCGAATTGTGTTCCATTAGATACTTCTACAAACAAACACTCATGATTGCCGCTATGTATTGGTGAGGTGGCCTTACATTTTAAAAACTGTAATCCTTTGGTACCACGCATCGTTTCCGCCATATAGCCCCGCCAACCGCGTATTTTGTTGTTCCGCATTTGCTCTGATATTTTTCCGGTAAACCCTACTCCCGCTACATTGAAAAAGTAATGCGCATTACACTGCCCAACATCTATCTTTTTTACGCGAAATTCGTTGATGGTACGAATGGCTTGATGCGTTTTTTTTTGCATACCCAAACACGTCGCCAAGCCATTGCCTGAGCCAGCAGGTAACACGCCCAATATCATATCCTTATCTAATAATGCACTTGCCATTTCGTTAAATGTGCCATCGCCACCAACGGCTACACACACTTGAAAACCATCATTACAACAAGCTAAGGCTTTGGCTGCTGTGTCGCCTTTTTTTTCGGTAAAAATGATCGCTGGTTCAAATTTTTGTTTATTCAGATATTGTGTAATGGCTTCAAGATAGCGTTGCCCATTGCCACTACCCGATGCAGGATTGACAATAAAGGCAATGCGGATTTTTTCGTTAGCGGTTAGCATAGTTATATATCAAAAATAAAACCATTAGTGACAAATTGCTTGTAGCGGCTTTTATCAAATTGATATAACTTCGCCGGACGATGCGAAACATTATCTTGGGTTTCGAAAGTATCCGTTAGGAGGTTCATCGAAGTAATTTTTTTGCGGAAGTTGCGCTTATCCAAATCTGTTTCTAACACAGCTTCGTAAAGATGTTGTAATTGTGTAAGCGTAAACCTTTCGGGCAGCAACTCAAAGCCAATTGGCTTGATGCGGACCTTTTGGCGAAGCGCATAATAGCAAGCTGTCAGTATTTCATTGTGGTCAAACGCCAAATCGCCCACCCGCGAAAAAGAGTGCCATGATGCTTGCTGTGCAAATGAAGCCGGCGTAAGCTGGTAGTCTGCTATTTTTATTAGTGCGATGTACGCGACCGTGATGACGCGCCCTAGTGGATGCCTATCCACGCGCCCAAATGTATGCACTTGTTCCAAAAAAACATTTTGGATACCTGTCAATTCGGAGAGTACACGCGTACAAGCAGCATCAATATCTTCTTTTGGGTTCACTAAATCGCCGGGCAGTGCCCACATACCATCGTATGGAGCAGCACCGCGCTTGATGAGCAGTACTTTAAGATCCCCTTCGTCGAAGCCAAAAATGACGTTATCAACGGAGATTGCAGTTTTGACATATTCTGCGAAAGCAGGCATAAGCCTATTTTAAGTTAAACAATTCAACTACCTTTTGACAAAAATAGGAAAAAGATAATGTATCACCAACACTAAGTCGGCAAATTGTTGAATTGTGCGAATCTTAAATTATATGTATCTTTGCAGACACTAATATTATTGTATTATTTTTTGACTTTAAAGCCAATCCAGATATGTCTTTTGATAACCCAACTTTGTCGTTGGACACGATTAAAAAAGAAATTGACGAATCGCGACAAGGCGAAGCCATTGTTATTGGCGATGCACTCTCTGCAAAAAAGTGCTATATTGAAAGCTATGGCTGTCAGATGAATTTTAGCGACAGCGAAATTGTCGCGTCTATATTAGCGGAAAGTGGTTATAGTTTCACACGCAACATGGACGACTCCGACCTGATTTTGATTAATACTTGCTCCATCCGCGAAAATGCTGAAGATACCGTTCGCAAGCGACTGGCAGTTTTTAACAAGTATAAACTAAAGAAACCCGCTACACTCATTGGTGTATTGGGCTGTATGGCAGAGCGTCTCAAAAGCAAATTTTTAGAGGAAGAGAAATTAGTGGACATAGTGGTAGGACCCGATGCTTACCGCGACTTACCTAAGTTGGTTGCCGATGCGGAAGATGGCGAGCGCGGCATGAATGTGTTCCTTTCGAGAGAAGAAACTTACGCAGATATTAGTCCGCTTCGTTTAAATAACAACGGCGTAACGGCGTTTATCTCCATCATGCGGGGATGCGATAATATGTGTTCGTTTTGTGTTGTACCTTTCACACGTGGGCGGGAACGCAGCCGCGACCCATACAGCATTGTCAGCGAAGCACACGACTTGTTTGAGCGCGGTTTCCGTGAGGTAACTTTGTTGGGGCAAAATGTGGATTCTTATAAATTTCAGTTACCTGCGGAGGAGGCACAAACAGTCAATTTTGCACAACTTTTGAAAATGGTTGCAGAGG
Source organism: Saprospiraceae bacterium (assembly GCA_017996375.1). GTDB lineage: Bacteria > Bacteroidota > Bacteroidia > Chitinophagales > Saprospiraceae > JAGOHC01. The sequence goes on along the minus strand of JAGOHC010000030.1, from coordinate 15,868 downwards.
TACATCCCGATTTGCGCGTGCGCTTTTCTACGTCGCACCCGAAGGATATTACCGATGAAGTATTAACCACTATGGCTGCTTATGAAAATATTTGCAAATATATTCATCTGCCGGTGCAATCTGGAAATAGCCGCATTTTGAATTTGATGAATAGAACGTATGACCGCGAGTGGTATATGGAGCGGGTTGCATCTATTTATCGCATCATGCCCAATTGCACTATCTCTTCGGATATGATTGCGGGTTTTTGCACTGAAACGGAAGCGGAGCATCAAGACACCTTGAGTATGATGGAATTTGCCCGCTACTCCATGTCGTATACGTTTTTTTATTCTGAACGACCCGGTACGCTCGCAGCAAAAAAGTATGCTGATGATATTCCGCAGGATGTCAAAACTAGACGCTTGAACGAAATTATTGCTTTACAAAGACAAATTTCTTCGCAACATAATTTGAGCGATATTGGCAAAACTTTTAAGGTGTTGATTGAAGGCGATTCAAAAAAATCTGATCAATATTATAGAGGACGCAACTCACAAAATAAGATGATTGTGTTTCCGAAAGGAAACAGCAATTTAAAAGCTGGCGACTACGTTACCGTAAAGGTGTATGATGCGAATAGTGCTACCCTGTTTGCAACTATTGTTTAATAAATTTTCGATAAGCAAAGCCCGTCTTACTCCTGAAGCGCACATAATACATTCCGCTACTCAAGGATTGTATCCCTTCGGATAAATTGAAAATGACGGGTTGCTGTGCTATAACATTTTTATACTCATTTTGATACAATACTTTCCCGTCTATATTAATAATGGTAACTTCAAATTGAGGCGTTGGTGTCTGTAGCACTACATTAGCAAAAAGCTGCTGCGAAGTCGGATTTGGCAATAACGTATATTCACTTACTTCATCGAGTGTGTTTGTTGCTAAGGTATTGATGTCTATGTAAATACAATAATCTTCTACTTCACCAAAACCAAATGTTTCGCAAGGTGTTGGCGGCTGGTCATTATTAATCCACTTCATAGTCACACGCAAACGTGTCAAGCCCAAGGTTGCATCGGTAGGAATGGTGATATTTGCATTAATTGGCGTTTGGGTGGTTTGCCCGGCATCGAAAGCAGTTTCGTTGCTGTCTTCAAAATCACCATCCTGATTATAATCAATAAATACTTTGAAATATTCATCGTAAGGTTGCCCATCAAATTCAGGAACCAAATATATCGGATACTGTAAACCCTGTTTGAAGACGGATGGCGTAAGGGGGTTGGTTCCGTTATAATAGCCGCCATTAGTTCCGGTTTTTACGTGCAAAGCTCCGATACTAAGGCTATCAACCCACTCATAAGAGGCATCCTCTCCTTTGGTAGCGCAATATGCTAAATCAGTACAAGCACCGCAATGTCCAGTTGTAAAAACATAACTTTCCGAAAAACTCAGCGAAGCAGAATCGGCACAGATGGTTTGTATCTCCGCTTCATACTGTGTACAATCTAATAGATCGGGAAATACATACGTAGTGTCTGTTACGGTAGTAGGTAGCCAATCCAACTGCCCCAATTCCCTGTAACGCACATTGTAGGCTGTGGCTGCTGTTACGGGCAACCATGACATATTGTAGGCATTTTCGAATAATGGCATGATGACAACTCCGTGTGGGTTTTCGCAGCAACCATCGGTTCGGAAAGTTGCTACTTGCGAACTGCTTATAGTGTCGCTGCAAATACGCTCTATAACAAATTCGTAATTATGGCAAGTCAGTAAATTATTAAATGAATAATTATTAGTAGTATGATTGCTGACGGCGGTGTTCCACTCGGCAGTTCCTGCGGAGCGATATAATATATTGAACGCAGGTGTAGTGGTTGTATCTACATTGATAACCTGCCAAGTAAGATGCAATGCATTGGTGGTAATGTTGGTAGCGACAATATTAAAAACTGGTGAACAGTCGCCACAATTTTGCAGCACCAAGTTCAATGTGTTGTTAATGTTCAATCGCCCGCCCGTAACTGTAATGCCCTGCAAACTGTTGTTTGTATCCACGCCTTCCAATATGTATTGTTTTGCGTGTAGTGCCGCTTGCGCTGGATTTGTTTTAGCCAATGTTATAAACGAAGGGCAGGCAACTGCATAGAGCAGCGCTACCGTACCGGCAACGTGCGGCGTTGCTCCCGATGTGCCGCCAAATGCATCGTAGTCCAAACCATAACTCAGCGTCCAAGTTTCTGCACCAAATGCACCTAAGTCAATCGTAGTTGTACCATAACCGGCATCTGTGACTTTTATATCATCGCGCCCCATATTTGTTACAGAGATAAGAAAATCGCTGGAACAGGCAGTCGGCAAATCTCCTTGAACATCTACATTGGTGTTGCTGTTAGTAGTTGCTCCGCAACTCAAAATGCCCACTTGCCCTAAGGTATCATAAAAGGCACACCAAAGCGGTGCTTCGTCAGGTTGTCCAAAATCTGTCCCCCACGAACTATTAGTCACTACTACAAAAGCCCCTTCTACGCCATTTGACTCGTTATAGCGTTTCCGCATGAAATAAGGATAAGTATAGGAGCTGAGGATATTTGCTTCGTTTCCGCTACCACCAATAACTGTCATGAGTTTGACATTCCAGTTTACTCCCGAAACGCCGATGTCGTTATTGCCTTTTGCACCAATAATGCCCGTTACGGAATTGCCGTGATCCCCGCCGCCCACGTCGTCGTTATCGGAAAGGGTATTCCAGCCAAGATAATCGTCTATGTATCCATTGGCATCGTCATCAATATTATTATTCGGTATTTCGGCGTGATTTACCCAAAGGTTGTCACCATAGTCGGGGTGTAAGAGTTCAACGCCGTCATCAATAATACAAGCAACAATCGTATCGCCTTGAATGGTTACACCTCCGGTGGTAATATCCCATGCGAGGTCAATGTCTAAATCTGCATCTACCACTCCGCCGTCGCTGCCATCATTTATGTACTGCCATTGCTGCCCAAACTGTTGGTCATTCGGAATAGTTGCACGTAACTTCGTGAGGTGGTTGAATTGCGCTACATTTACTTGTTTGTGTCGGCGAATGTGTTGCAAAAAATCTTGCTCATTGATGTTCGTATAATCAAAATGAATCAACCAAATATTCATGACTGGAGTAACTTTTTTTTGCACGACAAGCCGTGTTTTTATTCCATTGAAATATTGGTTGTCAGCAATAATTTTATCAGGTTGCATACCTGTAGGTAAACTTAGTAATATATCTCCTTGTACATGATTGAGCTGTTGAGCCTGAAGGGTTGCTGTGTAAAAAGCGCACCATAAAAGGGCGATTCGTAGGATGCTTTTTTTCATTATGCAAAAACGATTGATTAATTAATACAGGTCATTGAAATACTCCTTTGCCAAAGGTAAAAATAAACGCCCAATGTTTTACATTGAGCGTTTATGTTACAATTTATTTCAAATAATTACGCATCGCGTTTGCCAGCATTAAGTTCGTCTTGTAGTTTTTTTAAGCGTTCCCAACGCCCTTTGTCTGCAAGTGTGGCTTGTTCGGGCCAAGTGGTTGGGTCGTGCATGGCAAAGTGTCCGCCACCATTTTCCAGAATTTCTTTAATACGTTCCGGCGTTGCTTCGCTGAGTTGATACCACGTTTTTATGCCAGCATTGATGAGTAATTCCGCAATTTTTTCACCGATGCCTTCTACGATGGTCAAATCGTCTTTTGCAATTTTCTTACCGTAAACACGCGCACCTTCAGCCAACGATTCACGCTCTAATGCAGCTAATCTATCTTTATCTACTAATACCGCGCCTTTCATCTCTTTTTCCAATTCGCGCAAGCGTTGTTTGTAGCTAACGCGCTCTGCATTATCGCCGCTGTCCTTTTTGCCAGCATTAAGTTCGTCTTGAAATTTTGCTAAAGTATCCCAGTTGTGTGCATCAGCAAGCCCTGCTTGTTGTGCCCAAGTAGATGGGTCGTGCAAGCGATAGCGGTCACCGGCATCTGATAGTATTGCGCGCAAGCGGTCAGTAGAAGTTTGTGAAAGTTGCTTCCAGGTTTTTACGTTTGAGCCGTGTAAAATTTGTTCAATTTTCGGACCAATACCTTCAACGATTTTTAAATCGTCTTGATAGTATGCCTTACCCATGAAGGAGAACATTTGTGCTTTGCTCGCGGCTGCTTCTAATCCGGAAATTTTCTGCTCCAAAATGATATAGCGATTGCGCCAACCTTCGTGCTCTTGCACTAAGCCGTTATACTTATCTAGTAGCACATCATGTTCTTTGTGAAGGATGGTATAACGATTGCTTTCGCCGTCGTGTGCTTGTACTAAATTATTATACTTATCTTCTAACGCATCATACTCTTTGTGGAGTATGGTGTAACGATTGCTTTCGCCGTCGTGTGCTTGTACTAAATTATTATACTTATCTTTCAACGCATCATACTCTTTGTTGAGTGTGGTGTAACGATTGCTTTCGCCATCGTGTGTTTGTACCAAGTTGGTGTACTTGTCTTCCAGTCCGTGATAATCTTTGTATAAGGTGTTGTATTTTGTTTCCCACTCACTGCTACTTTCCTTATTAGCTGCAATGGTTGCAACCAAGTTATTACGTTCGGTGTCTAAAGTGGCAAATTTTGCTGCCCAATTTTTGTCAGCAGTTTCTAAATCTGTAATGCGTGTACGCCAAATTTCTACTTCTTTATTTTTGGCTTCCAAAGCGATATTTGCTTCGCCTTTTTCTTTTTCTAAATTGCCGTATTTCACTTTCCATTCGCTTTCAATAGCGGATAGTTTTTGGTTGGCAGCTTGTAATTTTGCATCTGCATCTTTTTGTGCTGTTTCTAATGAAGTGTACTTTGCTTTCCAAGCAGCGAGGTCGCTATCCTGAGCAGCGATTGTTGTGGATAATTTATTTTTGTCTGTTTCTAAGGTAGTATATTTTAATTTCCATCCTTCTAAATCTGATTTCCATTTGTTATTGTCATTATCAAGAGCGGCAATGCGCGTGATGTAGCCATCTTTTTCGGACATCAAATTATTGTATTTTAGTTTGGTAGCGTCGTGGTCGTTATATGCAATAGATAGTTTATTGTTGAGATCACCTTTGTGGCTTTCTAAAGAAGCAATTGTTCGGCGCAAGCCTTCGTTATCATTCGTAAGGTTAGTCACTCTGGTTTCCCATTCCGAATAATCGGGTTTGCTCGCAAACAGTCCACGCAACAACCAAGTAAGTAGTGCTGTACCGAGAAGCATCGTTAATATTTCGATGGTATGTGAGGAGCATATTTCGCCAAATTTGCTGAATGCTGATAGTAGTATCATAATATAATAGTTATTTAAAGTTGTGTGAGAGATTGATTAGTTCGCATTTATTTTTATTTCTGTACGGCGGTTACGTTGTCTGCCATCGTCGGTATTATTTGTATCAATAGGCTTTGTTTCGCCGCCTGAAGATACACTGATGCGCGACTGTTTTACGCCTTGACGCACAAGTGCATCGCGTACTATTTTGGCGCGGCGAAGCCCTAAGTTATAATTTGCTTGTTCGGCACCGATACTATCCGCATGTCCAGACACATCGAAAAGCACATTATCGGAGCGATGTTTTTGTGCTAATGTTTTTAGGTAATTTTGGACAGTTGGGTCGGTATACTGTTGTGCTGAGTTGAATGGGAAGTAAATATAAACAACCGTATCGGATTCGATAATAGTTGCTTTATCATTACTTAATACTTGCGGGATGAAGGAGAAGCCTGCACTTTCAAAAAGATTGTTGCGTACACCATCGCGCTCGTCCACCATCTGGGAAGTTGTTTTAATACGGTTGCCAAATTTGTCTGTAAAGAGTGCTTTTGCCTTTTCTGCTCGGGCGATTCCCATATCAGCAAACGAGCTTGTATTGGGCTCATCTTTGAAGTAGTACCCTGTTATGAGCAGCGTATCACCTACACCTGCGAGAGAAGTAATGGAGTCCTTGTAAGCAGCAAATTTTGCATTGGTAATAGTATTGGCATCAGACCATTTAAAGAGTAAGGGACGTTGGTCTTCTATTGCAAGAGCAGTCGTTGCACCGGAACAGCAGTCACAAATTTTACATTTGTAATACCACCACGAACCGAGCATCCATGCTCCTAACAGCAAGCCCAAAAGAATCGCTTTTAAGTTCATAGTACGTTTTGTTTGTATTGATAAATTTGGTTAATGAATATGAATTCTTCGTTTTTTAAAAGGCGAACAGCACCCTATACCTAAAAAGGTATAAATGCGCTAATATTGCTATATGACGCAATTTTTGTGGTTTAGATACTATTTTTACCAAATAATTTAAGTTACTTTTTAAACACACACTATATGGCTGTTAAAAACTTAGTCTTTGATTTTGGAAATGTATTGATTGACTTGGATATTCCTCGCACCGAAAAGGCACTGCGGTTGATATTAGGAGAGGTGAATCTGCAACATTTGCCGCCACAATTTTGGAATGATTATGAAACGGGACGCATTTCTGAAAGTGCTTTTTTGGATTCCTTACAGCAGTTGAAGCCCTCGGCGAACCGTAACGATATTATTGTGGCGTGGAATGCTATGTTGCTGCACATTCCGCCTATCAGATTTGAAATGTTATTAGTTTTAAAAAAAACTTATAATGTTTTTTTGTTGAGCAATACTAACGCTACACACATTCATTGGATATATAACTATTTGTTAAATACCTATTCGATAACCAATTGGGATACGCACTATTTTCACAAAACGTATTTTTCGCACCTCATCGGTTTGCGAAAGCCCGACATTGCCATCTACGATTTTGTCATTGAAGATGCTCAATTAAACCCCGCAGAAACACTGCTTATTGATGATAATGCCGCTAATATTCAGGCTGCCCAACAAGCTGGTTGGCAGACGGCATTGCACCCTATCGGAGCAGAAATTTGTGCTGTTTTGGACGGATATATTTCTATAGCTAATTGGTCTTAAATAAAAAAAATCAAAAAGCCCTTGCGCTCACTTTTGAACGAAGGGCATTTCAAAAACCAATTATATAAGGACGTATATCTTTCCGTATGTTGGGTTTAATGTACCCAACTACGCAACTGTCAAAAAAAGCCGTGCCTGAGCAAAATGAACATGGGAACTATGAAAATGAAATTACATGGGATAATTATTTGTTGCAAATAAAGAATGCTCCCGGCACGGCAAAAAACTATTCTATCAAAACCATTTTCTTAGAAGCGGTATGCGTAGGCGTTTGCAACTTGTAGTATAGTACACCGCGACTAATCATCTCGCTTTTTTCTATTTTAATTTCGTTATACCCTTTTGTGAAATTACCAACATACTCTTGTATGAGTTTCCCATCGGCATCAAAAATGCTCAATGTACCCACACTCGATTGCGGTAACTGAAAACCAATAACTGTATAGGCTTTAAATGGATTAGGCACATTTTGGTACAACTCAAAAGCTGAATCAGCAACGTTGGCACTGCCAATTTGTAAATCCACCCCGTATTCGGTTATCTTATTATTTGCACTGTTTATGTAGGCTTCAGCTGGCGTTAAACGACTATTTAATTGCAACACCTCGCTTAACTTACCCGATTTTTTTACATCAAACTCCAACGTAAATAAAACAGTATTATCTTTTATCCAACGTGGCTGCGTATCGTTCCAACTGAAAGTAATTGTGCCGTTATCGGTATTATTTAATCCAAAATTTTGAATAGATAAGCCTTGTTCGGAAGTTGGGATGACCTCTCTCAATGCAAGTTTATCTGTATCAAAAGTTAGTGTAAATTGGCAGCCTAACAAATTGCGAAATTCAGAAGCAAGTATCGGCACACGCATAGGCACCCCTTTATTGAAAGCAACTTCATCTGCTTTTAACACAACTGTACTCGGCGTACTTCTGTCTTGCGTACCCAACAAACCGTTTGGAATGGCGGAGTTATTTACGTCTCCAATTTTTACCGCAATAAAGTCTGCATCCATCATATCATTATTCAAAGGCTGCACCGCCATCACTTCCGGAATGGTTGGCACAAATGGATTAGCCGGATTAGAAAATTGGTGATGTGCGTTCACGAATCGCCATGATTGATTGTCAGGAAATACCTCATACACATGAAGAATTAACTGACGCAGTTGCACTAAATCATAGGTGGTAATGTTACCCGATTTATTAACATCTGCAGCAATTATTTTGTATGGGCTATCCAGAGGTTCAATACCCAAAATATGTTTACTGATGAGTACCAAATCATAAGTAGTCACACCATTAAGTGGGTCGGCATTATTGCTTGGTATTACTGCATACGCGGCATTCACCGGAAGGTTTGGCAATTCGTAGTGTCCGTTGTTAGCCGTTGTTGCCGTTGCAGCACTACCCTCCATCCCGACGTGTACATCTTGCACCATCACTTGTTCTTCGTTGAAAATATTCCCGGCTATCATAGCCGTCACCGTACCGCCAGTACCACAACCTGCAGGTGTGGGGCAAGCGCTCATATTATTTTGAACCGAAATATAAGTAACACAATAATCCCAGTTGTTTGCTTCATCTCCAACCCACATTTCAACATAAATAAGTCCGCAAGATGGAGCCGCTAAGTCGGCGCAAGTAAACGTAATAGAAGTTGTTGCTGGCAGTCCTGTACCCTCACCTACACGTCTGATTCTGTGTCGTAAGTTCGAAAATGAGGTACAATTATCAGAACTGCTACCCGATTCAAAGAAATCAGCATTGATAACTACCATACCGCCACCATCTGCCTGTGGCATCAGGGTTGTTGATAATCCTGAGCGACAAATAGGCGTTGGTTTTTTAGTATCCGAAACAAGTAATGTCAATATTCGTGTAGTTGAATTTTGGCTTGGGTCGGTAGCTGTTACAGTGGTGGTATATGTACCCGCTGGAACATTTAAAAATGGTCCCGTACCCGTTCCTAATAATACGTTAGTTGTACTATTTATGGTGTTGTAAGTATAAGTAATATTAGTAGCAGCAGCGCAGTTATCCACAGCAGATTGTGCAGGAATTTGTACAGTTGCGCCGTTGTTTTCTAGAATTTGGAAAGTAAACGAACAACCTATAGTCGAACATGGTGTAAACACAGGTGCGACAATATCCACTAATGCTATGCGTTGTTTGTGTGAAAATGTTCCCGTTGCTGGATTAGCTTCTTGTGCACAAGCGTCCGTGACCGTCCAAGTACGTTCTATGAAACTTGCCGTAGAACCATTTACATTCATTGCCAAATCGGAGTACCCAAACGAAACGGGACCACAAGGCAGCGAAGGAAATACCGGAACACCGGTTGCACTCGACGTAGCATTGTCGCCACAGGAAATAGTAACATCAGCAGGCCATGTAATTTGTGCTTCTACGAGCGGGCTTGTATTCTGAATCGTAATGCGTTGCGTTGCTGTTACAATGTTTCCACCGCCATCACTTAATTGGAATGTACGCGTAACTATTCCTAAGCCACATTGTACACTTAGTGCAGAAGTATTATCAGTATGCGTTAGCGTAACGTTACTGCAATTATCTAAACCTACGGCGTTCCCCGTAAGGGTTAAGTCATTGATGTTTTGATTACAATTAATTGTAATATCTGCCGGAACTGATGTGAGGCGTGGCATGATTTTGTCTTGCACCGTCACATTTACCATACAACGGTTGCTGTTGCCGGTTTCGTCAGTTACTTGGAACACAATCGGCACAGCACTACCCAAGTCGGCACAAGTGAACGTAACGTAATCGTCAAAAGTTGTTGCTCCCATACGTTGCGCCTGCATATCCAACCCAGTAAGCGATGTACAGTTATCAAAACTACCGTCATCAAATGTTTGAGCAAAAGCTAATGCTGTACCGCTGTCCGTTAATGCAACGATAAAGTCGCTTTCGCAAATAGCAATGGGTTGTTGGCTGTCTTCAACGAGCACATCCAAAGTTGTGGTAGCTATATTGCCGCATTGGTCTTCTACTCGATACGTGAAGGTGTGTGTGCCTGTAGTAACGTTTGTGAATATAACACTCGCACCGACAGTAGTAATGAATGTTCCGATGCCCGGTGCCGATACAGTTACTTTCAAATTTGCCGTAGCGGTACAATCATCAGTAGCCGTGATTGCCGGAAGCATGACAGTTGCATTACAACTAAAGTTAATCGGATATGTAATGGTTGCATTACTCGTTATTGCTGATACAACTGGTGGCGTAACATCAACAATTTTGATAATCTGTGGATCACTAACGTTGCTATATATTTGTTGCGAATTGGTATTGCACCAATCCATCACTGTCCAGATACGTTGTATTTTTTTAAGTGTGCCGCAGTTGTCAAAAAACAAGTCATTAAAATTGGCACTATACAAGCATAGTGGCGAAATTGCAATAGTAGTATCTGTTCCACTCAAATTATCAATTAGAATATACGGAGTACCGGCAATTGCATCAGAAACAATAGGGTTTCCTGAAGCGTTGTATGTGATGCCTGCACAATTTATTGCATCGTCAGTTGTGCCATTTGCATTTGTTGCATCGTTGGTAGCATCGCCATCTAATTGATTGATTAAACCTGCTACATCGTCTCTGCTGTCAGGAAAAACTATACTTACTCCCGGACGTATGGAGGTAGCTATACCGTCATTTAATGCCGGACGGCGGACGCGGATAGTTTGTTCACAAGAATCTTTGTTGCCGTATTGATCAGTACCTATCCACTTTCGTGTAATACTCTTTACCAAACTGAACCCATCTTCGACACCATCATTTAAGTCGCTACAAGCATTACCCATACTTGTTTCTGTATCAACATAAATTAAGGTAACGGTGCCTCCGCAGCCGTCCACAGCCTTAGGTTGATTCTCAGCTGTAGGGAGCGTGGATGCACCACATAATACATCAAAGGAGGTGCAGGTTAGTGCTGGTGGTAGTTTATCTTCTAATAGTATGCTGCTATTGCAGGTATTGAGGATTGGCTCTCCAGCATCTCGAACACCATCTCCGTCTATATCAAAATATGCAGAGACCATTACTGGTACAATTGTACCTAACGGGTAGGTTGTCGAGCAAGCCATATCCGAACCGGTCATGTTTATATTTACAAAATATTGCACCGTATTTACACCCGTAGCGATACACTCACCTTCGAGTAGCATACTTGGTTTTATTTGTGCACAACAATCGCCTCCGACACTAATATTAACGAGATTATTACAAGCTAAAGTTGGGATGACCTTCACCAATTGGGTGCAAGTAAATGTATTACCTGTTGCACCACTTCCGAAAGGATAATTATCTTCTAAAAATTCGGGTGTAGTTGCTCCGTCGGCAGCATCAACGCAATAACGTGTGTGCCATCTTACGGTATAACAACCGATTACAGGGTTAGTGATGGAAAAACTACTTGTTCCGCTCGGAAGAGTTTGGTTTGCTAACGAGGGTGCTCCACTTGTTGGTATGCCCGGATACCAAACATCGTAATACCATGTGAGGTTATCACTTTCGTTGGCATCGTTGGTATCGCCATCGCAATTTATATCTATATCATCAACATCGGTAGTAGGTTTGGTGACAACGGCTGTCATTCCACCAGCATTACAATCTGCATTTAACATAGATACACTTACATTGCTTGGGCAAGTCAGCGTTGGCGTTTTACAATAGATGTTCAGTGTCCAATTTGCCCAATCGCTGATGCAACTATGTGAGCGCACATTGAGAAAAACAAACTCGCCATTTTCACATTCTTTGTATGTAAATCGCGCACAACCTGTTGCTGCATTAAAACTGCTGGCAGCTAACAAATTACTCGTTTGTGCTTCCGATTGCCACAAGTCCATTGTAGGAATTTGTACACTTCCAGCCGGACGGCAAAGTTCAAAAGTATAGGTAATACCATCTAAAGGTGCAAAACCGTAGGTAGCACCCGATTGTACGGTACTTGTAAAAATTGGTGTAGTGGTGGAGCAAGTTTCCTGACGCAAATCACGGATGTAGCCATCTTCCAAATCAGTAACGTCGCCATCGCTATTTACATCTATTTCTCCCAATATTTTATCGCTGCCAGCATCAGTATAGTCTGTTACACCCGAACCATCGTCATCTAAAGTAGCGAAACTGCTCCCAGTTGGTGCTGGATGAGGGCAATGCGCCGTTAGTGCACAACTGACGAATACGGTAGCAAAGTCGTGGTCGTCTTCATCGCCATTGGCATTAAAAATTTCATCATTAATTGCATTCACTTCACCCGAACCACTAATGCCCGGCAAACCCAAAGCCATTTGCGAATCCATATCTACTACTTGATTAGCTGCCGTTCCCGGCACGCCTGTATATGCACCTTCAATTTCAAAATCTGCACGAAATGATGTGCCGATAGCAGCTCCAGCATTAACGGTATAATGTGCAAAAAATGTGTGACTTCCACCAACAGGAATTGGTACTGCTGCATTTTCGTATAGATACTCGTTATTGCCTAAGTAAATAATCCACGCCCCTGCGGCGATCGTTGGAGGATCTGGCGGATATGTAAATATGGGTGTACTTGCAAAAGTTAATCCTGATACGGGATAAGCATATACGCCATAACGCGGTATTGGTGAAGTACCTTGATTAAAAATAGTTATCTTAAACGTAACCGTGCTTCCGGGTGTAACCAACTGGCTCTGCCCACTTGCAAGTTCAACTCTAAGTGCCAAATCTTCGGCAGCGCTGGTAGCATAATTCACACTCAGCATCATAAGTAAAATAATACAACATCGCATTAATTTTGAAATGTTGTCGGGGGCGGGTAAAGCCAAACGCAATGGTGGCTTAGGCGTACTCGCGGCACGAAGCAGCGAATACACGAATAAAGTGTTTCTCATAGTTTAAAATATTTAATGAAGAATCATAGTATCCCTGTGTCGCTGTGTACACAGTATATTATCGTAGTGCAAGCCATACACAAACACGGCAGCACAATGTTTATCACGTGAGCAGTGTCGGGCGTACTCTCCTCATACTCCTTCACTGCTAAAAGTTTTCCTGATATTTTAAGAAAATTAAATTCTAATTGACGTAATGCTAAACATTACATAACCGATATGTACAAAGCAACGCTTTTCAGCAAACAGCTTTGCAATGTCTAATTAAAACGGGTGGGATGAAATCAATATATTGTCAATAATTTTATATATAAAAATATTACTATTGTAAATAATTTATAATCAACTACTGACGTATTAATATTTTCAAGTATCGTGCCAAAATCATATCAAATAAAAATGAATATATTTTTATTGCAATTAATATTCTTTAGCAATACACAGCCCAGAATAGTATATCAATAAACGTGGCGCACAATAGATAAAATTCTAAATAGTTGCAGCTTCATCCGAAACTTCGTAACTTTGCTCGCTTATTTTTGTTTCATACATCATAATACTATACTATATGAAATTCGGCACAAAAGCCATACACGCCGGTATTGAACCAGATGCTACTACAGGGGCAATTATGACACCCATCTATCAAACCTCCACGTATGTGCAGGAAGGTGAAGGCAATCACAAGGGCTTCGAATATGCCCGCACGCAAAACCCTACTCGCCACGTATTAGAGAAAAACTTGGCTGCCTTAGAAAACGGCATTGATGCCGTATGCTTCGGTAGCGGTTTGGCAGCTATGGATGCTGTAATAAAATTATTGAAATCAGGCGACGAGGTGTTGTCTTGTAATGACCTTTACGGTGGTTCGTATCGACAATTAGTACGCGTGTACAGTAAGTTTGGTATACAGTCACGGTTTGTAGATATGAACGATTTATCGGCTTTTGAAAAAACTATTGCATCTAACACAAAGCTGATTTGGATAGAAACACCAACTAACCCGATGCTCAACATCGTGGATATTGCTGCTATTTGCAGTATTGCCCGCAAGCATGGTATTTTAACCTGTGTGGATAATACGTTTGCATCGCCGTATTTACAGAATCCTTTGGATTTGGGTGCAGACATGGTGCTTCATTCTGCTACAAAATACTTGGGCGGGCACTCCGATGTAATTCACGGTTGTGTGATTGCTAACTCCGAGGAGTTGGCACAACAACTACATTTTATTCAAAATGCAAGTGGTGCAGTACCCGGACCACAAGATTGTTTTTTGATTTTGCGCGGTATTAAAACGCTTCATTTGCGCGTGCAGCGCTCTTGCGAAAACGCCATGCAAATAGCTACATTCCTACAGGCACATCCAAAGGTGGATAAAGTTTATTACCCTGGATTTACTACTCATCCCAATCATGCCATTGCAAAAAAGCAAATGCGAATGTTTGGTGGCATGGTATCTTTTGACCTAAAAGGCGGCAGCCTGGCTGATGCAAATAAAATACTGAGTGGCACGCAACTTTTCTCATTAGCAGAATCGTTGGGTGGCGTGGAGTCTTTAATTGGGCATCCGGCAACAATGACACATGCTTCTATCCCGCGTGAACAACGCCTAAGTGTGGGTTTGACAGATTCTCTCATTCGCTTAAGCGTGGGTATAGAGGATGTGGACGATTTAATCGAAGACCTGAATATAGCTTTAGCTTTGTTAAAATACGAAACCGCACACTAAAAAATTTAACGTAATTTGCAGTATTTTGCTTATTTAACAAGCATCTCCATGAATTACGTAATCGAAAAGGATGTTACTCAAAACGAGAGGAATAATTTTCAGGACACTCAAATACTCCGAAACGAGTATCATTGCTGATATTTACACCAAAGAAAAAGGACTTCGCTCATACATCATTAGCGGGGTACGCAGCAAGGGGGCAAAAACAAAAATCGGCTTGCTGCAAGTCGCCTCCATCGTTGATATGGTTGTATATCATCAAGACAACACAAAATTACACCGCATCAAAGAAATTGCTGCTGCACACATCTACACTTCACTCCCTTTTGATGTTCGGAAGAGTGCCATCGCGCTATTTATAATTGAGCTTTCGCAAAAAACAATCAAAGAAACTGAGCCTAACGCACCTCTATTTGAGTTCTTGTTCAGTTGTTTTACTTTTTTAGATAAAACAACACAATCTTTTACTAACTTGCACCTGTTTTACAGCTTAGGGTTATCTGCTTACTTGGGGTTTATGCCGAGTGGAGAGTATTCAACAAAGACACCTTTTTTCAACCTTAAGGAAGGAGGATTTGAATCACAAAATATGGATAATTATTGCTTGAATGAAACCCTAAGTCAGTATATGAGCAAACTGCTACAAACAACTTTAGGCGACATTCATACAATAAACATGACAACACTGAACCGCCGAATATTGTTAGAAAAAATTATCACATACTATAAGTTACACATTGATTACATGACGGATATACATGCACACGAAGTTTTGCACGAAGTGTTTGGTTAAAATAACTAACTGTCTATCGTCGTTTATGTTCAAAACTGTCAGTAAACAAAAATCTCGGTATTGCTAAATAATATGAATATCAAAAAGGAACGAATTAAAGAAATGTTGCTACAAAGGTGGCAACGTATTGACCAATGGCAACGCCAATACTCCCGTCCGAAATTAGCCCTTATTCTCATCGGCGGATTCATCGGTTTTTTGATAACCTCTTTTCTGTTATTAGCTTTATTTGTAAGTATCGGGCTGTTCGGCAAACTGCCCACCGATTCCGAGTTAAAAACCGTCAAGCCAGCCTTAGCCTCCGAAATGTTCTCCGCTGATAGCGTACTGCTAGGAAAATATTTCACGGAAAACCGCAGCATGGTAGCTTTTGAAAACATATCACCGCACGTCATCCACGCTTTAGTCGCTACTGAAGATTCTCGCTTCTACGACCATAAGGGAATAGACTTGCGCAGTTGGGGGCGCGT
>JAGOHC010000031.1 GCA_017996375.1 Saprospiraceae bacterium | reverse complement strand
TTATAATTCGCATCAACAGAACACGGATGCAGCCCCATCATGGCAAAACAATGCTGTGGGAAGGCTTCTTCCAATGCCAACATACCTTGTATAGATTGACTATCAACATTTGGGAGTTACATACGCTCTACGCCAGTAGCCAAGGCGCGTTGCACCATGCCGTTGCGGTCATCGTCAAATTGCTCCGAGTACAAATGAGCATGTGTGTCAATCAGCGTCATCAGGCCGCTTTTAGTTGAGCTAACTTGGATCGCAGTAATTTTGCTTCAGCATACTCGCGTGTTATTTCTAACTGTTTTACATTTTGTTCAGAGGGCAACTCAAACATGGCATCGGTCATAATGGCTTCGCAAAGCGAGCGTAGGCCGCGTGCGCCGAGTTTGTATTCTAAGGCTTTGTCAGCGATGTAGTTGAGTGCTTCGTCTGTAAATGTGAGCGTTATGCCTTCCAACTCGAACAGTTTTTGATATTGGCGAATGAGTGCATTTTTAGGCTCCGAAAGGATGCGGTAAAGTGCCTCTCTATCCAAAGGTTCTAAATACGTCAATACGGGCAGGCGACCAAGCAACTCGGGTATTAAACCAAAGTTTTTTAAATCTTGATGTGTGACGTACTGAAGGATACTGTCTTTATCAATGCGTTGTTTTTGTTTACTGTTGTAACCAATTACTTGTGTATTGACGCGGCGAGCGATAATTTTTTCTACGCCGTCAAATGCGCCACCACAGATGAAGAGGATGTTTTCAGTATTTACTTTAATTAGTTTTTGCTCAGGATGTTTGCGCCCACCTTGCGGTGGTACGTTTACATCTGTGCCTTCCAACATTTTGAGTAATGCTTGCTGAACGCCTTCGCCAGAAACATCGCGTGTGATAGAGGGATTATCGCCACCTTTGCGGGCAATTTTATCTACTTCATCAAGATACACTATACCACGCTCGGCAGCCTCTACATCGAAGTCAGCCACTTGAAGTAAACGACTAAGGATGCTTTCAACATCTTCGCCAACATAGCCTGCTTCGGTAAATACCGTAGCATCTACAATCGCAAACGGCACGTTGAGCAGTTTGGCAATAGTTTTAGCTAATAGCGTTTTTCCAGTACCAGTTTGCCCAACAAACAAGATATTGGATTTTTCGATTTCGATACCATCTTGCCGTGTTTGCTTCAGTCGCTTATAGTGATTATAAACGGCAACGGCGAGGTGTTTTTTTGCATCATCTTGCCCAATAATATATTCATCTAAATGGCTTTTAATATCTTTCGGTTTAATAGCCTCCGGCAGTGAGTATTTCTTTTTCTTACTGGTGGCAGCAGATTGGTTGGTATTGTTGCTGTTCCTGTTTAATTCTTCATCCAAAATAAGTTGTGCTTGATCAATACAACTATCACAGATGTGTGCATCAATACCTGCAATCAACATCAGTGTTTCAGAGCGGTCGCGTCCGCAAAAGGAGCAAGAGAAATTACTTTTTGTTCGTTTCATATCTAATCGCAATATTAAATCTACGTTTGATGTTGGTTTGTATTACAAGATAATAACTATACTGTCGCTAAAACTAAACTCGTGTCGTTATCGGAAGTGAATGGTCGCAAACCGATGAGTTTTTCTACATCCGATTTCAATAATACTTCTTTTTCTAACAGGCGTTGTGCCAACATTTCAAGCTGTTCGCGCTTTTCGCGCAATAGGTTTTTAGCACGCTCGTATTGTTGACTTATCATAGCACGCACCTCATCGTCTATGAGGCGAGCCGTTTCGTCGGAGAATGGTTTATTAAATGCATCTTGCGACATGGCATAGAAAGAAACATTACCAACTTTATCGTTCATACCGAAAGTGGCTATCATGTTATACCCTATTTTGGTAACTTGGTCGAGATCGCTTTGTGCACCGGTAGAAATCTTACCAAAAACAACGGACTCGGCGGCGCGTCCGCCTAAGGTCATACACATACGATCGAGCAACTGTTCGGTACGCGTAATGTATTCGTCTTTAGGCAAGTATTGTGCATATCCAAGTGTGCCAACGCCGCGCGGCACGATGGTTACTTTTACCAAAGGTGAAGCGTGTTCTAAGAACCAGCCGCAAATGGCGTGACCAGCCTCGTGATAGGCGATAATTTCTTTTTCGTGTGGCGAAATAATTTTATTCTTTTTCTCTAATCCGCCGATAACCCTATCCAACGCATAGTTGAAATCATCCATATCTATCGAAGTTTTGTTTCTGCGCGCGGCAATGAGCGCAGCTTCGTTGCATACGTTTGCGATGTCTGCACCTGCAAAACCGGGGGTCATCTCCGAAAGTTGCGCCGGTGACACATCTTCCCCAATTTTTATGTGCTTTATATGTACATTGAATATCTGTTCGCGCCCTTTAAGGTCGGGTAAATCAATACCAATTTGGCGGTCGAAACGACCAGGTCGCATCAGGGCGCTATCTAATACATCAGGGCGATTTGTAGCTGCCATAATGATAACTCCTTTATCCGAACTGAATCCGTCCATCTCTACCAATAGTTGGTTGAGGGTGTTTTCGCGTTCATCGTTGCCCCCTTGCATCATACCTTTGCCACGCGCGCGCCCAATGGCATCTATCTCATCAATAAAGATAATACATGGTGCTTTTTCGCGTGCTTGGCGAAAGAGGTCGCGTACACGCGACGCACCTACACCTACAAACATTTCGACGAAATCGGAGCCAGACATGGAGAAGAAGGGTACTCCGGCTTCGCCGGCAACGGCTTTAGCTAATAATGTTTTGCCCGTTCCGGGAGGACCTACTAACAAAACCCCCTTGGGAATTTTGCCTCCGAGTGAGGTATATTTTTTCGGGTTTTTAAGGAAGTCTACTACCTCCACAACTTCTTCTTTGGCTTCGTCTAAGCCGGCAACATCGGCAAACGTTACATTTACTTTTGTGTTTTTACTGTCGAATAAAGTTGCCCTCGACTTGCCGATATTGAAAATTTGTGCGCCGGGTCCTGAGCCGCCGCTAAATCTTCGCAATATCACTATCCATAATACCAAAAATAATAAAGGGAGAAACATCCAATTAAAGAATGTTCCAATATAGTTGGGTTTGGATATATGGTTAGGGTTGAGAATATCTGTGTTAGCGGCAACGGTTTCGGGAGGTAGCGTGGTGGCGAGCTTGTCTAATTTCTCTTGAAAATCTTTACCTGAGGATAGCCTGTATGAGAACTGCGGTTGCTCTACGCCCATGACCTGTTTGGGTGGTTGCTCTTCTTTGGGTATATATTTGGCTATACTTTCTGGCTTCAGGTAGATGTCGGCATACTCATCATTAACGATTTCGAGTTTTTGAATATCGTTTTCGCGTACCATTTGTTCGAACTTGCTCCAACTTTCCAACAGCTTGGAGTTGTTAGAAACAGTAAGGTATTGGAATATGAACAATGCGAGTATGATAATGCCGTATATCCAATATGAATTGAATTTCGGCAAATTGGGTTTGTTATTATTTTCTTGATTGGTGTTTTCCCAATTATCTTTATTTTCCATAAGGATGACTTGATGATGCTTTGTATGTGTATGTTCATTATCACAACTTTATTTGGCTGCGATTATATTTCAAAATTAGTGTTACTAAATATTTTGATATTGTGTTGAGAGCGCGTCACTCCAAAGAGATTCTAAGTCGTAGAATTCGCGTGCTTCTGGGTGGAATATATGCACTACTGTATAGAAGTAATCTGCGAGCACCCATCTGCCGCCGTTAGCTCCTTCGAGATGGCTGGGGCGCAGCCCTGCTTCTTGGCGTAGGCGTTTTTCTATGTTGCCCGCAATGGCACTAATCTGTACATTGGATGTCCCTTCGCAGATAATGAAATAATCTGTTGGTGCATCGTACAATTTGCGGAGGTCAAGTTTTATGATATTCTGCCCTTTAATGTCCTGAATGCTATCTACTATGATGTCGTTAATTTCTTCTGTTGTGAGTGCTCGGGGAGTTGTGGTTGTATTCGTCACATTCGTTAACTTATCTAATTTCAAATGTATTTAGTTTTAATGTTAATAAAAAATTATTTTCTTTGAACTGCCAAAATGCAAATTTAATAATTATTTCGCTATAAAACTTGTATTCTATTCAAAATACTTCTTTCATTGGTAAAGCCTTTTATGTATTTGATACACTACCCTCTACCAACAATTTCGCTCTTGAATTATTATCAAAAAGCAAACCAAGCGATGGCACTGTCATAATGACACACAATCAAACCGCCGGACGTGGACAAATTGGCAACCATTGGTACTCAGAACCCGACAAAAACATAACGTTGTCTGTTATCCTGTTCCCATTATTTCTAAACATTCAACAGCAGTTTTTCCTCAATGAAGCCATCGCGTTAGCCGCCTATGATACAATTTCGGAATACATTGACAGTAATATTATTCGCATAAAATGGTCGAATGACGTATTAATTAACGACCAAAAAGTTTGCGGAATGTTAATCCAAAACAGCATTCAAGGCAATCAATTTCAATACACTGTTGTTGGCATCGGCATTAATGTCAATCAAACTAATTTTGCTGACACCGATACCAAACACGCAACATCTATGCGTCTGCATTATAATAACGATTTTTCGCTCCAATTGTTGATAGAAAATTTATGCCGCCACATAGAATATTACTACCAACGTTTGCAGCAGCGTGAATTCACCTATTTGCACGAGTTGTATATGCAACGGCTATACAGAAAAGGACAACGCGCGCTGTATCAACGCACCGCCGATGCCAGCTACTTCTACGGCACTATCAGCGATGTACTCCCTTATGGTGGATTGGTAATTGCCACCGACAACGGCACGGAGGTATTTGATACCAAGCAACTTGTGTTTGTATAAATAATTTTACATTTTTTTAATACCTTTGGTTTAATCGGTATCGCAACGCAAGTATTTTATAAACACTTTTTTTTGACACTGTTCTAATTTAACACAAACAAGTTTATATGAAAAACAAACCACATAAACCAACGCAATCGTTCACTAAAAAATCAACTGCACCAAAAGCAGACGTAATTACTAAAAGCCCTACCGATAAGACTAAAAACTATTATTTTCAAATCGCTTTAGCACTCCTGACGCTGATAGTATTTGGGCGGGCATTCGATAATGGTTTTGTGGATTGGGATGATTACATCTATGTTGTCGAAAACCCATTACTCAACCCAACTATACAGTGGGGGAAACTATTCGCCACACCCGTTTCTCTGAATTACCA
Organism: Saprospiraceae bacterium; assembly: GCA_017996375.1. Lineage (GTDB taxonomy): Bacteria > Bacteroidota > Bacteroidia > Chitinophagales > Saprospiraceae > JAGOHC01. The sequence continues at coordinate 17,145 of JAGOHC010000031.1, read as the reverse complement.
TCCAATTACGATGCTCTCTTTGGCGATGAACAAAGCCTTGTTTGGAGGCAACGCCACCTCATTTATTGTCACCAACGTTTTTATACATATCATCAACGTTTTATTAGTTTTACGACTTATGATGACGCTGACATCCGGCAATCGTTGGGGTGCATTTTTCGTTGCGCTGCTTTGGGCAATACACCCTATGCGCGTCGAATCGGTAGTATGGATTTCGGAAAGAAAAGATGTGTTGTATAGTTTGTTTTTCTTATGGGCAGCGTGCATCTGGGCAACCCGAAATACACGTAACGACCACAGCATCAATGGCAGCTATTGGTTAGTGGTGATATTATTTTTGTTATCCTGTTTATCAAAAGCGCAGGGCGTAGTATTGCCCATAATATTGCTATTAATAGACTATTGGTACAATCGAGAAGTGTTTTCAATAAAAACTATTTTAGAAAAAACGCCCCTGTGGTTGGGCGCATTACTATTTGGATTAATCGCATTAAACGTACAAGCTGGTGGTAACTTTCACGGTTTTTTTGACGTAGCAAAAGACGCCCCAGTTGCCATTAGTGCCAGCAATAGCTTTACCTATTTCCAGAAATTTCAGTTTGCCGGATACGGATATTTGATGTATTTTATAAAATTTTTGCTGCCGTTTAACTTATCCACATTCTATCCCTATCCAACTTTGGTCGAGTTGGCTTCACCTATATATACTGGCGGGCTTTTGTTTATGTTGCTTGCATTGGGCTTAGGGGTTTGGGCATATCGCCGCGAGAAGATAGTTACCTTCGGCATAGGTTTTCATTTTTTCACGATTGTTTTGGTGTTGCAATTTATATCCGTTGGCATCGTCATCATGGCAGATAGATATACCTACCTCCCGTATATCGGGTGGACGATGATGTTTGTTTTGCTATTAGAAAAATATATATTTCAAAAAATAGGTAGTACCGCTTTTTATGCAACTTTAGGCGGTATCGCATTGGTTTTTGCCGGATTAACTTGGCAACAAATCAGCACATGGAAGGACAGCATCGCGCTATGGAAAAACGTGCAAAAAATTTATCCGAAAGATGATTTCGCTTACGAACAATTAGGTACGCGATACGGCAAGAACAATCAGACAGATTTGGCGATGGAACAATTTCAAGCGGCATTACAAGATGGTGGCACCGACCGCTACGCCATTTATGAAGGTATGGGCAACCTGCTCGCCATGAAAGGGCAATTTGCAGATGCAATAAAAATGTATGATAAAGCCATCGCTACCAAATCAAAGCAAGGAAGAATTTATATCAACAAAGCCATCGCCATTATTCAAGAAAATATAAATCTGGATGCCGCTTTTGCAGCGTTAGATACTGCACTTATTTATAGCCCCAGCGAAACAAATAAAATACTCCAAACCAGAGGCTACACCTACTTGCGAATGAGCAAATTTGCGGAAGCGATTGCTGATTACGATAAGTTGATTAACGGTAGTGCCGCTACTGCGGATAATTATTATAATCGCGCTTGCGCTAAATTTTTTGCCAACGACATCGGCGGTGCAAAGGCAGATGCAACAAAAACCCTACAACTTGATGCGAACTTCAAAGATGTGAATGGTATTTTTGCAAAATTAGGATTGCGATAAGCCTTTTTAAAACATACCGCCCGACTCGTTGTAAATAACTGCCAATACGGTTTGACCAACTGCGCGCAAAGTGTTTTTATCTATCACATCCATATTATCGGCGTGTGTGTGCCAATGTTTGCCGAAGCCCGCTTCTGTATGGTTGATAATATCAATCATCGGGATGTTTGCTTGCGAAATCACAAAATAGTGGTCATCTGTAATGCCGCCAACACGGATGGGTTTGAAATAATTGCCAAAGCCCATGCTGCCCGCCATTGACCAAACTTTCGGCATAATATCACCGCCATATTGCATAGACACTTCTTCATACATAAATTGTGCATCTTTAGCACCCACCATATCCAGCAAAATACCGTACATCGCCCGATACCCTGCAACGTGCGGATTCGCCGCCCAATACTGCGCTCCCAAGCACCAAGTTTCGGTAGCGTTGCCGCCATCATTGCCTTGATCTTCGGCATCGAAGAGGATAATATCTACACCCAAATCAATCGATGTTTTTTGGATAACACGCGCTATCTCTAACAGTACACCCACCCCGCTCGCGCCATCATCGGCGCCCAAAATAGGTTCGTTGCGCCTTGCAGTATTAACATCGTGGTCTGCCATGAAGCGTGAGTCCCAATGTGCGGCAAGTATTACGCGACGTTTGTGCTGCGGGTTAAATGAAGCGATAATATTTGTTGCTTTCACTTGTTGTCCGGTATATACTTTGTCTACCCACGTTTGCTCCTGTACCGTTGCGCCAAAACTTTTGAGCGTGTTGGCTAAGTACGTTTTGCATTTGTCGTGCGCTGGTGTGTTGAGTACACGCGGACCGAAGGCAACCTGTGAGGCAACATAATTATAAGCAGAATCCTGCTCGAACTTTGGTACAGGCACACGGCGTTTGTTCACAACTTCGGGTATTGGTTCGGTGGTGGTGGTATCTTTTTTATCCGTTTTGCAGCTGATTTGAACGGCGAGTAACACTACACCCAGAAGAATTATTTTTTTCATATTATAAATAAAATATATTTATTTTTTTTCTCAAGAATATTTTAAAACGAAAAACCTAACGATAATTGCAATGAAATATTGCGGTCTTTATCATCGCGTAAAATTGGTTGATTGTCTGCTCCAAGTGCAGCGCGACTGCTGTCTGCATTTTTTGCTGTAACATCCAAGAAGCCGTAATTTAATCGTGCACCAAGGAATAGTGCATCGTTCAAGAAGAAATCTACGCCCACGTTTCCGCCCACATCCAATCGCTTATATAGTGAATAATCTCCGCTATCAAAGGCATAGTATGCACCCAAGTTTTTTGGAATATCGGCAGACGCGCCGTCCAAATTAATTGTAGTTAATTCGGTACCAATGCTCTCGGCGGCGGCATCGGTGAGGTAGTGATAATCTAAGTTGGAAATAATTTCCGGCAATGTACTTCCACTTGTAGTTTTGCCATTAAATATGGATTCGCCACGCCCGCGAGAGGTAGCTAATACGCCTACATTTACGCCACCCGAAAACTGCACGCGCCCCAATTTGTAATATGCTAAAACGGGTATATCAATATAAGCGTTAGAAACATCAATAGTCTGTTTATCTGTACCTGTGGCAATAATTTTATCATTATCTTTTCGGAAAACATGATACCCTGTGCCGTCGTAATTTATTTCTGTCCCTTTTTGGGCAAACAAAAACTCTGTGCCTACGGCAAAGGCATCCGTAATATTATAGCGCAAGCCAAACCCTACTTGAAAGCCGCTGACGTACTTTGCTGTTTCGGCTTGTTTGCCAGCAACATCCGTTTCTTTTTCACCGGTAATGGTAGAGAAATTAAGCCCAACTTTAAAGCCATAGCCCAACTGTGCCGAAGCAATAAATGGCAAAAATGACAACACCAGAGAGGCAAGCATTAGCCGCAATATTTCGATACGATATTTCATATATTTTTCATTTATTTAATTTATATTTATTTCATTATCAGTATGATATACTAATTACACAAAAATATTTTTATGCTAAATATATCGTTTGCGTGCCCAATACAAAAGCAGCAAGTAGCCAAATAGCGCGCCGCCAATATGAGCAAAATGCGCAACGCCTCCTTGCAATCTGCCCACGCCCATAAACAGTTCGATACAAATGTATATCACCACAGCATATTTCGCCTTAACAGGAATAGGAAGGAATAACGACATCATTTCGGCATTCGGGTAAAAGTAAGCAACTGCCGCCAACAAGCCATACACTGCACCTGATGCGCCTAACGTTGGCGTGTTCAAGACTACCTCCGGAAGCGCACCCATATAATTCAGCTCCACATAGTTTACCCCCATATGCAAAGCTATGGCACCAAATCCGCAAAACAGATAAAACATCAAAAAACGCTGAGAGCCTAACACGCGCTCCACTGGAGATCCGAACATATACAACCCCAACATATTGAACAAGATATGCCCAAAGTTGGCATGATTGAACATGTGCGTTAATATTTGGTATGGCTGAAAATACGGCGACGTAGGGTAAAATATTGCCAACTGATATTTCAGTGAAGGCATTGCCAAACAAAGTATAAAAACCAATACATTAAGAATGATTAGATTTTTGACAACGTCTGTAACTTGATTCATAACTTTTTCAGTATTGAAATAAAAAATTCAACTTAATTGTTTTAGTGCAAATTGCGGCGTTTCATTTCCGCAGCCAGTAGCTGGTATTCTCTACTCATATCGCCTGTAACGGCAGTATTCTCCTGTGCGCGGCGTATCAGGTATGGTATCACCTCACGTACCGTACCGTAAGGCATATACTTAGCAACGTTATATCCGGCTGCAGCCAAATTAAACGTCAGGTTATCACTCATGCCATACAGTTGGCAAAAATTCAGGTGAGGGTGTTTTTTATCAATATCCAAATCATGCATCATAGTCACCTGTAGTTGCGTACTTTGTTGGTTATGGGTGGCGTTCCACGATGCCATCCTTTGGTAATGTTCAATGCAAAAAGTAAGTGCCGTATTATACAATCGGTCGGTATCTTCTTTTGATGGATTTATCGGCGACTCGTAGCCCATCTCTGCAGCACGTTTGCGCTCTTTTTCCATATATGCTCCTCGCACCAGTTTTGCACCTAATATATACCCATCTGTGCGTGATCGTTCGTATAAGGTGGTTAGATAAGCAAACCTGTCGTGGCGATACATCTGAAAAGTATCGAACACAATTGCCTGCTCACGGTTATAACGTTGCATCATCAAAACTGCCACATCGTCAATTGCTTCTTGAATCCAGCTTTCTTCTGCGTCAATAAAAATGCCTATTTTTTGTGCGTGTGCTTCCGCACAAACATTATCAACTCGTTTGACGGCACGACTCCACTCTTCCTGTTCTGCTGCTGAAAGTGATTGCCTTGCATCAATCTTTGCAAGCAAATCAAAGCGTGCCATACCTGTTACTTTAGTGCTGACCAACGGAACGGTTTTGTGTTGTGCTGCGAAGCGAATTGCCGCTATTGTTTCGTTCCTTGTGCGGTCAAAATCTGCTTCCGATTCTTTGGCTTCCGCACCATAATCCAGAACGGTAGCCGTATTAAACTGCGCCAATTTGTTGATTGCTGCCAAACTATCTGAGAAGGTTTCGCCACCACAAAATTGCTCAAAAATGGTACTTTTGATAATGGTACGTGCAAATGGCAGCCGCCAGTTGATGGCGGTCAGTCCCAGCGAAGAGCCCCACTTAACGAGCCAAGGCTTATTCATCATACTAAACAGCCATACTGTTTTTTTTAGCTCTTTATCCGATTTGTTGGAAAAGGCAATCTCTGTATTAGAAAAGTCAATCATATTGTTTGTCACATAAAAAATTGGTCACAAAATTGAATTTCTTTCGTATAATAATTAAGCAAATATGTTTTAGAAGATATAAGCACTTTTATAAAAATTCGGCGCTAAAGGTACAACGGATAATCTACTTGCTGTACAAATTTCTAAGACAATATTGCAATGGATACCCAAATTGTGGTAATTTTGGGCAGTCGTCAATCAAACAAAAAAAATATAATGTCCACCTTATCCCGACCGTGCCGCATTTTACCTGTATTGCTCCTACTCGTTGGCGTATTGTATGATGCACCTGCACAACTCCGATTTCGCGCCGCCTCTGCCTTGAGCAGCATCGCGCTTTACCCCGATTCCACATTTACAAAACCAGCAACAGCATCCGTGCGCGAAGGTGAATTATTGGAAGTGCTTGCCGAAAGCCGCAGCGAACACGAAGACAGCTCGCAAGACCAACGTTTCCGGTGGTATCAAGTGCGTACCATAAAAGGTGATGTCGGTTGGGTGTTTGGCGATGGTGTAGCCGTAATGCTGCCCGATGCACAAAAAATTGAGCCTGCAATACAACTTTTAAACAAACAAAATCTTCGTTTTGATAATGGTTTTGAGCAAACGTTTAGCTGGGTGGCTGCTGTGGACGGACACGACAACGGCAGCGAAAAGGAATGGCTCAACCCCGCATATCATGAGCAATATATCGTACTAACGAATACACAAAAACGCTCCGTACACATACCTATTGCCGGCGAAAGTGTAAAAGGGAAATTTATGCCCGCCAACATTTGGCTGCACGATGTTACTGGTGACAGCATTGCCGAAATAATCATTGAGCAACGCAATATTGCCGATACAAATGCCGAAGAACGCAGCCTCGAAGTATATGGTTTTCAGGGTGGTACCTTAGTGAAAATTTTTGAAGAGCCTTTGTCCTTGCCGGCTGCCGGAATGTCGCCGTTGCCCGCACCTTACAAAATGGTGGAGTTAATTGACAAAAACGTGCGCGTAGCGTACATTGGTTTCCGCAAGCATGAAACCGTACCGCAAGAATGGTGTATGGAGTATGTGACTTATTCGTATTTATGGAATAAGCTCAAGAAAAAATTTAATATCCTATATAAAGAAAGTCGCACATTGCCTACCGCCGAAGTTGCTACACAAGCAGCCTTGCGCAGCAGCGTTGTCGGCAGCATGATGGCGTATTTGCCAAAAGGCGAAAAGGTGAAAGTATTGCGACAAGCAAATCATGGAAAAGATGTTGCTTTTTATGTGGCAACCCTTAGCGGGATGAATGGCTACATTTCAGCAAAAGACTTGCAGTTTGTGGATATGGATTATGCCAACCTGCTTAATAAGTTTTATCACAATAACGAAATACCAACTGACAATAAATTGGTACGGCTAAAGCAGTAACCCTTAAACGGCTTTAATATTCAATTTTGACAACATCGGGCAGCGTTTGGCGTTATATTGGCTGCATCTTATTTTTATAAAAGTTTATTATCCGTCATACAACTATGCGTATCAACATTCTGATAATCCTGTGTACACTACTGGCAGCCACCGCTACCGCCCAACCAAAATATTTTGACATCTCAAAAAACATCGAGCTATTTACTAATACATACCGCGAACTGAACGCATACTACGTGGACGAACTCGACCCTTCCAAGCTCATGAAGACGGGCTTGGATGCCATGCTCGGTTCGCTTGACCCATTTACGAACTACATCTCCGAAGCGGATATTGAAAGCTACCGCTATTTGACCGAAGGTAAATACAACGGCATCGGGGCATCCTTTAAACAACGCGATGAGTACGTTATAATTGCCGATTTATATAAAGATGCTCCAGCACAAAAAGCAGGGCTCCGCATCGGCGACCGCATAGCAGGCATAGAAGGAAAATCGGCAAAAGGGAAAAAAATTGAAGATTTAGACAACGTGTTGCGTGGGTATCCGGGTACGGTTATCAACTTATCCATCTTGCGCGATGGCAATGCCGCCGAACTGCCCATAAAAGTTATGCGCGATGAAATTGAAATATCCAACGTGCCACACTACGAAATGCTGAATGACCACATAGGGTATTTAGCACTAACTACCTTTACAAAAGATGCCGGCAAACACGTAAGCAAAGCCCTTAAAGAGTTGAAAGAAAAAAACCAGAACCTAAAAGGGGTAGCGTTTGACCTACGTGGCAACGGTGGCGGTTTGCTCAACGAAGCTATTGAGGTGTGCAACGTTTTTATTAAAGATGGTGAATTGGTAGTTTCAACAAAGGGAAAAGTGAAATCGTTAGACCGTAGTTATAGTACCGTCCATGAGGCTACAGATGAGGAAATTCCGTTGGTAATATTGATAGATAAATCTTCTGCCTCAGCCTCCGAAATTGTCTCCGGTACGATACAAGATTTAGATCGTGGCGTGTTGGTTGGGCAACGCTCCTATGGCAAAGGATTAGTGCAAAATACTCGCGACATCGGGTATAATGCAAAGGTGAAGCTAACCACATCAAAATATTATATCCCAAGCGGGCGCTGCATACAATCGGTAGAATACAAAAACGGCGAACCCGTTGAAATTGCCGATTCGCTCCGAGCACAATTTAAAACTCGCAACGGAAGAGTTGTGTTGGATGGCGGTGGCGTTAAGCCCGATGTAGTGCTCGAAAAATCTATTCCGGGAATTATAAAAAACTTATCCGATAAATATTACATCTTTGATTACGTAACGCAATACTGCGCTAAACACGATAGCATTGCTGCTCCAGAAAATTTTCATTTTACACAGTATGATGATTTTCTGGCATTTCTGAACACTAAAAAATTCAGCTATAAGTCGGATACCGAATTGTTGTTGGATAGTATTCGTATAAAAGCAAATAAAGATAACCTTTTGGGCAGCATCGCGGCAGACTTACAAAATCTCCAAACAAAAATTCAAGCAAATACACAAAACGAATTGCAGCAACATAAATCGCTTATCATAGATTTGATAGAAAAAGAAATTATCAGCCGTTATTATTTCCAAAAAGGCAAGGTACAAATCGGGCTTCGCAATGATACAGAAATAACAGAAGCCATAAAAATATTGGATGACCCCGCACGGTACAAAAAATTACTCGCAAAATAACCTTATAAAGCAGATGTCTATTATAAACACTTCACCTATTCGGATACTATGATTTTCCCTATCGGAGATGACCAAGTAAGCGGCGGATACAAGCCCTTCGTCAGTTACAGCCTTATAGCGTTGAACATCGCTGTATTTATATTTCAACTTGCACAAGGCGAACACATCAACGATTTTGTCAATACGTATGCCGCCATACCTGCCGAAATAGACTCTGGCATTGACCTCTACACCTTAGTAACGAGCCTCTTCCTGCATGGTGGGTTCATGCACCTTATCGGCAACCTGATGTTTTTGTGGGTATTCGCCGACAATATTGAAGCAACCATTGGCAACATTCCGTTCCTTATTTTTTATCTGATATGTGGCATCTTAGCCACCCTGATACATTGCCTGATGAGTTGGGGCAGCGAAATACCTTGCATCGGCGCAAGCGGTGCTATCTCCGGCATACTTGGTGCATACTTGGTGCTATACCCCAAGTCGCGTATTAAAGTATTAGTATTTTTCATCACATCGTTTTACGTACCCGCAATAGTATTTTTGGGTATCTGGATAGTACAACAATTTTTTAGTGGCGCAGCATCGTTAGTGCAAACCGCTGACACAGGCGGTGTAGCTTGGTGGGCTCATATCGGCGGTGCTATAGTAGGCATAATAGCAGGTTTTTACTTCCGTAAAACCGCACCACCACGCCCGCTCGCAGGCAAGTATGCGTAAAGTTATGTATCACATTGTTTTTCCTTCCGCTTGAAGAATAAGGCAGCTTATCCAAGCTGCCGATGTAAAAGAGTTTTTTTGGAGGAAAAGGATTCCTTCCTGTCCGTGATGAAGTTTAATAGTAACAATGTCGGTTAGGTAGCAAAATACTTGCTGCTAACACATTAATACAGTTCCCATACATTTCGCAATGGCTTAGTTCCAACATCAATACAGAAATAATTTTTATATCGTTTGTAAAATTGTAAATTTGCGTGCATTCCTTTGTATAAAAATAAAAATATATGTCGCACAATTTACTGAAACTCCTAAGTTTTTTATGTATCACAACATTATTGGCGAGTGCTTGTCGCAAGCCGACTTCGACAGTTGCATCTTCCACAAAAAAAACATTAGAAAATTACTACGTGCGCTACTCTAAATCCGAAGGAGCATTGCATAGCGATGCGGTTGTTTTGGAGGGCGACTCACTGCAAAATGCAAAAGTAAAACCTGTTACGACCTTCTTTTTTGGCGACCAAGAAATGAAAAAAGCTACGCTTCCAAATGGTGCAATTCAGTATAGCTATGATAACACCGAGCCGTATAAAAAAGAATTTATTTTTAGGTACAACAGTCAAAATCAACAGATAAGTAATACAGTTGTAATCAACAAATTAGATTCGTTCGCCATAAAAGGCATAGCAAGCAAATCAAAAGACCTCCTCGTAGAAGTTAGCCCCACTACCTTATTTGAGCCAAGTGAAAGCGTGATGGCTTTAATCTCCGACAGTAAAGGTGCCACCGCCACTATTGTATTAACTGCTATAAAAAATGATGGTATATTGAATATACCGGGCAGCGTGTTTGCACACCTCGCCAATGGGAAGGGCACGTTAGACCTCATCCGAAAGCAACAACAAAAAATACAAAAAGATAACCGAGAGATACAAAATAATACTGAATATTACACTCCGCAAATACCTGTTTCGATTGGTAATTAATTGCCAAAAATTGCGAAATCTGTCAAAAAAGTAATAGCTTTGCACCGCCGCATCGAAACGCCGTTTCTAACGTTAACACATTCAATATTCATACATTTTTCAATAATGAATTTACACGAATATCAAGGAAAAAGCCTACTAAAAAGCTATGGAGTAGCCATTCAGGAAGGCATACTGGTAACCAACCCCGATGAAGCCGTAACTGCTTACGCACAATTACAAAAAGATACCAACACAAAGTTTGCCGTAGTGAAAGCACAAATACACGCTGGTGGGCGTGGCAAAGGCGGAGGTATCAAATTAGCCAAAAACGCTGACGAGGTACGCACCTATGCTGACAACATTATTGGTATGATGCTGAAAACACCACAAACGCCGGGCGGCTTAACCGGACCGGGTAAGTTGGTACGCAAAGTACTAATTGCCGAAGACAGCTATGCTCCTGATTTTGACAAATGCAAAGAATACTATATTTCTATTCTGATGGATAGAGAGCGCAGACAAAACGTTATCATCTACTCCACCGAAGGCGGTATGGACATCGAAAAAGTTGCTGAAGAAACACCACACTTGGTACAAAAAGAATACATTGACCCCTTAGTAGGTTTGCAGGGTTTTGAGGCACGAAAAATTGCTTTCAACTTAGGCTTGAGTGGTACGGCATATTCCGAAATGGTGAAATTTATCACAGCATTATACAAAGCCTTTATCGGCTCCGATGCTTCGCTATTTGAAATAAACCCTTGTTTACAGACCAACGACGACAAAATTATTGCTGTAGATTGTAAAGTTTCGTTAGATGAAAACGCCTTATATCGCCATCCCGATTTAGCTGCTCTACGCGATACGGACGAGGAAGACCCTACCGAAGTAGAAGCACGCAATTTCGACCTCAACTACGTGAACTTAGACGGCAACGTGGGCTGTATGGTAAATGGCGCAGGCTTGGCAATGGCTACTATGGACATTATCAAACTATCTGGTGGCGAACCAGCTAACTTCTTGGACGTGGGCGGCACCGCCGATGCAAAGCGTGTAGAAAATGCCTTCCGCATCATCCTACGCGACCCCGCCGTAAAAGCAATTCTTATTAATATTTTTGGTGGTATCGTGCGGTGCGACCGCGTGGCACAAGGTATCATTGATGCGTATAATAATATCGGCTCCATAAGTGTCCCTATCATCGTGCGCCTACAAGGTACAAATGCCGACATCGCTAAAAAATTGATAGATGAGTCTGGCTTAAAGGTACACTCTGCCATCGCATTGCAAGATGCTGCTGATTTAGTCAAAAACGTATTGGCAAAATAAAAGGCGGATAAACAATCATCAATAAGCTAATTGGCAAATATGCCATTTAGCAAAAAGTGTAAGCAAATAGATAAATGAACGGTTAAGAAGATAAGAAAAAGTGATACAACAAATGGTGCTTTTCGTTTTAAGAAAGCACCATTTTTATATGTGGAATATCGTCTTCTAAGTAAGGTTCGCCTTGCACCACGAAGCCAAAATTTTCGTAAAATTTTATCAGGTAACATTGCGCTCCAATTTTGATGGGCTGCTTACCGAGCAGATAATAGAGTGCCATAATGGATTGCTCCAACAATAATTTACCCATACCTGTACCCCGCTCAAGTGGGTGTGACGCTACTCGCCCAATAGAGGCGTAATCATCATACGAAATGCCTTTGGGCAAAATACGCGAGTACGCAATCAATCTGTCATTTATATCGCACACCATCAAGTGCCAACTATCCAAATCTTTACCATCAGCATCCAAATAATAACAGGTTTGTTCTACAACAAAAACCATTTGACGCAAAGCCATGATGTCATACAACTCTATGTTGGTTAATTCTTTAAAATGCTTGACCGTAGTAATGGTTGCCATAGCGAATACTAAAACGGAAGGTCGTCTAAATCAGAAGCTATCGGTTCATCGGCAGCAGCCGGAAAAGCATCGTTATTATCAAAAGATTTGGCACTTCGGTTTGGTATTGGTGCTGCAGGAGCTGCATTGCCAGCTTCAATTCGCCAAGCGTTTAGGTTAGTAAAATACTTGCCCTGCCACTCGCGCCCCTTGAGGTCGAATGTAACTTTTACGAAGTCGCCGCCTTGGTAATTATCTATCAGCGAACACCTGTCTTGCGTAAGCTGAAACTTGATATATTCGGGGTAGCGGTCATCTGGCAGTTCAATGACAAATTCACGCGTTTGGAATGAGCTGGTTTTGTTTTCAGTATCAAAAACACGGTGGAGTTTTCCTGTAATATCAAAAGGCATACTATTTTGGTTAAAATGTTCGTGCAATAAGTAGCAACAAAGTTATGAAATTAACGGCAATGTTTATATGAGTTGTACAATTTTACCATCGTCCAACACTTCAAAAACAGAAGGCTTACTGTTTGCGGCAACAGGAAGCGCAGCACCCGAAGCGGCATATCTGCCTTGTATGATATTGACGTTCCAATCATCGCGGATAGTAGCAATAGCTTGTATGATGGTTTCCCTTTCTACCGTTGTACCAGCTACACGCAGGCAATCTAACGGCATACCTGCATGTGTGTAAGTTGCCAAAAAATAATCGTATGTAAGCAATCCCGCTTTCCAAAAAATCACCCCAACAAAAGCATTTGCCTTTGGCAAACTGAAGCAAGCAATATATTCCGTCATTTCATCATCATCGCCAGTTTCGTTGAAGCACGCCAAATATTTAGCAATCATTTCTGCACCGAGTGGTGGGTTATTTTCGCCCATTTCTTGGTAAGTATCTTCCCGAATTGTTACGGGGAATTTTACTAATGGGAACGATTGCAAGAATGTTTCAAACATAAAAAATTCTGTAATGTATTGTTTGTTTTTTTACTGTATTACCTGAAATAACATTGCAGCTGCCAATGCACCGACGATGGGCGCAACTACGGGTATCCACGCATACGCCCAATCGCTATCGCGCTTACCCGATATAGGCAGTATGGCATGCATCATACGAGGACCTAAATCGCGTGCCGGATTGATGGCGTAGCCAGTAGCGCCGCCCAAAGATAAGCCAATACCTAATACTAATAGGGCAACAGGCAGCGCATCTAATGCACCTAACGATGCCGCCGGCGCGCTAATAAATAATACGCCAAACATCAGGGCGAATGTGCCGATGACTTCTGTCAAAAAATTATACCCCATATTGCGAATTGCCGGGCTTGTGCAAAAAACGGCCAACTTTCCGTCAGCATTATCTGTAGCTTCGAAGTGTTGCCGATAGGCGAGCCAAACGAGGGTTGTGCCAAGCATTGCTCCTATAAATTGTGCTGCAATGTAGGTGGGTACATCCGCCCACGCTACTTTGCTTATGGCAGCAAGCGCGATGGTTACTGCCGGATTGAGGTGTGCACCACTTGTTGCGGCTGTGGTATAAACGCCTACAAAAACGGCTACTGCCCAACCAAACGTAATGACTATCCAACCACTATTATTGCCTTTTGTTTTGGTTAAAACGACATTGGCTACTACGCCGTTGCCGAATAGTACGAGCAGGAGTGTTCCAATAATTTCGGTAGTAAATATTGACATGGTTTAAGGTGTTTTGTTTTGATAAAAATGTTACCCTGCATAACGCTAATCAGCGTTATTTTGTTTCTGTCCAAATGTCGTGAAATTCGGCGATAAAATTATTTTTTTGGGGTAAATAAACCCTATTAGATTAGCATATATTGTTTCGCTAAGTTTTCAAAAGTGGCGATTTCTTTTTGCGTGCGGGCAGCATCCCAGCTTAATTCCGTTGCTAATTGATCCGCTACTATTGGTGCAAGTTGTATTGCCAATCTAGCATTGAGAAGTAGTATGCGCGTACGATGCGACAACACATCTTCGATGGTGGCGACCATCTCGTTTTCGATAATAAAGGCTATCGTTTCCTTAGAGTATGGTAGGTCGTCTGCGAAAGTATTTCCGGTAGGAAGAATGGTTTGGTAAATGGGTAGTGTTGCTGTCATACACGGAGAAGCCGACAGATTGCCTACGGCAATAGCTTTGTTAATGACTTGCTCTGCCATTTTGCGATAGGTCGTCCATTTACCTCCGGTAATAGTGATGAGGTTGGATTTAGATACCATAATAGTGTGGTCCCTTGGGAGCAGTTTCGTGTTTTTTATATGTGTACTGCGTACTAATGGGCGCAAACCTACATACACACTTTGCACATCTTCGCCGGTGCATGGCTTACCAAAATACAGGCTGATGTGCGAAAGCAGGTAGTCAATTTCTTTAGGTAACGGACGTGGTTCGACGCTAATTTGTTTTACAGGTGTATCGGTAGTGCCAACGATAAAATGCCCAAGCCAAGGCACGGCAAAAAGTACGCGCCCATCCGCTGTTTTTGGAATCATGAGTGCTGATTGGCTTTTAAAAAAATGTTGCGGCAAAACGAAGTGTACTCCCTGTGATGGGGCAATGCGTATGGGCAGTTTGGCTGCATCTTTGCGCATGAGGGCTTCGGCAAAAACACCCGTTGCATTGATAACGGTTTTGGCATTAATTGTATATTGTGCATTGCTCAATTTGTCTGTTACAACAACACCTTTAATGCGTTTTTCTATTTTGATAAATGTTGTGGCTTCGCAGTAGTTCAGTATGCAGGCGTGGTGTTGTGTGGCAGTTTTAGCTAAATCTATGAGGAGGCGTGTATCATCAAATTGCCCATCATAATACAGTATCCCACCTTTCAGTTTGTCATTTTTCAGTAAGGGTAAATATTGCAGTACTGTTTTTTTGCGTAAAATTTGTGTTCTACCAAGTCGCAAGTTACCCGAAAGTAAATCGTAAAAAACCAACCCGATGGTGTAATACGCCCATGCCCACCACGAATATACCGGCACGATAAAAGGCAGTATTCTCGCCAGATGTGGCGCGTTTTTTAATAAGTACCCGCGCTCCCGCAAAGCACTAAATACCAATTTGATATTGCCTTGCGCTAAGTAGCGTACGCCGCCATGTACTAACTTTGTAGAACGGCCTGATGTACCTTTTCCGAAATCATATCGCTCCACCAATAAGGTTTTTAAACCGCGAGAAGCTGCGTCCACAGCCGCTCCCATACCAGTAGCTCCACCGCCAATTATCACTATGTCCCACTCAGATACTTCTTGGAGTTGTTGCAGCATTGCGGAGCGAACCAATCGCATACATCAAATTTAGGATTGAAGAATATTTTTTGTGTAAAATAAAAGGAAAGAATGGTGTTAAGAAAAATTTAACACTTTAAATTATAAAACTACCAAATATTAATCTATTTTCGCCATCGGCAGACGAACAAAATATGACTTTTTTGTCTAATATGAGTACTTTTGCAATATATAATCGTTAGAAAAACAGTTAAGTAAATTATTTGCGAACAATCACTTTACATCTCCTGCTTATGAAGAACGTCCTGAAGCCATTTTTGCTGCTTACGTGCATCACTTTTTGTCTATCCTCTTGCGAAGCACTCAAGCCCTTAGATAGAAATGATATTTCATACAACCGGGCAGCACACAAAAAGCGTGGATCTGCAGCTGCAAAATCACCCAAAACGGAAATCTCGCAGTTGCGATTCGATATTGCAGATTATGCCAAAAATTATATCGGCACACGTTATCGCTACGCCAGCACTAACCCAAATGCGGGGTTTGATTGCTCTGGTTTCACGAGTTATGTGATGGGCAATTTTGATATAAAGATGCCACATGGCTCCGACAACCAAGCGATATTGGGAAATAGAATTGATGTTCAACAAGCACGCCCGGGAGACTTACTTTTTTTTGGTAATCGTGGGCGCATTTCGCACGTAGCTATGGTAGTTGCTAATACTCCCGAAGACGGGTTGCAAATTGCACACAGCACCAACTCACAAGGTGTGATTGTGGAGAATGTTTACAGTTCGGATTACTGGATGAATAAATTGATGTTTGCGCGTGATGTCATTGACGGGCGCAAATAGTTTGGTTGCGATATCAATTTTTACTGTTTTATGATGGCTGCCTTCTTGGGCAGCCTTTTTTTTTGCGACGCTATCTGAGTAGGTATCACACCCTCGTTGTAGCCAATATTCTTTTAATACTATAACGCCCACTGCCGTTTGCCATTACAATTAATAAGCCGCCAGCGATAGCCATATCACGCATGAACAAGATGGATTGCTCGTGCTGTACTGTTTTGTCGGGATAGAGCCACCAAGCGTGAACAAAAAATGCGATAGGCAGCCAATATAGTAACAACAGAAATGCACCTAATTTTGACCGATAGCCTAACAACAATAATATACTGCCTAATATCAAAAATACGGCGGAGGCGTTAAAAAGAAAATCTTGATTCCAAGTGATGCCATATTGTGTCATTTTCAATTTCGTTGCCGATGCCGACTTGAGCGAGTCATACACCTCCAATACAAAAGTAAGCGATAGGAAAAATCTACCCACCAAATCTAATATATCTTTCATAACAAACCTTATTCTGAGCAAATACTTACGAAGGTACAGTTTCGTTGGCTTTTTTTCCAAAAAAACTCCACAACAAAGTAACTTTGTATATAAAGGATGTGTATTTTTATTGCTCGTAGCTTGATTTTTTCAAATTCTCCACCTATCTTAATAACAAACAATTCTATGGGTACTACATTTTTGTGTGTTGCATCTTACTTCAAAGGCGAAAAATTTATGATTGGCTGTAAGGAAGCGGGCTGCACCGTCTATTTGGTGACATCTAAAAAACATGAAGACAAGGCTTGGCCCCGGGAACACATTGACGAAATCTTTTACGTACAACAAGATGATAATGACAATTGGAAAATGGACGATGTCATTGCCGGATTAGCCTACACCATGC
>JAGOHC010000178.1 GCA_017996375.1 Saprospiraceae bacterium | reverse complement strand
GGGTTGTATGCGTTTACATGACCAATGGAATCCAACTCAAATCCCAATATATTTTTAAGCTGATGTATTTTTATGTGTTCTTTGTTTTTCATGTTTTTTTGTTGAACAACTACAAATTAAGAAACAACTTTGTATTATCCAATATTCCACACAAAAAAAGCCGTCAATAAATTATACTGACGGCAAGTGGGGAATATGTTTTGTAAAAATTATTTACTAATTCAGTCCTTCTTGTCTACCGCGCAGATGCTCCAAAAACGATGGTCGGCGTCGGCGCGATACTTCTATTTTTTTATTATCAGACATCATAATATACCCGTCTGATTTGTTGAAACGAATCATGTAATTCAGATTGACGAGGTGACTTTTGTGTACGCGAAAAAAGTTGAGTGGCGTAAGCATTTCCTCATACGATTTGATGGTTTTGCAAGCCGTGATGCGGTCACCGTGTGTGGTAAAAATATGCGTATAATTATCTTCAGCTTCTAAGCGAACAATATCCTCGAGATTGATAAAATGCACATTATCTTGAGCAAAAACGCTGATACGATTGAAAGCATTTGGGTTGTTTTTGATAGACCGATAAAGGTCTAAACGCTCCTTCATGCGGTTTTGGCGCGGGCGCACTTTCGATACCGCTTCTACAACATCTTCGGCACTAATGGGTTTGAGGAGATAGTCAATGGCACTAAGTTTAAATGCGCGAATAGCGTGTTGCTCGTAGGCAGTGATAAAAATTATATCGAAGTCAATATCGGAGCCGAGTTCGTCCAACAGCTGAAACACCAACCCATCTGGCAGGTTAATATCTAAAAATGCGACATCCACCTCAAATTCTGGGTTGTTGAAATGTTGTAAGGCTTGGCGAATAGAGTTTGCCTCGGCAGTAACTTGTACCTGTTTGCAGTGTTCGGCGAGTATCGTTTTGAGAATAGCAATACTATTCAATTCATCTTCAATGATTATAGCTTTTATCACAACTGTTCGATTTTATTGCTTACATAAATAACAAGGGCAAATCTACTATTTAATTATTATAATAAAAAATAATATGTTTGAAGTTGCGATTTTATTTTATGATAAATTCAATTCGCGGTAACGCGCCAAGTATTTACCAATTACATCATATTCGATATTCACTTTTGTGCCAACGGTAATTTTATTAAAATTTGTGTGTTCGTAGGTATAAGGAATAATTGCCACCGCAAAGGAATCTGTAGTGGGTTGCACCACAGTCAAACTTACACCGTTAATACAAACCGAACCTTTGCTGATTAACAAATGCGCTTGCTGTTGTGGTATGCGAAAGGTAAACTGCCAGCTACCATGTTGGTCTGCTACATGAATACATTCGCCCATTCCGTCTGTGTGTCCTTGTACGAAGTGCCCATCGAGGCGTTGTCCGGCTGCCATTGCTCGTTCCAAATTGACGTGCGTTCCACGCTTCCATGCGTGGAGAGCTGTCAGTGAAAGCGTTTCGGCAATAGCCGTAACTTTGTAGGTGTTTTCTGTTACTGCAACCACCGTTAGGCATACGCCATCGTGAGCAACGGATTGGTCAATTTTTAGTTCGGAGGCGATAGGGCTCGTTATCCAAAAATCAATATTTGCCTGATTAGGGATAATGTCAGCAATCACTCCATATGATTCTATGATACCTGTAAACATAAATATACTATTCTTTCAATAATTCGATGTATCCACTCAACACAGTAGCATTTTGCAAGATACCCTGCACCCGTCTTTCAAATACTTTACAAGTATAAAAATATACACCTGCGGGTAATATTTCACCAGAGTTTGTTGTGCCGCCCCAAAGTATGTCGGGGTTTTGTGTAGAAAAAATTTGATTCCCCCAACGGTTAAACACCTGAAAATCAATTGATTCGATGAATTTATACGGGTAAGGTTTGAAAAAATCATTTTGCCCGTCACCATTTGGTGTAAACGTATTCGGCAAAGTGTAGTACGGACAATTATCCACACAAACTAAGTTGCTCTTTGCACTTTCATTACCTACGCTATCTACCGCCGTAACCGCATAACAGCCCGCTAAACTAAAATCAAGATTGTGTATCCAAGTAGTATCATTTACATTGTTGAGCGACTCGATGAGTTGCAACTCTGCGGAATTATTGTCTGCAAAATAAATACGATACTGTGTTACATCGGTAGCATTTAGACATTGCCGAATGGGTTGCGTCCAATTCAACAAATTCTGAACATCCGTAAGTGCTAAGGTGTTGTCAGTACAAATATTAGCTACGGATAGCATCGGCGGGCAGGGTGGCACTGTATCTAACGGTACGCCACAGGCTTGTTGCGATAAATTTTCTAATGGATCAACGATACCTGAAATGCCATACGAGCCGATTGTTTTCACATAGTAACAATACTCCTCTCCATTGATGAGTTCATCATCCAAAAAATTATTTTGCGTGACAACGGCAATGGAATCAAAATTATTTGTAGAATTATTCTTTCGATAAATAACCGTTTGGAAATTTGCCCATGGCACAACGGGTTGCCACGAAAGCGTATTCTGCCTGTCGGAGGAAGCTATCGTCAAGTAAACTGAAGAGGCAGCTTCCGATTCACCCAAAGGTTCGGTGGCACTATTGCCTGTAAAAAATTGTAGCTTATAATTATAACCCAAATCAACTGTGTTGCGGTTGGTATCGGTAAAAATGGTATCGTTTGCGGAAGCAAAAGTTGGCTTTGTAAAACTGACCACTTCTGTAAAATTTGTCCCTGTTAAGCCATTCGCACGCAGCAATTTATAGGTGTACGGTGGCGGATTCAACACGGTATCTAAATCAGCTGCAACGGGCTTCGACCAACGCAACCAAAGCTCTCCGGTAGTAGCTTGTGTAGTGAGTACACTCACATTGGTGAGCAAAGGAATATCGCGTCCGAGTTGTGTGCATGCTTCTTGGGAAGGCAAACTTTCAACAGCGTTAAATGGATTACCGCCGGGCGACACTTTTGCAAAATTTGCTAATATCCGATAGCAATAAGTTTTTCCACGGCTAATGTTAGTATCTCTAAAATAATAGCGATCACCTATTACTTCATTAGTATTGAAGTTGAGTTGGGTATATCCTCTACCATCCAAACCGGTCACACAGGTATCTAACTCAAACGGATTACTGCCCTCGCGCCGCCATACTGAAAACCCTCTGAAGTAATTGTCTAACGCATCCTCACAAGCATAAGGTCGCTGCCAAGTAACATCTATTCCACCGTTTTCGACAATGGCATTTACATCCTGCGGTGGTGGACCCACAACTTTTATACGTACCACCTTTAAGGTGGATAACCCTGATGTAGAATCAATAATAACATAATTATCAGCAGCACGAAATATTATGGAATAGTATTGGTCGCTTATATGATTACAGTCGGTTATCCATTGAAAACGCCCTATAACAGGTGGTGTGTTAAAGCCGGCAGGCACATTAAAAGTTGCTGGGCTTGTTGCTACTACTAAAGGTCCGCCAAACGGCGTTATTTCTACTTCATCGTTATTGGGGTCGGTGGCAATTACGTCAAAAGCAATGGTATCGCCAGCAACGACACAGATTTTGTCAATAGTGGTAATCTGCGGTGGTTGGTTTTCACAATTTTCGATGGTGATTTGCATATCTCGAATAAGTGTATCTAATGGGTTGCCGTTGCGGTATTCCACAATTATCATAGCAATATTATACTCGCCGTCAAGCTGCGGGCTATTCCATGAAAATGTACCTGTAATTGGGTCGAGTGCAATTATGTTTTGCGGTGAAGGTACAATCTGATTCGGGAAACTGTAATTCGGCACAGGTGAGCCAACTTCTTGTAACGGCACAATTAGGAAATAAGCCAAACTATCACCATCAACATCATAAGCATTTGGGTTATGAATAAACGGTTGCCCAACACAACCAATATCAATCGGTGGTTGCAATAAAATAGGAGAGTTATTATATCCTTGAAATTGCGGATTTAAAAATGTAATGGTAGTTTCTAAATGAAAAGCTACATTATCTGAATTTGGCGGATTAACATTGATGATTCCCCCATTTCGGTTTGGGTCTGTCATAGAAATAACATAACGCGACCTGCCTGGATAAGTATGCTCAGCAATATAAAAATTGACCTTTACATCATTAGGCAGCAGCATACCATTGCCATTGTTGCGAAGCACCCATTGCGAAGCACCATCGCCCCAAACAATAAACAGGCTGTCCCTGTCTGCAGGGATACTGCTCGCTTTTGTGTAAGTGGTTATGGTTGCGCGTATCGTCAAATCGCCAATTTGTTCGTAGGTGATTTCGCCGGCGCGATTGTGCGTAGCTAAAACTCCAAGCGAGCAACAACAGATAATTAAAACAAGGTAAATGTGTTTGTACATAAACAAGCAATGTTTTCTTTGTAAACGCCAAAATGTGCTAAAATGTTATTGCAAATATTATCGGACATCATTCAAGAAACTACCCTGCGTATGCTCCGATGATTTTCCTTTGGGGATAGATAGCGATTGCCATGCCGCGCCTCTGATGGTTTTTGCAATGTACACCATCTGCCCAACATGATATGCATAATGCGCCAACTGTCGGTTGATAGCTTCTGTTACGTTCTGTGCTTGTTGCCGTAGGGTTATTGTTTTCAATAAATCCTCTGATGTGAA
>JAGOHC010000177.1 GCA_017996375.1 Saprospiraceae bacterium | reverse complement strand
TCCCTTAACTCATGCAAATTATTTTTAAAACTATTTTAGTGTTTGTTATTGTGACAACTTTTCGATATAAATATCTTCTCTTAACATTTTGTCAGGTGTTTTAGAGAAATAGTTATACGTTCTGTCATGTTTTTCTGCAAAAAAGTCAGTTTTTTGGCATGGCATATAAATTGACCACCATTGTCAGAGTAATTAATCACTAATTGTAAAATCATTTAACTATAATTAATATGAGTAAAATAATAGGTATAGATTTAGGAACAACCAACTCTTGCGTTGCTGTTATGGAAGGCAATGAGCCGGTAGTGATAGCCAATGAAGAAGGCAGACGCACTACCCCTTCAGTAGTAGCATTTATAGATAACGGTGAGCGCAAAATTGGTGACCCCGCAAAACGACAAGCCATTACTAACCCTACCCGTACAATTTATTCCGTGAAGCGGTTCATGGGTAGTCGTTTTTCCGAAAGCACAAAAGAGGCATCCGGTATGCCTTATAAAGTAGTGAAAGGAGATAACGATACTACGCGCATCGATATTGATAATCGCCAATATTCCCCTCAAGAGATTTCTGCGATGATTCTTCAAAAAATGAAGAAAGTAGCAGAAGACTTTTTAGGACAAGAAGTGACTGAAGCAGTTATTACCGTGCCGGCATATTTCAATGACTCGCAACGCCAAGCTACCAAGGAAGCGGGCGAAATTGCTGGTTTGAAAGTGCGTCGTATCATCAACGAACCAACTGCTGCCGCATTAGCGTATGGTATGGATAAACGCAACAAGGACATGACTATTGCTGTCTATGACTTAGGTGGCGGTACTTTTGATATTTCTGTTTTAGAATTAGGCGAAGGCGTTTTTGAGGTAAAATCTACTAACGGTGACACTCACTTAGGGGGTGACGATTTCGACCGCGCTATAATTGATTGGTTGGCAGATAATTTCAAATCGCAGGAGAATATTGACTTGCGTAAAGATCCTATCGCCTTACAACGCTTGAAGGATGCTGCCGAAAAAGCAAAAATTGAACTTTCGGCATCACAAGAAACAGAAATTAATTTACCGTACATCACTGCAGCTGATGGTGTGCCGAAGCACTTGGTTTTAAAACTTTCTCGTGCTAAGTTTGAACAACTTACTGACGACTTGGTGCAGCGCACCTTAGAGCCATGTAAAAAAGCATTGCAAGATGCAAACTTAACCATAAATGACATTGACGAAGTAATTTTGGTGGGAGGATCAACACGCATTCCGAAAATACAACAGGCAGTAGAAGAATTCTTTGGCAAAAAGCCAAATAAGGGCGTTAACCCAGATGAAGTAGTTGCCGTAGGTGCTGCCATACAAGGCGGCGTATTGAGCGGTGATGTTAAGGATGTACTATTATTAGATGTAACTCCTCTTTCGATGGGGATTGAGGTGATGGGTGGAATTTATGATGTTATCATCGAAGCCAATACAACCATTCCTACGAAAAAATCAAAGATATATTCTACAGCTGCCGATAATCAACCGCAAGTGGAAATTCACATCTTACAAGGCGAGCGCAAAATGGCAAAAGACAATCGCGCTGTTGGTCGCTTCATCTTAGATGGCATACCGCCTGCACCACGTGGCATACCCCAAATTGAGGTAACCTTTGATATGGATGCTAACGGTATATTGAATGTATCTGCAATGGATAAGGCTACCAACAAAAAACAAAACATCCGCATAGAAGCATCAACAGGTTTGTCGAAAGACGAAATCGAAAAGATGAAGCGTGATGCAGAATTAAATGCAGAAGCCGACCGCCAATTGCGCGAAGAAGTTGAAAAAATTAATACCGCCGACAATCTAATTTTCCAAACGGAAAAGCAGTTGAAAGAATACGGTGATAAATTACCGGCAGAGAAAAAGCAAGCCATTGAAACGGCTGCAACACAGCTCAAAGAAGCTCATGCCGCCAAAGACATCGCTCGCATTGATGCTGCAATGGATACATTAAACAACGCATGGCAGGCTGCCAGCCAAGAAATGTATCAGGCTTCACAACAAGGCAACGATGCCGCCAATAATGGCGATGCAGACCATCAACAACCAAACAATACTGAAGAGGTTTCGGACGTTGAGTTCGAGGAGGTAAAATAAATTTTCATAGTAGTTCAGATACCATAAGCATAGTTGCTACGAAAGGCAGCTATGCTTTTTTTGTGAGTTTGAACAAAAGAGGCTGCCATACAGACAGCCTCCCAAGCGTCACTTAACCGGTTTTAGGGAAAAATATAGAACGCGGTTATTAGACTACTTTTATGAAACCTAACTTAAACTGTTATAAAGATAACACTTTTTTCAAAACATAGAAGTATTGCATATATAAAATAACCGTCATTTATTTCAAATCACTAAACACCTAAACATATTTCACCCACAACATTTTTGGTAAAACAATTATCTTTGTAGTTGCTATTTATGTATAAAATTAAAGAGTTATATTACACTTTGCAAGGCGAAGGCGCACACACCGGACGCGCAGCCGTATTTTGCCGCTTCACAGGTTGTAACCTTTGGACAGGCAGAGAAAAAGATCGCCCCAAAGCAATTTGCCAATTTTGCGATACCGATTTTTTGGGGATTGATGGCAACAATGGCGGGAAATATTCGGCTGTGGCATTAGCAAAAAAAGCAGCAAGCATTTGGGCAGAAAACACAACTAATACACAACATAAATATATTGTATGTACAGGCGGCGAACCACTCCTGCAGTTAGATACAACATTGATAAATGCTTTACATCAACAAGGGTTTCAAGTGGCATTAGAAACAAACGGCACTATTGCACTACCCGAAGGTGTGGATTGGGTTTGCGTCAGTCCAAAAGCTAATACGGAATTGTTGCTCACAAAAGGTGATGAACTCAAATTGGTATTTCCACAAAAAGATGCGCCGCCAACATTATACGAACAATTAGATTTCACACACTTTTACCTGCAACCGATGGATGGCGAAGACCTGCATATTAACATTGCACAAACTTTAGCATATTGTCGCCAATATCCGCAATGGCGCATCAGCGTACAAACGCATAAACTACTTTTCATTCCATAAAAATTTAATCAAGTGATTTAATCAAAACGGCTTATCGCAACGACCAAGCGGCGTACAAGCCTATACTTTTTTCATTAATAATTGGTAGTAAAGTCAATCTATTTTTGGGGCGATGCAACTCCAACACACCCACTCCCACCAACGCACCAACAGTATATGCCACTGCAACATCGGTAATGAAATGATTGCCCGAATAAATGCGCCCTAATACAGCTGCCAAAGGTAATGTAGCAGCACCAGCCCACACGTAAGGTTTGTAATTGCTATCAGGATAAAGTTGTTGAAAAAGTGCAGCAGAAAAAAAACAAGCCACAGCAGCAGTTGCCGTATGTCCTGAAAAAAAAGACTGCCGCGCTTCAACACCCAACCTTTCCGTTAAAGGAATTTCGTTGTTAAAATAATACGGTCGCGGACGTAGTGATATGTTTTTAGTCCATTGAGTAATACCTATGGTTATACTGATTGCTTCGGCATACATGATGCCGATTGGCAACCATTGCGAACGACTTTTTTTGTCAATTAAAAATGCCGCCGGTAAAAGAACACTCCCACCCAAAGCCAAATCGCTTAGTGTAGCAGCACCCTTATCCCGATACTTGGTAATGAATCGCTCAAATGCTGGAATGTTGTTGTAGCGTTTTTCATAAGTAGAAAAGTAAGTTGATTCGCTTATAGGATTTAATTTAGCCTGACCATACCAATAAGTGCTGCCCATAAGCAATACGCCACTGCCGAGCAAACATACTTCCTTTGTGGTAGTTAAATGAAAAGGATTGTTCGTTTGTGTGAGGGCGACACCACTATTGTATAGTGTAAAAAAAGAGAGTAGAAACAGTGTAGCGTTTTTCAATGTAAAATTATGTCTTGGTGTGATGTTTATAGATTGATAATCTTTATGCCAGCAGGCAGGTAGTCTATACAATAAAGGTTATTCATTGTTTTTTGGTTATAAATTTTTTTCCAAAACATGTTGCTTTTTCATTGCCAATATATTTCCCATAGTTTGATATCTCTTTATAGTTGTTCTTTATGTAGAAGGTGCAAGCCTCATAGTTTAATCTTCTTGTTTCAAGCCAAATTTCTTTGTAACCTAATTCAATTGCTTTGTTTTCAAGATATACTAATACACCTTTGCCAATTCCTTTTCTATTGTATTTAGAGTACATCCTTTTTAGCTCTGCTACTTCATTAGAAAGTGGCCTAATAGCACCACAACCAACCACTTCATTCTCTGAAATTGCTTTAACAAAAACTGATTTAGGATTTTCTTCGTCCCAAACTTGAAATGAGTTTTTTCCTGTGTTGCCAAACCTTTGTCCGAGCTCAAGTGAGAGGTTTTCGATGAGAGGTTCGACCTCAACATCTGTCGGTTTTGTTTCTATAATTTGTAATGTCATAAATTTCTGTCGTATATTTCTATTCACCTAAACGTTATGAATAACAATAGTGTAATCACAATAATAACTAAAGTATAAATAAAAGCAAATTTTTGTAAATCGCCATCTAAAATGATACGAGTTTTCTCACATGTATGTTTGTTAAAAATGTTTAACGGGTGTTTGACTAATGTTTAACAGAAAAATA
>JAGOHC010000176.1 GCA_017996375.1 Saprospiraceae bacterium | reverse complement strand
CAATGAAATTGTACTTAGTCCATTTATCAAATCAAGTACAATGGTATTACTCATATAAATCCTATCGGGGTAGATAAACATTTGCCCATAAGAACCTGTCTGAGTAAGTTGCCCAAATAAATTTACATGTGTTGTCTTTTTAAAAAAAGTATCAATTGCTGTTGCGCTGCTCATTTTATAAATTACCTCTCCTAAGTCACGAGCATCGCTATTGTTAGGGTCGGTTTGAGTGCGGCTTATTCCGGAATGTAAAACACCGTTATTGTGCTTTCTGAAATTATTATTGCCCGTTAGGCTCAAGTTATTAAAGTAACTATAACCAAAACTTGGAATCAGAAAAGTATCCAATACATACATTTTGCCAAGACTACGCAGGAAATAGGTGTTGTCGTCAAATTGATATAAAGGGAGAGACGCACAACAAGTATGGGTGGTATTTATTTGATTGTGATGTAAAAGTTCCCCATTTCTGTTGTATTCATATATATACATTCTTGATGAATTGTAAGGCATTGAACCTATTTTATTGAATGCAAGTAAATAATTGTTGCGGTTATTCATAATGAAGTTCATAGAAAGCATACTATCAATACCCTCGGCAATAGGGATTTCATTCACTTTATTTAGCTGATAATCGAATTCGGTTATCGTAAAATTTTGTGTTTTATTTTGCGGAAGGCTAAAGCTACACCCGATTATACTAATTAATTTATTGATAGTATCTACATGAAAATCAGAGAAAGGAAAAGTTTTTAAAGCAGCATTTGACTCACTTTTTATGGGATTAGAATGAAGTACATTCAAATTCCCGTCGAGTATTTTCAGTTCGCAAATCGAAGAATCTTCAAATAAATCAAAGTAGGTTAATGTGTCGCCCCCGATAATGTAAGTAAAAGACTTTGTATGAACATAAAAAAATTGGTTAGGTGCAATTTCTGTAAAACATCTTACTCTGGAATTTCCATTGTACTCACTTAATGCAGTTTCTAAAGGTATGAATGCAGGCTCCTGTATAGTGTCTTGTCCAAAACTATATATGCTCATTCCAATAAAAAATATAATTAACGCTTTCATAGTAAAAATTTCATTTATGTTTGATGTAAAAATAGAGGCCGCAGTTAAGCGACCTCCACCGTGTACTACTGATAGCAATATCTGTAGGTTGCAACAACTATTTTATTTATACCTATAAACTTTTTGTATAAAGGCTCTCCATCTGTATCTACTGTATTAGTATTAATATTGGCTATATCTAACTCTACGGCAGTAACAACGGGATTTCCTTCTATAAGCGGAGAGTAGTTGTAGTTACGAGCTATTGCTAAACTTAGAGGCCTAAGTATTTCAAAATCACCGGAAGTATCATAAATTCCATAACTATAATTGAATTGTGGACCCAATACTTCCCTTGTACAAACTGATGCTGATAAACACCGCCGAAGATATGAAATATTTTGGTCGGGGATGTTGTTGCTAACATTAAGAATAGTAACGTCAGGTACCCAAATTTGGCAACTACCGGACATAACAGCAACATCGTGCTGAATGGTATCACTAAAAGTTGCATTCAATATATTACGAGCATCGAAGAAAGATAATGGAGCAGCGTTGATGCTTTCTTTAGAATATACAATCGTGACATCTAACGTGGTTTGTGCATTACTAACATCTTGAACTGTGACATCAATAGACGTTGCCTTCTTCTGAAATTGAACTTCTTGAGTTTGGATATAATCCATCAGGTTAGAAAAATTTTGCGTCATACTTGCGCCACTCATTTTAATAATGTTATCCTCAATAACATTTTGGATGGTTACTTCCAAGCGAGGTTGGAAAAAAAATTTTCAATGGCAAACTTCACTCTATTTCAGAAGACAAAATCGCGCTTTTTGTGTGTTTTAAAAGGTAAAATCCTTGGCGTTAATCTTGTTTATAGAGGTAAAACTCGCCGACAACTTCAGTTGCCATAGTCACAAGATAATAAATCTTTATCAAAAATGTAGTATGATATTAGATTTTTTGAAAAAATATTTTAATCACCTCCTCACTACTGCGCCCAACTGCGTGGTATATGCTGCAATGAGTTGTTGCATGATGTTATCAACCTCCTCATCCTTCAGCGTTTTGCTGGCATCTTCAAATACAAAACTGACGGCATACGATTTTTTCCCTTCGCCGAGTTGCTGCTCATTTTCATATACATCAAAAAGATTGGTTGCTTGCAAAAGTGGTTTACCTGTTTTGCTCGCCAACTGCTGTATATCGTTGAAGCGCACGGTTTTGTCAATTACCAATGCTAAATCGCGGCGCACCGTTGGAAACTTGTTTAACGATGTCATGATAATTTTTTTATTTTTTTGCGATTGTAGTAAAGCAACCCAATCAAATTCGGCATAAAAAACGGCTTGCTTGATGTCCATTTTTTTAAGAATAGTAGGACTCACCTGCCCAAAGGTAACGATGGTTTGTGCCCCTCTATGATAGCGCAATGCCAAACTAAATGGCGTGGCATCATGCAAAACACTTTCCTGCCAACCATTCATCCCCAAACGCTGCAGCACATTATTTACTTGCGCTTTTAAAGTATAAAAGTTTGTAGGCTGTTGTGCCTGCAGCCAACTTTCGCCATTTCGCATACCACTAATAAATAGTGTCAAGTGTTCTGTTTCTGTATAGGTATCGGTGCTGTCAGAGTTGGGCGTATCTGCTCTTTTTATATATTTTTTTCCGAACTCGAATAATTTTATGTCTGTTTGTTGGCGATTCTGGTTATGTGCAATGGCTTCCAAACCGCTAAATAACATAGTCGGGCGCATCACATCTAAATGTATATTTGCCGTATTATTAATATATACTAACAGATTTTCGTCGAATGGCAGCACCTCTTTGCAATACTTCGATTGCGTGATAGACATTGCCATCATCTCATTAAAGCCACTCGCTGCCAAAAAATCCGCTATCGAATTTTTTACAATAAAGGGGTCGGGGTTAGGAGCAACATTCACAGCCGTTTTTATCTGTGTCGGTATGTGCACCCGATTGTATCCATATATGCGAAGTATCTCCTCAATCACATCCGCCTCGCGCGTCACATCAGCTTTGTTGGTAGGCACAATAGCTACAAAATGTGTGTCAGTAGCGGCTTGCATATCAATATGTAAAGCAGTTAAAATATTTTTTACGCTTTCGCGTGAAAGGTCTTCACCAATCAAGTTATTGATATGCTGAAAGCGCACCAATACTTCTTTTTTATGAATAGGAGTTGGGTAAATATCTATCAATTCTGAAGCTACTTCGCCTCCGGCTAATGCTTGTATGAGCAAGGCAGCTCGCCGCAGTGCGTAAGGCGCAATGGAAGGGTCGCTTCCTTTTTCAAAAATTTTTGCAGCCTCAGTACGCAGGTTATGGCGCGTGCTGCTGCGCCGTATGTATTTTGGATTAAAATGTGCTGATTCTAAAAACAACGTTGTAGTAGCATTGGTTACGCCCGAACGCAGTCCGCCAAAAACGCCACCGATGCACATACCCGTATTGTTGCCATCGCAAATCATTAAATCCTCTGCAAAGAGTTTGCGTTCTACTTCATCAAGGGAAAGAAATTTTGTGCCTTCGGGTAATGTTTTTACTACGATTTTCTGTTGAGTGATAGCATCATAATCAAAAGCGTGTAAGGGTTGCCCTAATTCGTGCAAAACGAAATTAGTTATATCAACAATATTATTAATACTACGGATACCAATGCTGCTCAGATGTTGTTTCAGCCAAGCGGGTGATTCGCTTACGCGGATATTGCGAATGACAACGCCGCAGTAGCGCGGACAAGCCTCCGCATTTTCTACTATTACGCTGATAGGCAAACTGTTTTGTATGCTGGTCGGGTAGCTACTGACGTTCGGCAGTTTGACGACGGTTTGCTCGTTATTGCGTACACGTAATGCAGCAGCAAGATCCATCGCTACACCGATGTGGTTAGTTGCATCTGAGCGGTTTGGTGTTAATCCAATTTCAAATACTACATCGCTCGTGATATTGAAATAGGTAGCCGCTGGTATTCCTATCGGTGTGTCGGGCGGCAGCACCATAATTCCGTCGTGGCTTATGCCAACGCCCAATTCATCTTCTGCGCAAATCATCCCTTCCGAAAAATGCCCGTAAGTTTTCTTTTTGTCTATGGTGAATAAGGGAGTTCCATCTGAGTTATAGAGCGTTGTACCAACTGTTGCAATAATCACTTTCTGACCGACATCTACGTTGGGCGCACCGCAAACGATTTGGGATGGCAGGTTGCCGTCACCTAAATCTACGGTGCAAAGGCTCAATTTCTTGTCTTTTACCTCAAATCGCTCGCAGGTAAGCACTTTTGCAGTAACGAAGCCGCGCAACCCTCCTGGTACGGATTCGATTGTGTCCAAACCCTCTACTTCTAAGCCTAAATCAGTGAGTAACTCGCCAATTTTTTCGGGTTCGAGAGTAATATCAATATATTGCTTGAGCCAATTAAGAGAAATCTTCATATTAGTTATTAAAAAGTAATGAGGCACAAAAATACTAAGAAGCTGTTTAACTTTTGTATTTGGATGTAAATAATCTGTATGCTAAATAGATACCCTATTTGAAGAATACAACATAACCGTATTTACATTTTGATTTATAAATTGATACTTTGAACGGCAAGGCAAAATAAATCTTTACTC
>JAGOHC010000175.1 GCA_017996375.1 Saprospiraceae bacterium | reverse complement strand
ACCAATTTATTTCAAAGACCATAAATACACACCTCCATCCACCCGCAGTTAATTTGATAATCCCCTTTTTAGAGAAAAATTATTTTGGCTGCCATTATATGTATTTGTTGTTACTTATATATTGTATCATTATAAAAAAAATGCCTACCCATATTTGTTAGGCTTGGCATTAACTGTGCTTGTATCCGATACCATTAGCAGCAAAATTATTAAACCATATATACATCGCACGCGCCCGTGTAACGATGAATTTTTTTACGAAAATGTGAAATTATTAGTATATTGCGGAAGAGGATTTAGTTTTCCGTCTTCCCATGCAACAAACCATTTTGCTGTGGCAACGTTTTTAGGATTCACTATTTTTAAACGTCGTTGGCAACGTTGGGCTTGGTGGTCATGGGCGTTAATGATAGCTTTTTCGCAGGTATATGTTGGCGTGCATTATCCAATAGACATTCTTGCCGGAACAATATTGGGCATAGCAGTTGGGTTATTACTTGCGAGATATATTAATTACTACTTCAGACTTTTGTGATATGATTTTGTATAACGTTACCATTAAAATTGAAACCGATTTGCATGAGGAATGGCTACTTTGGATGCAACAATCGCACATCCCGAATGTGATGCGTACTGGTATTTTCAGAGAGTATCGTCTTTGTAGATTGTTAGGAGATGACGAAACCGATGGCATTACCTATGCAATTCAATACATTTGTGATGATTTGGATAGTTTCCGCAAGTATCAAGATGTATATGCGCCAGCCTTGCAGAAGGAGCATTCAGAAAAGTTTTTAAATAGGTATGTTGCATTCCGTACTTTACTACAAGTTGTTGAATGGAATATGTATGCCACACAAGAAATGAACTAAAATTTGCCCTTGCCAATTTGCTTCATTGCCAGTTGCCGATTTTCTTCCCAGCAAATTAAATATCTATTCAATCTTAATTGCAATGCCTATTGCCATCTTTGCTCATTCCTCAAACTCGGAGAAGTAGGGTTTTGCTCTTTGAATAATTTTATTAGCCAAGGTAGGGTCGGTATATTTTTTTTGAACAAATTCTTCAAAAATTTGGTCTAAGCGCGTAAAATTATCTTTGTCATATTTATTAAAAAATTTGTCCTCGTAGTGCGTTGTCCGCCTGATATTGCAATGCAGCGCATCAGCAAAATATTTTTTCAGATTAAAGTTTGTAAATTCTAAAGATTGCCCTGCGCTGATGGCTTCAAGATTGAGGTGAATGATGGCATCTTTAGTATTATTTTCGCTCACTAATTTTTCAACTGCAGCTAAAATTTCTTCAGTAGATTTTTCGTGGCATTTTTTAATTGTCCATTTATACCAGGTGCGTGTAGGGATGGTGACAAATGTTGGCGAGATTGGCGTATCGGATACAGTAAGTGTGCAGTATCCTTTTGCAACGCCGATTTCGGAATCGCTCATGCGTTCCGTTGAACCACTATACCAAGCATTAGGGAAGCCTTTTACTTGTTGGAAATTGTGCCAATGTCCCAAAGCCACGTAATCAAATTGCGGTAACGCAGAAACATACTCGGATGGAAAAACTTGCTCGCCATATTCATCCATCAAAAACTGTTTGCCTAATGATGTATGCAGCAACAGTATGTTTTTTTTACTTCCTATAACTTTTATTTTTTTTAACTCTTGATGCTGAATGGTAGTATCGTTGATATGTGGCAAACCGTGTATCACAATATCATCAAATTGCAATGTTTCGTATTGTTGATTATAGATTGGGTAGGTGTTTTTAAGGGATGAAAATATTTTTAAAATTGGACTGGTATAAATTGTTTTTGGTGTAGAATGGTTGCCCGAAATAATCACTAATGGGATATTTTTTTCAGCTAAGCGCGTAAGTTGTTCAACAGCCACAGTGACAGCACGATTAGTAGGAGAGGGGCGATGGAAGAAATCGCCGGAATGTAAAACAAACTGCGGTTGTAGCGCAATAATGCCATCAATAACTTGTGTAAATGCACGATAAAAATCTTGCTCTCTAATATTGATGCCCGCATCATCAACATAATTGTAGTTGGAATATCCTAAGTGTGTATCTGAAAAATGAACAATCATCGTACTAATGTGGCAAATCCTTTTAACTCAATTTTTTCGTTTCGTGGTGTAGTGTAATGAACTACAAAAATATACACACCTTGTTGAGAATCTTGACCTTGGTTATTCTTTTTGCCGTTCCAGCCTTCGGTTGGATCATTCGTTTGAAATATCATTTCGCCCCAGCGATTCCAGATAGTCATTTCAAAATCTTTTATGCCCTCAAACTCTCCTTTGCCGAGAAAATAATCATTCTTCGCATCTGAATTTGGCGTAAAAGCATTGGGTATAAAGTAAGTGACCTTCGGTATAATATCCAAATATTTTATAATAGTATCCGTACACCCGCTTTGGTGATAAGCAATAAGTTGTACTGCTACTATTCCGGTATCGGCAAATGTGTGTTCAGGTGAATTAGCATAAGAAATACTACCATCGCCAAAGTCCCATCGTATAGAGCGATACTTTTGTGAGAGGTTTGTAAACGAAGCTGTATTTTGAAAACTGCTCAAGGCTTCAGGTGTATAGGAAAAATCGGCAGCTGGTGAACCCAAAACCGTAAAGATATTCGGGAACGTAGTTTCTATATAACAACCGATGGGCGAAGTTATATTTACACTCACGGTATATATTCCTTCAAAGTAGGTATGTGTAGGACTAATGTCATGCGATACCGTGCCATCACCCAAATCCCAGTTGATTGTGTAAGTGGAATCTATTGGAGTAGACAAATTATTTATAAATATTTCTAAAGGTTCGCAACCTCTGTTTTCGCTTGGGTCTAATATGATGAGTGGCGGCACAGGATACCAAGTAATGGTTTGGATTGTATCAGCTTTGCAATTATTAATATCAGTAACAGTTAGCTTTACATCTTTAACCCCGGGTGTAGCAAACTGATGATTTGGGTTTTGAACTGTAGAACTTTCCAAATTTGTGAAGTCCCAAGCCCAGTTTGTGATATTATTGCTGCCTGAATGAGATAAATCTATAAATGCAACTGGACTCGCTACGCAAGTATCATACGTGAAGGAATAGTCAGCATATATAGCCGGATATACATTTACATTAATCAAAGCAGTATCTGCACAAACCGTCCCTTTGTTCAATATCATCAAACCATTATAACTACCCTCGCCCGGGAAAGTTATTGTTGCGTCACGAGTTGTAACTAAAGAAGGTGTGCCTGAAGAGAATGTCCATTCATAACTAAAAATATTACTTTCTATCGTACTTTGATTGACAAAATTAATTTGATTGTTACCACAGGAATTAATGACAAAATTTGAGAAATTTATAACGGTGTCACTTGAAATACGAGCATCAATACTTGGTTGGCAGTTTACGACATTAAACTGAAAATCGCGTCGTGTGGTATTCAATAGATTTCCGTTGCGATATTCCTTTACACAAACGCCTACTACATACCTTCCGAATAAATTGGGTGTTCCGGTAATCAACCCTGTATTTGGATTAATACTAATTTGCGGATTGCCACCCATCGGGTTAATAGCAGAATAGGTAGGGATAATATAATCCACCTCTTGGTAGGGCGGTGAGCAAGCAGGTGAAGGAGTAACGCCCTCACAAGTGCTTGATTGAGGTGATTGTGTAAGTGGGCCACCTCCTTCAAACGGAGCGCAAAATTCATACACTAACAAGTCGCCATCGGGGTCGGTTGCTGCATGATTAAATGTTAAAGGTTCTAAATTGCACACAGCAGTTGGAGGAAAGGCGTTGTACACTGCGGAACTGTTACATACTTGTTGGGATAGGGGCGATATTTCGGCGGCAATTGTAATTCCAGTATCATCAGGGTTAAAAATATTTGTGATTGCTTCATTTCTACAACATCGTTGATAAGCAACATAAAATGTGTTGTTGGTAGGCCAATTCGGGATGGTATAATTCCATTCGTAAGTACCCTCTTGGGCGCAAATATTTGGAGGTAAGGTTAAGCATGGGAAACTCGGATCTTCAATACTTGTAAAACCATCAAAATCAATATTTAATTCCTCAATAAAATTGAATTGATTGCCATTGCCAGAATATATGCCGATAGAAGCCTCATCATCAAAAAATGCACCTTCGCCTTCGCAATCGCGATAAAGCTTAAGCGTAAAATGATATTTACCATTTCCTAAACAATTATAATACAACACTCCACCGATAATATGTTTTGCGGATAGCGATAAAACGCTGACTACAACTATTGAAACAATAATTATCAGTTTTCTGTATATGTTATACATGAATAGTAATATTAATGTGTTTATTAGAATTACATATTTTTAAAACTGACATAAAGATAGTAATATTGTAAAATAAATCACAAAAGGATTGATTTAGTGATGATAGATAACTTTGGTAAAGCGCTTTCTGTTTTGGAATCAGGTGGCGTAATTTTATATCCAACAGACACTATTTGGGGAATTGGTTGCGATGCTACTAATCCCGAAGCCGTCGAAAAAATTTATACCATTAAACATCGCCCTGCTGCTAAAGGTTTGATTGTAATGGTAGATAGCATTGATATGCTAAAAAAATATGTACATTTAGTGCATCCGCGTATCGAAACGTTGCTGTCAGTACATCTACAACCATTGACGATTATTTATGATTCTCC
>JAGOHC010000174.1 GCA_017996375.1 Saprospiraceae bacterium | reverse complement strand
CAAAAAGCCCATGTTTTTTGGCTCACCGGACTTTCAGGATCAGGTAAATCCACTTTGGCGTTTGCGCTTGCAGAAAAGTTGATGCTGGATGGGAAAGTTGTTCAAGTTTTGGATGGCGATAATTTGCGTGTAGGGCTTTGTAATAATTTAGGTTTTACGCAAACTGATCGATTAGAAAATGTACGAAGAGTAGCCGAAGCTGCTAAAATTTTAGTAAATACTGGCGTGATTTGTGTAGTATGTCTGATTTCTCCTTTGATAGAAATGCGTACTTTGGCACGTACAATAATTGGTGAAAATGATTTTTCTGAGATATTTATTGATGCAAGCTACACGTTGTGTAAAACACGTGACCCGAAAGGATTGTATCAGTTAGCGGAGCAGGGTAATTTGAATAATTTTACCGGAATACATCAACAATATGAACCACCACTAACACCATCACTACATATTAATACTGAAGTTAATTTTATTGATAATAGTGTTGAACTATTGCTCAATTTTACCTTTCAAAAAATTATGATAAACTAATATATTTAAAAATGGTTAACTATAGACTTTCACATTTAGATGAATTAGAGGCAGAGTCTATTTATATATTACGTGAAGTACTGGCACAATTTGAGCGACCAGTTATTTTATTTTCAGGTGGAAAAGATTCTATTTTAATCACGCACTTGGCTGCACGCGCGTTTTATCCTGCAAAAATTCCTTTTCCATTATTACATATAGATACTGGACATAATTTTGATGAAACGATTTGCTATCGTGATGATTTAGTCAAACAATTAAATGTTAAATTAATTGTAGGCTCTGTACAGCAAGCTATTGATAATGGGTTGGTGCAAGAAGAAAAGGGTTTTAACGCAAGTAGAAATGCATTACAAACTTCAGTGCTCTTGGATGAGCTTGATAAAGGGCAATTCGATGCAGCTATTGGCGGTGCACGGCGCGATGAAGAAAAAGCTCGTGCAAAGGAGCGCGTTTTTTCACACAGAGATGAATTCGGACAATGGAATCCAAAAAATCAACGACCAGAATTGTGGCAACTTTATAACGGAAAAAAACAAGTAGGTGAACACTTTAGGGTATTCCCGATAAGTAATTGGACAGAGTTAGATGTTTGGCAATACTTACACATTAAAAATATTTCGCTTCCATCTTTGTATTTTTCACATACACGCAACTGTTTTATTAGAAATAATACAATCTTGTCTGATAGTGATTTTATGTCAAAAAAACCTACGGAAATAGTTGAACCAATGACTGTGCGTTTTCGTACAATTGGCGATATGACTTGTACTGGCGCCGTTGCTTCACAAGCAAATGATATTCCTTCAATCATTGCAGAAATTGCTACATCTCGAACATCTGAACGTGGCACGCGCTTTGATGACCTACGCTCCGAATCAGCAATGGAAGATCGCAAGCGTTTAGGGTATTTTTAACTATTGAAATTAGTATCAAAAAATGGTTGTTTTCAAAGTTTCTAAATGTTTGTACTTTTGATTCTAAATTTGCATTTCAAATAAACATAAGATAAAATTTAATTGATGAAATATTTTAATAACATTCTTGAAACCATCGGAAACACCCCATTAGTAAAAGTTAATAAAGTCACAGAAGATATTCCGGCATTAGTTTTTGTGAAAATGGAAACTTTCAATCCTGGACATTCTATTAAAGATAGGATGGCATTAAAAATGCTTGAGGATGCAGAGAAACGTGGCGACATCAAACCCGGTGGAACAATTATTGAATGTACATCTGGTAATACCGGCATGGGGCTAGCATTGGCTGCTTGTGTTAAAGGGTATCGCTGCATTTTTACAACTACCGACAAACAATCAAAGGAGAAAGCCGATATGCTAAAAGCCTTGGGTTCGGAAGTGATTGTTTGCCCAACAAATGTTGAGCCGCATGATCCTCGCTCGTACTATTCGGTTGCAGAGCGCTTGAGTAAAGAAATTCCGAATTCGTATTGGTGCAATCAATATGATAATTTGTCGAATAGGCAAGCACATTATGAAACTACAGGACCCGAAATTTGGGACCAAACTGACGGCAAGGTTACGCATATTGTGGTTGGTGTTGGCACTGGAGGAACAATTTCAGGCACGGCAAAATTTTTGAAAGAAAAAAACCCAAATATTCAGATTTGGGGCATTGATACTTTTGGTTCAGTTTTTAAAAAGTATCACGAGACGGGCGTGTTTGATGAAAAAGAAATTTATCCGTATATCACCGAAGGCATAGGAGAAGATATTTTACCCAAAAATGTAGACTTTAGTTTGATAAATCATTTTGAAAAAGTTGCAGATAAAGATGGTGCAATCATGGCGCGAAAATTAGCCCGCGAAGAAGGTTTGTTGCTCGGTTATTCTGCTGGTTCGGCGTTTGCAGGTTTGTTGCAGATGAAGGAAAAATTATTACCAACTGATGTAGTTGTTGTTATCATACACGACCATGGTAGCCGTTATGTAGGTAAAATTTATAATGATGACTGGATGCGTGAGCGCGGATTTTTACAAGTTGAATTAACCGTTAAAGATTTGATTTCTAAAAAATCGAATAAGCAATTTTGGTCAATTTCAAAAAGTGATACGGTGCGAAATGCTTTCAATTTAATGAAAGATAAAGATATATCGCAACTTCCAGTAATTGATGGTAACAACGAAATTGTCGGCGCAATTACGGATAGCGAAGTACTGACTTATTTGTTAGAAAACCCAATACGCCATAGCGAAAATACAATTGACAATATCATGCAGCCGTCATTTCCATCTGTAGCTTTAGACTTACCGTTTCATCAGTTGAGCAGATATTTCAGTAAAAAAATTCCAGCAGTTACAGTCACCGACCAATCTGGAGGAAAACACGTGCTAACACATTATGACGTAATACAAGCATTGTAAAAATTTATTTCAATCATTGTACGAAGTTCAAACTTTTCTTGATCGTTCTGTCAAAACTTATATATTATGAATGAAGTGGATGAAATTTTTCAAAAACTAAAAGTAGTAGAATTAGCAAGTGTTTTGGCAGGTCCTGCGGTGGGAATGTTTTTTGCAGAGTTAGGTGCCACCGTGCAGAAGTTTGAAAATGCTCTGACGAACGGTGATGTTACTCGTTCATGGAAGTTGCCAACTGAGCCAGTAGAGCGACCATATTCGGCTTATTATTGTAGTGTTAATTGGCATAAGCAAACGCAACTTGTAGATTTGCAAAGCCAAGGTGATAATCAACGTGTTTTAGACGAAATAAAGAATGCAGATATTGTAATTAGTAATTTTAAGAAATCATCTGCACAAAAATTGGGTTTTGATTACGAAGCCATTTTTAAAATTAACCCAACCATCATCTACGGTCAAATTACAGGTTATGGAGATGAAGAAGAAATTCCAGCTTTTGATGTTGTACTTCAAGCTGATACCGGTTTTATGTACATGAATGGCGAACCGAATGGACAACCTCAAAAAATGCCAGTAGCATTAATTGATATCTTAGCGGCACATCAACTTAAAGAAGGCATATTAATCGCGCTTTTAAAAAAAAATATAACAGGTAAAGGCAGCTATGTGACAGTGTCACTCGTTAATAGTGCATTAGCCTCTTTAGCCAATCAAGCAACTAATTGGTTAATGGAGCAGCATATACCACAACCATTAGGTACAACGCATCCAAATATTGCACCATATGGAGAATTATTGAAGGGTATAGATGGAAAAGTAGTGGTATTAGCAGTTGGTTCAGACAAACAATTTGAACACCTTTGTAAAGCCTTAAAAACCGATTTATTTTTGCATCCAAGTTTTGCAACCAACCATTTACGCGTCAAGCATCGAACGCTTTTAATAGAATCATTACAATCATCTGTAGGTGAACGAAGCGGATTCGAATTACTGAATTTACTCAGAGAACACCAAGTGCCATGTTCTTTAATTAAAAATATGGAAGAAGTTTTTGCAGATGAAAACAACAAGAAATTGGTGTTAGAAGAGCAAATGACGGATAGTTATATATCTAAACGAGTGAAAACAAGCGTTTTTCAAATTAAATAAATTAGATTATATAAAATAATTATGTAACTTTTATTATAGAAAAACGTAAAGTAATGAAAAAATAAATAGGCTAAATTTAGTCCTATATAACTTTTAGCTGACTGTGAACATATTTAATAACAAAATTATTCTATCTTGAGACCGATTTTCTACTCCAGACAGGTGACCATTATATCATTGTTACTGTGCGCCACAATTGGATTTTCACAGGATATACATTGGTCGCAATTCTACAATTCCCCATTGAATTTGAATCCCGCCCTTACCGGTATGTTTAATGGAGAAGCTCGTTTTGCTGGTAACTACAGAAGTCAATGGAACAAAGTACCAGTAAATTACTTGACTTTTTCAGGTGCTGTCGACAAAAAATTCACTTCCAAACAACTTAAGGGCAGCCAAGTTGGTGGTGGTTTAATTTTGAATTACGACCGTGCAGGCGATTCTAAATTAAGTGCTACAAAATTAGGTGTGGTTGGATCTTATATACGTCCTCTCAACAAGAGCAACCTAATTTCAATTGGTTTACAAATTGGAATTGCACAACGCGCTTTCAGCGACAGTAACTTGCGATTTGATAATCAATGGGATGGTGATTTGGTAAATACTAATCTGTCCACCGGCGAAAATTTTGACAACCGCAGTTTCTTCTTTTCTGATTTTACAGTTGGAGCG
>JAGOHC010000029.1 GCA_017996375.1 Saprospiraceae bacterium | reverse complement strand
GAAAAAAAGTTGTTCAAATCGGGTGTAGCTATGGGGTATAACTCCGAATTTTTTGGCGAAAATGTTGCCGTAAATAACCACCTGCAACTGACGGAAGATGGCATATCGCTACCCGCCGCCTATACTTTAGCCAAACAAGATGTAACCGCCGAAAAGGTGAAAATTACCTGTAATTTTAGTGGCAACGCGAGCGAATATTTTACTATCAACGCCAATGAAACGCTGCTCGGCAAAGGCAAATTAGTCATCGAAGATTTGCTGCAAGACCCTGGTATTGCTTTTAACTATAACGAGATTTTATCCCTCAACCAATATTGGGACGGCAACGCTGCCCTGAATTTTGATACCGTCATCGTAGATGGCGAGTGGAAGCCGTTTGAGCAACTTGCCGTGACGATTGATAGTATTAGACCACTGTCTTTAAGAGCAGGAGTTGGCGATACTCTGACAATTTATGGTAATGGTTTTGAAAGCACACAGGGGAACATAAAGGTTCAACTGAGAAATGCACATATGGGGGATATGGTTATTAATTGGATTAACATACTACCACACGATATAAATTACTGGTCAAACAATTTAATCAAAATAATTATACCAACGTTTGCTGAACTCGAAAACGATGGGACTATTTCCACGGAAAATTACGCAGGAACAGGTAAAGTCAGGGTTTATAAAAATATTTTTCAATATGACATCAGTTCAGAAATATTAGAAATACGCTTTGCATTACTAAATCAAAATACACAGGGTATAACTCAGCCTTATAATACTTCCTTTCAAACGAAGCTAATAGATGATAATCAGGCAGGGGGATATACAATCTATTTTTCAAATGAATTTAAAAGCTATTTTGGTGCATCGAATGCTTTTAATCGGGCATTAACTAAATGGAGATGTAATTCAGGCGTAAACTTTAAAATTGTTGATTCTATCTATTTAGAGAACCCGACATTACACCAGAGAGTTTCTTTCGATAATTCATTACCAACAGGGGCAGTTAGCACACTAGCATCAACTTCTCCATCAAACCTTTCCTGTAATTCTCAGCAATCCCCTTTTAATGTAGTCGGTACACATATTGGTTCTTTTTCTATCAAGTTTAATTCAAATTTTGATTGGCATACTAGTGAAGATATGCCTTCTTCATTACCTACAAATACAAAAGACTTAGAAAGTGTAGCATTACACGAGCTAGGACATGCTCAGGGCTTACTTCATTCTAATCAACATAATGACTTAATGTATTTCACAGATTTAACACCCCCGTACAGAAGAGATATAGGGGCTTTTGATGCAGAAGGAAGTATATATCAAGTGAGTGTAAGCACGCTACCTCCGCCTGCAAATACAAGTTGCAAACCACCATTAGTAAAAGTTCCAGTAGAAGAATGCATGACGACAAATATAGAAGAAAGTAATTTTTCAAAAAAAATATTATTAGCTCCTAATCCCACTTCAGGTGTTTTGAATATTTATTTTAATACACAGGAAAGCAGTACATTCCTTGATATTCAATTTATTAATTTATTAGGAGAAGTCATCTTATTAGAAAAATTAAATTCTAACACTA
Organism: Saprospiraceae bacterium; assembly: GCA_017996375.1. Taxonomy (GTDB): domain Bacteria; phylum Bacteroidota; class Bacteroidia; order Chitinophagales; family Saprospiraceae; genus JAGOHC01. Next base: position 21,526 of record JAGOHC010000029.1, on the reverse strand, counting down.
TTGATATCTCTAAACTGCCACAAGGCATTTATTTTGCAAAAATTAGAACAGGCTGTGGGCAAGAACTAACTCAAAAGATACTTAAATTATGAAAAAAACAACTTTCATCACTTTAATGCTGATTGCAATATCTTCATGTTCATTTCGGAATTACGTGCCGGATGATGCCATAAGAAAATACCACTCGACCCAATTTATTAAGTTTGTTGCTACAAATTGGAAGAAGCATAAAAAGTATTTAGTTTACGATTGTTCAGATGAGTTTATAGCTAGCCTAAACACTACCTATTTGAATGATTTACAAAGTTTAACTGCTGCGGATGCCAGGGCAATTTTTGGAACGCCTTCTGGAGCGTATGATAATAATCTTTTTTATTATTTGAAAGAAGATTGCGATAAAAGCACAAGAACAAAAAACTGTTATATGTTTTATATCATTTTAACACCGGACGGGCAAAAAGTTTTTATAGTCACAAAGTCCGAGTTTATAAAATTATAAAACATACTTACAACTAATTTATGCTAACCACCACCCTACCCGAAGCCATTTTTTTTCGTTGCTTCGGGTGGGTTTTTAATCGCAAAATAAACGAACAAACATTATAAAAAAACTAACCTTGACTGTCGGGCTTTCGATACAGATGCTTACTCAAAAACAATCCGCCCCCGTCCAACTATTTTTTGGTCTGTGGAAATATGCAGTTGGTAAAAGAACAAGCCATTACCTATTTCGCTTTTGTCAATCGTGAATATATTTCCACTTGTTTGCTTTCTTGCTACGTGTTGCCCGATTGCGTTATAAATGTCTAAGGTCAGGTTGTTTTTTTCTGAGAGCACTTCAATGGTCATTTTGTTATTGGTTGGGTTGGGGTACGTACTGATGATGTTGTCGAGTTTGTTTGGGTCATCCGCAGCAGCCACGGCTATTTTATTCAATTCAACAAAGGCAAAATTAATCGGCGGGCAAATGCAATCGTCGCCCGAGCCAGCAGTAAGCCGAACAGTTATCGTATCCGAACTTTGTGTTGTCAGGGTGTCAATTAAAGTAAATTGCTTCCAAAATGCCGCAGTGTCAATAAGTGTTTTACTTGTGGCAAACTGATTTTGCGTGTTTATTCCAATTTTTGCGCCGCCATACCAATCGGTTGCTTTCATCCAAAATTTCAACTCGTAGATATTTGTTCCGCTCTGCCCGCTAATATATGTTTCAGCAAACCCTTCTTGCGGAAAACCCGTAATCACTTTTAAACTCCAGATGTCTTCCGGAATGACGGAAGGCGATTGGTTGATTAGTCCTACAAAGCAATATAAATTTGTATCGCAATGTGTTGTAAGCTCTGCTCCACAATTATCAAACCACCCATCACATCGCGGTTGCATATTTGGGTATTGAAACTGCCAATTCGAGATTAAATTTTGTCCGTAGCTCATAACTGAAATGGCTACGAAAACGAAAAATGCTAATATTTTTTTCATATGACGTGCTGCAAAGAATTTCTGCCAATGCGTTGTTATTCGCTATACGTATATCAGACGGCTACTTTTTTAAATCGTTGATTTATAATGTAGGTTTCAACTGCTGATATAAATTCAGATAGGAATGCAACTACATAATCTTTTGCTTCTTTTAATTGGTTAAAAGAACTTGTGCTTCCAACTTCGATAAATGATTTCTCTCCATGTGCTAACCAATTGCGTTTTTGTTTAATGTCATTTAACGTAATTCCGTGTGTATTCTCATCGTATATTCTACGAACATTTCCAATATCAATATTTAATGATTTCGCAGTTTTAAAAATAGTTCGTGCATTTAATGAACCACCATAATTAACTTCATTTGAAGCTAAAGCAATAGTATTATTAAAAATCTGATTGGCTACATTCATTATTGTTTCAATAATGGTTTCCTTTTTCTTTTTGTCATCATGTTTGTAAAGGTTGTTTAGCCAATATTTTTGTACATCTTCGACAATATCAAAATACTTCAAACCTTTGTCGCTGATTTCATCAAAAACAGATACAATCGAATTGTACACAGTTGATTCAATTAGGTTGTATAAAAGTAAATAGGTTGTTGAGCGAAGTGTATCAACTTTTGAGGAATTAATTTGTAGTTCTACTTCTACTATGCTTTTATCTTCAATTTTATTAGCAGAAATATGAGGATTTTCTAACTCAATTATGCTTAGAATTTCATAAAATGAGTTTATTTCAGCTACTCTTTTATCAAATTCTTCTCTAATTGTCATAAGTTAGTTGTGTTAAGTCTTTATTTCCTAATAAACAATCTCTTACAAATTCAATTCTGCCAATAACCTTAGATTTGTTATTAGCGGCATCTGATGTCGTCCATTGTTTAAATTCATTTGAGTTTAACCATTCAATATTATTGATAGTTAGATTTGGATTTGCCCTTAAAGACAAATTAGTACCAACAGCTATTGCTTCAAAACGTACACGAGGAATGGATTTTGAATTTTCTGACTTTCTAAATCCATTAGGGAAATTATCTTCTACGAATTTTAGTGTATTGAATAATTCGTTTTTCATTTCTTCTTTCTTTGTATCATCAAATATTTTGTTTGCCTCAATAATATATTCATCTAAAAATCCTTTTACTGAATGGACGAAACTTTGATAGTTATTGGAAAGGGCATAAAAACGAGAGATTAATTCTTCTTTTTCTCCTCTTAATTTTTCAGTTTGTTTTGTAGTACTAAATAAACTATTGAATTCTATTGATTCTGCCATATCCAAAATGAAAGCATAAAATCTATTTCCAATAAACTTACCTTTTCTAATTTCGGCATAAGTTAATTTATCTCCTCCTTCATTTACTCTTCTAAAAATATCAGCACGAATTCCTTCGTCAGTACTTTCATTAATTATATATAATTTCAATTGAGTATTAAGAAATTTCCGTTTCCTAGCAGTATTCAAATTATTAAATGTAAAACCATTTAGAGAATCTAATTCTTCTAGTTCAGATAGAATTAGGTTATTGTCAACAAAAGATTTTATAGATGATAATCTTTGAACTCCATCTAAGAGTTCTAAGTTTCCATCTTCGTCCAATTCAAATGCAAAAAGATATTGAATTGGAACACCCATTAACAAAGACTCAATAAATTTTGATTGCATTGGTTCTTTCCAGATAAAGTCTCTTTGGTATTGTGGAACATAAAGTCCAGATATAGATTCATCTTCAAAATTTGGTTCTTGCCCTTTTACAATGAATTTTTTCAACAATTCTCCGATAGAATAGTCCGCTATTCTATAACGATAATCTTTTTGAACTTCAATGATTTGTTCCTCTGCTCTTTCTATTTCTTCTGGTGTTTTCATTAGAATTGCTTTAAATGTTCTTTTATGCTTTTCGCAACAACTTCACCTAATCTTACAGGAACGGCATTGCCAATTTGTCGGGCAATTACAACAGATGAAAAAGTTTCTTCTTTTTCATCAAAAAACTTGTAATCAATAGGGAATGTTTGTAGCAAAGATGCCTCTCTTAATGAAATTGCCCTGTCTTGTTCAGGGTGTCCAAAACGTCCATTTCCGTAGCCGATACAATGTGTTGTCATTGTTGGCGATGGCTCTTCCCATTTCATTCTGCCATAAACACTCGGGTAAGATTTTCCCGATTCTTTTTTATGACATTCCAATTTTAAGTCATCAGTCCAGTCTATCCAACTACCACCGTAGGGTGTGCTTTGTATTCTTTTTTTATTAAGTGGGCTTAGTTTTCTTGCAAAATGCAATTTATCCTTTTTGTAAAATTCACCATCATTTATTATAGGAAGTTTACCAATAGCATCTTTTACAGTAACATAGTTTTCCTTGTCATGGGTTTTAGGAATTAATTTTATTTTCCCAAATTTAGAAGCCAAAAGTACAAGTCGTTTTCTGTTTTGCGGAATCCCATAATCGGGGCAGTTTACAACCTCATAATGAACAAAATATCCTAATTTCTCTAATGAGTTGATAAAATCTTCAAAAACAGGGGCTTTTTTGAAATTTATTAGTTGAGATACATTTTCCATTGAAACTATATCAGGTTGTGTTTCTTTTACCAACCTCGCAAATTCGTAAAGTAGTTTCCATTTTTCATTGTCCTTTTTTTTCGCGTCTTTAAAAGTGTATGAAGAAAAAGGCTGACAAGGTGCACAGCCGACTAATACTTTGCATTCTGCCTTCCCAAATAATTCATGTATTTCTTTTTTTGAAATATCAGATACACTTTTTGGAATAAATATCGAATTATTATTGGCTTCAAAAGAATATTTGCAGCTTTCATCAATATCTATTCCCGCAACGACTTTGAAATCTTCGTTCACAAAACCGCGTGACAAGCCTCCTATTCCGCAGAATACGTCAATTACGACTATATTTTTAAAAGTTTTTGACATGAATCACTTAATATGAGTTTAGCAAAGTTATTAAAAAAAAGTATTTCTATACCTGTTATATGCCTTCACATTCATTACCACTACCTCGCTGCTTGTAGCAAAAAAATAGCAGGTTGTTTGTGCAAGTCTGGGATAGTCAATTTGCGCCATTCGGCGATTGTTTTGGTAGCGATATACTCATTGGGCAAGGTCAAGTTAGCAGCGATGCAAAACTTCGTAGTGGGAGATAGCGTTTGTAGTGTCGAAGCAATCAAATTCATATTCCGATAAGGTGCTTCGATAAATATTTGCGTTTGCTGTAGTCGTTGCGAGGTCACTTCCAAGCGTTTTAAGTCGTTGGCAAGTTGCCCGCTTTTGTTTGACACATACCCCACAAAAGCAAATTGCTGCCCATTCATGCCGCTCGCCTGTAATGCCAACAATATAGACGACGGACCCACCAACGGCATCACCTTAAACCCTCCGCTATATGCAGCCTCCACCACCGCACTGCCCGGGTCAGCTACTGCCGGACACCCCGCTTCGGATAAGATGCCTACATCATTGCCTTCCCGCAGCCATTGCAAAGCCGTAGCTATAACGGCATCGTTGCGCTCATGTTTATTCCATTCAACCATCTGTAAGATAGGCAATGGTAATGGGTGTTTCGCATTTTTTAAAAAATGCCGCGCCGTTTTCGCATTTTCGACAACGAAATGTGCAGTTGTGTGTACAACCTCCAATACGTATTGTGGCAATGTAGCCATAGCATCATCGCCAAGTGGCGTGGGTATCAATAATAGGGTACTCATATAATCGCTTTCATCATATTAGCCTTTTATCATCTTACCCGTAGCAATTCCGTTAGCCGTTTGTAGCTGATAAAAATAAATGCCTTTCGGCAGATGCGTTACTAGTAGCATCCGATTTTGTGTGATGGCTTCCTGCATCACGGCTTGACCGGTAGCATTAAAAAGTGTGAACTGCCCCGTCGGTGTATCATGATATTCAACAAACAATTTATCAAAAACAGGATTCGGATAAACCTGGACATCCAACTGATATGGTTGCAAAGTATTGGTATATGTTCTGCCTGCTTCTACTGCGGCCAAAGCGTTCACTATACCAAAGCCAAAGGTGTTATTAGGAATACTGCTGCCATCAACACCACTGCAACTTTGTGAAGAAGTCATTGGGCGTGCACTGCGCTCAATAATAGATTCTATTGTATCTACTTGTCCAGCGAGGTCGGGGTTAGATGAAATCAATAGCGCGACTAATCCGGCAACGTGAGGACCAGCCATACTTGTACCACTATAATTAGCGTATCCGCCATTCGGTGTGGATGAACGTATATTTACTCCTGGTGCAGACACATTGGGTTTGATGATGCGTTCTCCGGTAGTAGTGGTGGCCATACCCCTACTGCTAAATCCTGCAATGCTATCTAAAGCATCGGTTGCGCCTACTGCAAAGCTATTAGCGAAATATGCTGGAGGTCCTGAGGTAGTTTCACATTGAGAACCGAAGTTACCATTGGACACTACCACTACTATGCCAGCAGCGCGAAGGTTTTCTACTGCCATTTCCATAATATTGATAGGCGTAGGGCTATCGCAACCTTCGTTTACGGCGCAATACCAAGAGTTATTAATTACGTGTGGTGCTTTGTCGGGGTCAGGGTTTATGCTATTGGTATCGGTAGGAGCTAAGAACCACTCAAAACATTCGGTGTAAGTGGATGGTTGCCCCCAACCTCTTTCCATATTGCGACAGCAAATAAATTTTGCGCCCGGTGCCACTCCGGTTTGATTGCCTACATTATCATCGCCCACCATTGTACCCATCGTGTGTGTACCATGGCTGTTATCATCACAAGGGGCTGTCAGGTTAATACCGCAAGGGTTAAGCGTATCCGCATTTAGCGGACTATAACTATGTACTGCATCGTGCCAATTATAGTTATGGTCAACGCTATTGTCAGCAGTATTATATCCTCTATAGTGTGGTTGAAGAATGGGGTGTATCCAATCATAGCCGGTATCTGCACCGCCTATCACAACATTTTGCCCGGTGAAGCCCAATGCCCAAACGCTATCTGCTTTGATATTCAACAAACCCCATTCGGGTGCGAGCGGTCCGCGGGTTTGTGTGGTTAGAAGACGCTGTGTCGGAGTTTGAAGTTGCATAATAGCATCATCGGAGATATACCGCACATCATTGCGTTGTGCCAATGCTTGTAACATTGCAGCACTTACTTTTTTGGCTTGTAAGGCATTGACAATGTAAAAAGATTGGTGTTGGATATTGTTGTTATGTAAAAAGTTTTTAATATCTTTTTGTGACTGGGAAGCCGTTTGCCGCAAAGCATTAAATACGAAGCGTCCTTTTTCGTTTTTTGTGCGTAATTGTTTAGCACCCGATACGTCGGCTTGTGCTTGCAGAATAATCATTACATTTTGCGCTGTGGAAACATTTATGAGAATTGCGGGGTCAATTTTTTGCCGCCAATTAGTTTGAGCAAACGTGTGCAGTAGTGTGCAACTCAATAATGCGGTTAGTATAATTTTTATAGGCATCATAAAAGGAATTTATCGTTAATATTTTAAAAAAAACATTCGAGCAAAGTTAGTGGCTTTTTGGTTAATTGGCTATACCTCGTTTCGGTAATTAATAAAAAAAATATCGCTATCTTCGCTAACATTAAAACCGGATATGCAATGAAATATAAAAGTATTTATGTGGCAGCAACGAGCCAACACGTAGGCAAAACAACTTCTACCTTAGGGTTGGTAACAGCGTTCATGAAGATGGGGCTGCGCGTGGGCTACTGCAAACCTTTAGGACAACGCTTCGTGATTTCACAAAATTTAAAAGTAGATAAAGATGCACTGTTGTTTGCTAATGTGATGCAATTTCAACTATCGGCAGAGTTGCACAGTCCGGTGATTTTGGGATCCGGAACGGTAACAGCGTTTTTGGATCGTCCTACCGATTTCAACTTTCCAGAACGGATTCGCTACGCACAACAACAGTTGGAGCGCGACAACGATTTGATAATTTATGAAGGAACAGGGCATCCGGGCGTGGGCAGTGTGGTAAATCTCTCCAACGCGGATGTAGCAAAAATGGTCGATGCCGGCGTGATAATTGTGGTAGAAGGAGGCATTGGTAGCACGATAGATATGTTGAGTTTGTGTTTGGCAAAATTCCAACAAATTGATGTGCCGATAGTAGGTGTAATTATCAATAAAGTGATGGAAGATAAGATGGAAAAAGTGCATCACTATGTTGGCAAACGACTAAAAAAAATGGATATCCCCCTGTTGGGGATGATGCCTTACGACCCGAGTTTGGCGTACCCATCAATGAAAAGCATAGCGGAAGCTATCAACGGTATAGTGACACATAATGACGATATGTTGGATAACAAAGTGGTGGATATTTTGGCAGGCTCGTTGTTTGAAGTAGATGACCTCAAAAGTTCTAAAGACCTATTACTGGTTGCTAGCGCACAACGTGTGGACACCGCCATCAAAAAAATAAAATCGCTTTCGCAGATACTTGGCTTGCAGGAATCGCCCGTTTCGGGCATCGTGGCTACGGGTGCCGGAAGCATAGAAGGCACTTGCTTAGGCTACATCAAAACAAATAAAATCCCTCTGATACGCACATCATTAGACACTTACGGGTCGGTGCTGAAAATCTCACAGATAGAGGTAAAAATTAATCAAAATACCATTTGGAAAGTGAACAGAGCAATAGAAATGATTGAAGAAAACATTGACTTAAACCGAATTTTATTACTTTCAAAACTGTAAAAGATGCCAACAGTTGTGCAAAAGGCAAGTTTTTTGGCATCACACTTGCAACTAAAATTAAAATACCCCACCTTTGCAGTCTCAAAAAATGCACCTATACTGTGAGGTGACGAAACTGGCAGCCGTGCCCTCCTGTCTCGGGGGTGGGGAGTAACGGGATAAACGAAACATATTTTGGGGTTGACCACCAGCGCGCGCACCTGTGTTTTAGCTAACCGCCCTGTGGAGGTTCGAATCCTCCCTTCACAGCAATAGCATTAAGCGATAATCTGCATCAGTTTATCGCTTTCTTTTTTTTCAGAATATGGCTACCTTTGCTCAAAATTGCTATTACTTATGAGGCATATTTCATTGTACGTGGTCGCCGTAATATTGCTGTTAGGAGCTTGTCGGCAGGATGTTGTGTTTGAACAAAAAAATGCTGTTCCGCAACAACTTTGGCAATACAACCAACCCATTCAGTTTTCATTTGACATCAGCGACACAACGATATTGTATAATATTCTTTTGGACATTCATCATAATATGAATTACCCATATCAGAATATTTATACCATTATAACAACTACCTATCCCAACAACACGCAACAGCGCGAGCAACTCTCCTTAGAGCTTTCTGAAAAAAAAGATGTGTGGAGTAGTGACTGCTCCGATACCGATTGCTACCTGACCATCGGGCTGCAACAAAACGCTTATTTTAACCAACTTGGCAAACACACCATCACCTTAGAACAATACACACGACAGGACTCCCTTCCCGGCATCGTTGACCTTACTTTAAGAATAGAAAAGTCGGAGAAGAAGAAAGCGATTAAGTGATTAGAGTGGCTTTCACACCCCGCACTTAGCAAAAATTTGAGGAGAGCCAAATCCGATTAGTATGACTGGTTGTTTTCGATACCAATGTTATCTTTTAGGGTGGGAGGTGTTTCAAAAAAAGTTTCTAAATGGTTGGATGATGTAAGAAAACAAATCTGTACCCAATTTTAGAATATTATTTTCAAGTATAAATCCGCCATAGAAATTACAATTAAAAAAATACACCCTTCTTTTGCAAATACACAGAACTGGAAAAATCATATCACCTGATATGTTTTAATTGAATTTTTGCACTAAAAAATATCACAACCCATCACCCACAGCAAGCGACGCAATAATATGTGCCGCACGTTGCGAAGCACCGCCGCCGCCAAGTTGTTCGCGCAACGCAGCATAGTTCGTTTTTATGGCTTTGGCGATATCGGGTTGTAAGATATGTTGGAGTTGCATACGGCAGTTTTCTATTGTAAATTCATTTTGAATGAGTTCTTTCACTAAAGGTTTGTCGGCGATTAAATTAACTAACGAAATATATTTTACTTTTACTAATTGCTTCGCAATGAGGTAGGATATGCTGTTGCCTTTATAGCATACCACTTGCGGTACATCAAACAAGGCAGTTTCTAAAGTGGCAGTTCCTGATGTCACCAATGCTGCGATAGCAGTTTGCAATAGCGCATACGTTTGGTTTTCAATTACGGTGATATTTTTTTTATCACCAATAATATTTTGATATAATGATAGTGGTTGCGACGGTGCCGCAGCAACGATAAATTTATAGTCCGGAAAATAACTCACAACAGCAATCATTGTGGGTAACATACTACTAATTTCTTGCTTGCGACTTCCTGGCAATAGCGCGATTACCTTATCACCAAAAGATACTGCCGGAGGTAATTGTTGAATAGCATCTAACAACGGATGCCCAACATACGCAACGGCATAATCGTAGCGTTGATAAAAGGCAGTTTCAAAAGGGAGAATGCAAATCATGCGGTCCATATCGCGTTTGATGGCATACGTGCGACTGCTTTTCCAAGCCCACACTTGCGGAGAAATATAATAAGCCGTGCGATAGCCTTGTAGCTTTGCCCATTTTGCTATACGGAGGTTAAAGCCCGGATAATCCACAAATACTATTACATCAGGTTGAAAGGTTGTTATATCTTCTTTACAAAAACGAATATTGCTGAATATGGTGCCCAAGTTGGTAAACACTTCCCAAAAACCCATAAAAGCTAACTCCTGAAAATGTTTGACAACGGTAGCACCGGCTTGCTCCATGTGCTCGCCTCCCCAGCCTCGTACCGCAGCATGTGGGTCGTATTGATAAAGTGCTTTTATGAGATTGCTTGCGTGTAGATCGCCCGAAGCCTCTCCTGCAATGATATAATATTTCATACTTTTATCTCAAAAAACATAAGCAATATGTATTCCTAAAATCATGTGATAATCATCGGAGGCGTAAGCAATTTCTACCGTTGGACCAAGGTAAAAGTCACCAAGATGCGATAAAAACCAACCTATATAACGGACTGAACTCCCCACTTACCCGATAGTATTGTGTTTATGCCCATTAAAAATGCGCTCGTACCCAACAACCCACGCCAAATTTAGTATCCTTTATACTTCTGACGTAATGTACGTGCAGCGCATAGGTTAATTCTTTTTCGTTGATAAAATAAACGGGGCTATTGACAACTCCAATTCCATTGCGATGGTGTTCGTGTCCATGCGAGTTGTGCTGCACTTGTGCAAACAGCATAGCAGTTAAACAAAAACATAGGCACGTAAGCGCGTTTTTTAATTTCATATTACATCAATATCTACTTTTAGCAAAAATATTTATTTTATATGATAACACCATTTTTTATTTCGCAAACAAACATTGCCCATCCATTTCGGGAGGTTGCGGTAGTTGCATCAGGTACAAAATAGTGGGTGCAATATCGGCTAATCGCCCATTTTTTATGGTGTCTCTTACAGGGTGATTACTTACATAAATACATGGTACAGGATTTATGGTATGTGCCGTATTCGGCGAGCCATCTTCATTAATCATAAAATCGGAGTTGCCATGGTCGGCAATTATAAGTATCTCATAATCAAATGACAATGCACATTCTACTAAACATTTCAGGCAAGCATCTACGGTTTCGGCGGCGCGTTGTGCGGCAGCAAATACACCCGTATGCCCCACCATATCAGTATTAGCATAATTTAAACAAACAAAATTCGGTTGCTGTTGATGAATATAATCAATAGCAACGGCAGTGATGCCTTCAGCACTCATCTCTGGTTGAAGGTCATAGGTGGCTACTTTGGGCGATGGCACGAGCAAGCGATGTTCGCCAATAAATGGCTCCTCGCGCCCGCCGGAAAAGAAAAATGTAACGTGAGGATATTTTTCGGTTTCGGCAACGCGAAGCTGCGTTTGTTGTTGTTCTTCTAATACTTCACCTAAGGTATTCGTCACGTTGTCTTTGGTATAAACAACATGGATATTTCGGAACGATTCATCATATTCTGTCATGGTCACACAGTACAACGGTAAGGGGTGCATATCCCATTCGGGCATATCCGTTTGCGTAAGCACTGTAATAATTTGACGCGGACGGTCAGTGCGGAAGTTAAAGCTAATCACCACATCATCAGCATGTATTGTACCGATAGGCAACCCATTTTCGGTAACGACAATGGGTTTTAAAAATTCATCCGTAATACCGTTATCATAATTTCTTTGCAGCGTATTAATTACCTCTTTTTCAGTAACGGCTTCTCCTTTGCCATGTACTAATAGATCATATGCCAACCGGACGCGCTCCCAACGCTTATCTCTATCCATTGCATAATAACGCCCACATATAGAAGCAATTTTGATGTTTAGTTTATCGCTGATATGGGTTTGTATATCGCGCAGATAGGTGATTCCTCCTTGTGGATTAGTGTCGCGCCCATCGGTAAAAGCATGGATATACACAGCATCGGCGGCTTGCTCGGTTGCAATATCGCAGAGTGCTTTAAGGTGATTGCTGTGTGAATGTACTCCGCCATCCGATACTAAGCCGACAAGGTGGATATTTTTTTTATGCTTTTTGGCGTAGGCAAAGGCATCTAACAATACAGGATGATGATGAAATGTTCGTTCACGAATAGCTTTGTTGATACGTGCTAATTCTTGATAGACTACCCTGCCTGCGCCGATGTTCATGTGCCCTACTTCGGAGTTACCCATTTGCCCTTCGGGCAACCCTACATCTTCGCCAAAAGTAATCAACTCGCTGTTCGGGTATTGTGTATAGAGGCTATTCATAAACGGAGTGTGCGCCAATGCAATGGCATCGGCTTTGCGTTTGTTGCCATGCCCCCATCCGTCTAAGATTGCTAATAGTGCTTTTTTCATATATAGTTTAGCATTTATGCCATTGCGATAGTTGCCACGCTGATTTGTGTTTGTGGTACGGTTAGCAATTCTGTGATACAGGCTTCAAGGGTGGCACCAGTAGTCATTACATCATCTACTAACAGGATGTGTTTTCCGGATATTTTGTTCGCATTTTTTATGCTAAAAACATTGCTCACGTTTTGTATGCGTTGATTGACGTTTTTTCTGGTTTGCGACTCAGTAAATGTAGTGCGCATCAGCACGTCATCCCAGCAAGCAAGTTGGGTGGTGTTGGCTATGCCTTCGGCGAACACAGCGCTCTGGTTGTATCCGCGCAAGCGCAGTTTTGCGGGATGTAGTGGTACGGGTATGATGCCTGCGATGTCGGTATAGTACGGTGATTGTTTGAGCATTTCGCCAAACCACTCGCCTAATTTGATACCTACTTTTTGTTGCCCATTGTATTTTAGTTGATGAATTAACGATTGCGTCAGCCCCCCTTTTACAAAGTAGTACATTGCAGAAGCGTGGTGGATGGGTACGCGCCCCCATAAGCGTTTGACAAACTCATTATCGGGGATGTTGACAAAGTTAGTGTTCGGGAGTTCGTAGTGGCAGGTTGTGCAAACTATCTCTTTACCCTGAGGCAACGGGTCGCCACAGGCAAAGCAAGTACGCGGATAGAACAAGCAAAATACGTTATCGAGTAATGTAGTTATTCGCATAGTTCACAAAAATAATTTTTTTACTACACAATTAACCTTATTTTTTGATTTTATCGCTTCTGGTCTGCAAAATAAAAAACGTCTGTCCTGAGCAACAGAACAGACGCATCAAAACAAAACAAAAAACCAACTTTAAACAAGCTCTTAAATCAAAGTGATATATCTTTAATAAAAATTAATCTACTTGAATGACAAAAATCGTGCTATTAAATGTTAATGTCAATACCTGTAACAAATTTTTAACATGATTAGTTGCGTGAGGTACGACGTTTCTGTAAATCGTCCATTGCTTTTAGCTTTACAGGTACCTGTTTAGCAACCCCATCGCGTAGAATTGTTAATGTAACGACATCACCGACTTTTTTGCTGCCTACGGCTACCTGTAAATCTGCAACCGATTTCACATGCTTACCATCTACCTCCGTAATAATATCGTTCGGTATTACACCGGCATACTGTGCCGAACCACCCTGTACTACATCATCAACAAAAATACCCTGCGAAATGTTCACGTTGAGTTCTTTTGCTATCTCACTATTCATATCAGTAATATTAACACCTAAGTATCCGCGCATATTTTTACCATACTTGATGAGGTCATCCACTACCTTACTCATCAGGTTTACGGGAATGGCAAACGAGTAGCCGGTGTAGTAACCCGTTGGTGTTTTAATAGCTGCGTTTATACCAATCAAGCGACCTTGTGCATCTACTAACGCACCTCCGCTATTTCCAGGATTGACGGCAGCATCTGTTTGTATGAATGATTCGATGGCATCGCCACCGCCAAGTATATTAATATCTCTGCCTAATGCACTGATAATTCCGGCAGTTACGGTAGCATTGAGCTCAAGTGGATTACCTACGGCTAATGCCCACTGCCCGACACGCAATTTATCGGAGTCGCCACGCTCGGCTGCAGGAAGGTTGTCTGCATCAATTTTTATAACGGCTAAGTCTGTTTTAGGGTCTGTGCCAATAACTTTTGCCTTGAATGTACGATTGTCATAAAGCGTGACTTCTACTTCGTCGGCGAAATCAACAACGTGGTTATTGGTAACAATATATCCGTCATTAGAAACAATCACACCCGACCCCGTGCCTTCTTTTTGTTGGTTAGGCATCTGGAAAGGGCTGCCGCCATAAAAGAAATCGGGTCCAAACATTTGCCCGAAAGGGCTATTACGGAATTCGTCTTGTTGTCTTTTTTGCGCTGCACCTTTACTCTCCGAAGCCTTGATGTTTACTACAGAGGCAGAGGCTTTTGTAGCGGCATCGGAGAAATCTGCTATGGGTGCAGCAGGAGTAGAATTTAGTACATTATTTGCAAAACGAGCGACACCTTCATTGCCGGAAGCACTCGTCTGTTTCGTCATGTACTTCGCTCCGCCGAGGGCTACTAACCCTCCCAAGATTGCTGCAAATATCAAAGAAAGTATGTTTTTCATACGAAAAATATTTTAGTTTTAATAAAATTGAAATCTTATCTTGTTTGTATTCTTATGCAAAGAAAACGCTATTCATTTTAATGTTGTTCTTTTGGCAATTTACTTTAACAATACCTTAACTTCGAGAGTTTATGTGTGCCAAAAAATCACAAAGCCATGCCGAAAATCAACATGGCTTTGTGTATTGTTAGTGAGTAGCTTTAATGAGTTTTTTCAGTACTTGCTTATCGTCTGCCGAGAGTCGCACGAAGTACATACCGTTGGGTAGCATTTGCATATCAATCGGTATTACTTGATTGGTGATATTAGATTCGGTATGTTGCCAAACAACTTGCCCGATGGTATTAATTATCTGAATCGTGGCGTGCATAGGGGTTACAAATTGAATATCCACCGTTGCTGAACCTTGTGTTGGATTTGGGAATACATCAAACTTGGAGAGTGATGTAAAGTCGGTGGTGCCGGATACTGCACTTACCATAATTTCATATACTTGCGAACACCCATTACTGTCAGATAATGTGAGGTGGTAAGTACCCGAAGCAAGGTCAGTCAATGTATTAATGGTGGTGGTCACATTGTTGCTCCAGACGTATGTAAATGGCGGCTCACCGTAAGTCGGTTCAACAGCAATGCTGCCATTCGGCAAATTATTAGTTGGCTGTTCAATGGAAATATCCGAATCAAAATCGTATGGGCAACCTGTGATGTTGATATTATCAATATCCACGAAATAGTCGCCTTCTCCCCATTGTGCTTTGATACGAAGAATAATTGCTTCTCCGACAAAATTTTGCAGCCCAAATTTGATTGTACGCATATCGGTAGAAGTAATATGGTTATTGCTGCCAATGGTATAGAGATTTTGGTATGTTTCGCCACAATCTTTTGATATTTGTATAAACACTTTGTCGCTTCCGCTCAACGAAGTAGCGGCATCGCCGGAGGGCCAGTCCACAATTCGATAATCAAAAATGAGGCTGTCGCCAGTGGCTATAAAACCGACATTATTCGTGGTAACCTCCCATGATGGAGTGCCAGCCCAAAGTTCTGAAAATAACACCGGCGTTGTATTGCCGTGGTCATCACTTATACCCCAGAAGCTATCATTTGTCCAATCCGACGGAAGCGAGCTATCATTAAAATTTTCTTCTACTGGCAATAGCGACACGTCGTAACGAACAATGGTTGTGAAGGTATCATTATCAATGGCTTGGTCGCCGTCTAACTCTGTCCATATTTTTACTTCGTGGTCGCCGGGTGTGGAGAAATTACCCGTAGTTTCAAAAGCAAGTATCACCACACTATCTTTGCCAACAACACCAGTAAAGAAACCATCAAAAGGTACGGGCACTGCTGCCAACACGCCATCAATACTATATCGGTAGGTGACAAGTGTTTGCGGGTTGCCACCAAAATTTTTCAGTTGCACATGCAGCGTTTCCTGATTAGACAATTCACACGCAGTTTCGGGCGAAACTAACCCTACAATACCTACATCATTTGCCCATACGGTATTGAAATAAAACGGACCGCGCAAGGCACTTGTATCGCCGGGTGTACATATCTGGAAAATTTCATATTCGTAGGTCTCACTTTCCATCAAGCCAGTCAAGGTGACGTGGTTTGTGGTACTTGTAACCGTTGTGGCAGCACCTCCGGGCGAGAGTTTGTAACGTACTGCTGTGGTGCTACCCACTACAGAAGATAGCCAACGGATTTCACAAGTGGTAGCACGTGCATCCGTGGTGATACCAGTAAGTGCCGGACAAGTCGGGCAGTCAACTGTACCTGTAAACACCGATCCTACTTGCGGATAAGGACCATCTGAAAATAATATTATTCCGTCTGCATCTAACAATTCGTAGGTGACTTCACTTTCCCAAAAGCCCGATTGGTATTCCAGCAAAATAGATTGCCCATCCTGCACAATTAATGTATAGGTGGTATCTTCACCATTACCTGGGAAGCCCTCCAGCGTGTAGGTGGTAGCCACGCCGTTGATGCTGACAGTGAGGTTTGCCTCATTCCAACCATCGCCGAAAGAGTCGTGCATCTGCAAGGTATATTCGCAACTCTGTGCGGCAAGCTGTGTGTTAGCGGCACAGATGAAAATGAGTAGCGATAAAATGGTGTATTGTAGCAACTGTTTCATATTTTAAATATGTATTTTGTACATTGATTTACTATTGCTTGGCAATATATACATTATGCTGCTCTTTACAAAATAATTTTATTGACAATGATGGATTGCTTACGATGCGATAATTAGACGTGTTTTTTTTTCTACCCGGGTATCAAAATATCCATATCATTATTTCCAATTATTGGAGAAGTTCCGTCCGCTCAAAAGAGGTGCCTACTTCTGCACAATGAAGCACTTTCGTTGTGCTTTGTTATCAGACCGCAACTCTATGCTGTATATGCCTGCTGCAAGGTTATTTAATTCAATTGTCGTGAAATTGCCTTGCGTGATTCCTTGTTTTAGTAACTGCCCGAGTGTGTTATAAATATTGAACGAGAGTTGCTGAGGCATCTTCGTTTGAATAGTGATTTGATTGCTCGTAGGGTTTGGAGAAATAGAAAGCCCAAATTCATCTTCAACCTCCTCAATACTTGATGTGGTGTAATCGCAAGTTGACGCAATATTAAAATTATGAAAGCCAAGAACACTATCCTCATAGCAGCGAAGCCCTGTATAGATAATTCCATCTACAACAAAGCCTAAACAGTAATATGAGTTATTAGGAGTAGGTCGTCCGACATCGCCAATATATTGTAATATTTTTCCACCGAAAGTCGGACCTTCTGATGTGATATAAAGTGCTTTTAATGGAAAGCCATTGATAGTATCCATACCAACTGAATCAACTGTGATTACTGACTCGCAACTGTCAATAACGGTTATCCAAGTCTCTCCTGCAGTTTTGTTAAAATCGTACAGCACGGTAAATTGGTTGGCTTGATAAAAATAAACAACGTTGTTATCTTCATATATGATCAATTTGCCATTATCAATATCGCCCAGCGCACCCCATCCGTAAGTTCTTTGAATTACCCTGCAGTTGTGTCCACCAACTAAAGTATCACCTGTTGAGGTCCATTCATTGTATCCTTGCCAAGGAGAGAAATCGTTAATAATTCCGAATGTCCACTTTGCGCCTATTGGTGCCCAAGTTTGTCCAGAAGCAAATATTGTTACAAAGGAGAAAGTCAAAAGGAGTAATGTGTTTTTCATTGATTAAGGTTTAAATGTTTTTTAAAATTATTATGGCTATTTCTAAAGTAGAAATAATTTTATTTCGCCAAAGCTACATATTTTTAGCAGAAGTCGCAATTTTTCAGATAACCATTTTCACTTAAACATTTATTGATTTTAGATTTTGTATTTTTGTCAAATTCGTTGTTGTACAAGCAAGATTGTGCTCCATAGTAGCAGACACTCCAAAGTAATGGCAATAAAGTTAAACATTTTTGTGTAAATTCGTATTACATATTCATTCATTACAGACCATTAGCCAATTTGTATAACTACCTTAACCATACATTACTTCTAAGCAAAGCTATATTGTGGCGATATATTCAATCAGAGATTTAGAAAAGTTGTCGGGCATCAAAGCTGCCACGATACGCATTTGGGAGCAGCGATACGGCATCGTTATCGCGCTCCGCACCACTACAAATATTCGTTACTATTCGGAAAACGATTTGCGAAAAATCCTGAACATTGCACTACTTAATAAAAACGGTTTCAAAATATCCAAGTTATCTACTATGGATGATACGGAGATATATCACCGCGTTGGGGCAATTGTGCGCGTTGAGGATGCAACACATTCCACTACGTTGGAGCTGCTTACGCACACTATGATAGAAATGGATGAACTACGGTTTCACAGAATTTTAGCTCACCACATTCAACAACACAGCTTTGAAGAAACGATGCTGCGAATTGTGTTGCCGTTTCTGGAAAAGCACAGCGTATTGTGGTTCACGGGGTCAGTCAAGCCAGTGCAGGAAAATTTCATCACGCAACTCATCCGCCAAAAATTGATTGCTGCCATAGATGCTATTCCTTTGCTGCCCGATAAGCCCACACTCAATTTTTTGCTATATCTGCCGGAAGGCGAATCAGATGAGTTGCATATTTTGTTCATTCATTACTTATTGCGGGTTCGCCACTACCATTCGCGCTACATCGGGTATAACATTAGCAAGGCAGATTTATTGGATGTCCAAACAATCGTACAGCCCGATTATGTGTTTACTATTTTTGCCGAAACATATACCCAACGCCCGATACAACAATATATCTCCACCTTATCCGAAATTTTTCCTGACGCACAGCTCCTATTAACTGGTTATCAGGTGGCAACGCAAGCCCTTCAGGTTGCCCCGAATTGCACTATTTTGAAGAATATAGACGAAATCATTCAATTTTTGGCGCATTTGCCAGCCAAAATTAAGTAATGATAGCTAAATTTTTTTTCAAAAAAAACAATTGCTGTATAAACAACAATCCAAAACTGTGCTATCTTTGCTACCCTTTTGGCGGTTTCATAACTTTCATATTTATATCTTAACATTAAAATAATCAAAAAAATGAAATTTGTAGTAAAATCTCTTTTTGGAGTTACCTTTTTTGCACTCTTCCTAATGGCTTGAAAAAACCCTCCTAAAGCGGAGGAGCAAACGGCTGTAACGACTGCTGACACCACAACTGTTGCAACTGTACCCGCCACACCTGTTGGCACTGCTTACACTATCAGCAAAGGTACAATCAACTGGACTGGTGCTAAACCTACCGGTAAACATACTGGTACCATCGCCGCTAATAGCGGAATAGTATATATGGACAAGGGGCATTTCTCCGGTGGTGATGTGGCTATTGACATGAATTCTCTTGCTGTTACTGACTTAAAGGATAAGAAAAAAGCCGATTTAGAGGGTCACCTTAAAGCGGGTGATTTCTTTGAAACAGATAAATTTCCTACAGCAGCATTCAAAATCACCAATTGTACTGCAATAGAAGGCAACCCGAAGGCTACGCACGAAGTTACAGGTAACTTGACACTTAAAGGTATTACGAAAGAAGTAAAGTTTCCGGTAATGGTTACTGTTGCAGATAAAAAACTGACTGCGAAATCAGAAGAGTTTACAATTAACCGCACAGATTGGGGCGTAAAGTATGCTTCGGGCATAATTGGCACGGCAAAAGATAAACTAATTGACGATAACGTTAAATTAATGCTTGAGTTAGAAGCTATGGCAAATTAATTGGCTTGCCTTCTAACACTAAAAGCGAGGTTTCTGATACGGAACTTCGCTTTTTTTATTTATTATCAATCGCTTTGTCGCGCAAGCGTTTGAGGAATGGCGAGGCGAATATGAATCCTTCCAGAATTTCATTGTCGCTGGTTAGTACATCATTCCGATTGCCCTGCCACGCCAACTCGCCCTGGTGCAGCAACACGATGTTATCACCAATTTCCATAACCGAATTCATGTCGTGGGTGTTGATTACTGTGGTAATGTTGTTTTCGATGGTAATGCTGCGTATCAACTCGTCAATTACGATAGAAGTTTTAGGATCTAAACCTGAGTTGGGTTCATCACAAAACAAGTATTTTGGATTCAGCACAATGGCGCGTGCAATGCCCACGCGCTTCTGCATACCACCACTCACTTCTGATGGGTATTTGCTGTTGTTCCCTTCGAGGCTGACGCGCTCGAGACAGTAGTTTACACGCTTTACTTTTTCCGTTTTGGTCATGTTCGTAAACATATCTAAAGGAAATCGTATATTTTCTTCGATGGTCATAGAATCAAAAAGTGCTGACCCTTGAAACAACATTCCCACTTGCATACGAATTGTACGTATTGCTCTTTTATCTAATGTAGAAAAATTCACATCATCGTACCAAACGTTTCCTGTAGTGGGTTTGAGGAGTCCTACTATTATTTTGAGCAGCACCGTTTTACCGGCACCGCTTCGCCCGATAATGAGGTTAGTTTTTCCGGCATCAAACTGTGTGCTGATGTCATTTAAAACTATTTGGCTATCAAACGATTTTACGATATGTTCTACCCTTATCATGTTTATTTTTTCTGGTATCAATTACTTTGTGCTTCGCCGCGCCGATGTTCTATCCAAAAGTTATTTGCGCCTAACCCTTGCGTGATGCCGATGCGCTGTAAGTTCAGCAATTCTAATAACGCCAAGAAGGTAACTATGGCATGAATACGGTTCTCACAATTGCTGAATACCGCATCAAAATCAACGCGCTGTTGCACATTCAACAATCCTAATATAAACGATTGTTGCTCTAAAACAGTATAGTTGTAATTGTAAATAGTATGTATCTGGCGTGTCTGCTGCAACTCGTAGCGCTCCATCACGTTGCGAAACACCTTGAGTAATCGGAATAGCGACAACGATTCCAGCTCCACATCTACGAGGGCTTTTGTAGCAATTTCGCGTAGCTCCTTTGCAGCGTTACCGCGTGGTTGCTTATCAGCTCGTGCTTCCTCAAACTGTCGCAAATCCTCCAATACGCTTTTGTAACGTTTGTATTCTAAAAGTCGTTGTACCAACTCTTGTCGAGGGTCAATCTCGTTACCTTCATCATCCAATGCTTTTCGGGGCAATAGCATTTTTGCTTTGATACGCATCAGTGTAGCCGCTACCAGAATAAACTCACTCGCCAAGTCAATATTGAGGGCTTCCATTGCGCGGATATAATGTAAAAAATCATCCGTAATTTTTGCTATCGGAATATCGTGAATATCCAACTCGTCGCGTTCGATGAAGAACAACAGCAAATCGAAAGGTCCTTCAAACTGTGGCAGCTTGATGGAGTAAGAAGTTGGCAACAATTGCGTTACTGCCATAATTTTTTGGTTATTTTATAACGCGAACTTTCATGAGAACATGCTTGCG
>JAGOHC010000173.1 GCA_017996375.1 Saprospiraceae bacterium | reverse complement strand
GTTTGTCAGAGCTTTGGTATTTAACCCTGATATATTAATTTTGGACGAAGCAACATCTTCAATTGATCCTGAATCCGAAACTACAATTCAGTTTGCTATCGAAAAGTTAATTGAAAAAAGAACATCCATCATTATAGCGCATCGTTTGACGACCATTCGCCATGCCGATAACGTATTAGTAATGCACAAGGGCGAAGGTATTGAATACGGCACTGCAGACGAGTTATTAAATATTCCGAATGGCAGATTTAAAGAATTAACCGAAATGCAGCGCATTCGCGCAAATGATTTGGTAAGCTAAATAATAGTATGAATAAAAAAGTTATATTTACGGTAATAGGGTTTTTGATATTTTTCATTGGGATTTTATCCATCATATTAAGTATGATAGGTTTACATTTTTCTTTCCTCAAAATTTTAGACACCCAAAACTATTTTATCGGATTCTTAATAAAACTTGTGCTTGCATTTGGAGGCATAGTAATAATAGCATTAGCTCAAACAGATTGGACACAGAAAAATAACAATTTATTAGACAGACCTTAATAAAACGTTTTTTCATCAAACATCACAAATTGATTATGCAAAAGGTCGATATTTTAGCAATTGGTGTCCACCCCGATGACATTGAATTAGGCTGCAGTGGAACGTTATTCGCTCATAAAGCATTTGGTAAAAAAATTGCCTTGTTAGATTTGACACAAGGCGAATTAGGCACACGCGGCTCAGCGGCTTTGCGTATAAAGGAAGCTAATGTAGCTGCTAAAAAGTTGGGAGTTGAATTTCGGATCACTTTAGATTTGAAAGATGGATTTTTTGAATGTAATAAAACAAACTTATTAAAAATTATAGAAGTGATTCGCTATTGTCAACCAAAAGTTATTTTAGCGAATGCTCTTGCTGATAGACACCCTGATCATGGAAGAGCTGCCAAACTTGTTTCAGATGCCTGTTTTTATTCGGGTTTGATGAAAATCAAAACAACTTACGAAGGAGTTACACAAACTAAATGGCGACCAAGCGTGGTATATCACTATATACAAGATTTTAACCTAAAACCAGATTTTGTAGTAAATATCACGCCTTTTATGGATAAAAAATTAGAGGTAATTAGCGCGTTCAAGTCACAATTCTTCGACCCCGAATCCACAGAATCTGTAACGCCTATTTCAACAAAAGAATTTTGGGAATTTGTCATTGCAAAAGCTAGAACATACGGTAGGCATGCAGGCTTCGAATTTGGTGAAGGATTCAATATTAGTCGCCCAATTGGAGTTCAAAATATTTTAGATATGTATTGAAAAGCTGTATAAAATTTGTGTAGTTTTGCAAACAATCTTGAAGAATATGCAGACATTAAGTAAGGCAATTATCTCAAAGCTAACCGAATTTCAAGCCGTTCTCCGTCAAACAGATACCGAATTTTATACCCATCAACAGGATATATTTTCAGGTTCTTCAGTAGGTATGCATACGCGGCATATTATTGAATTTTATGTTTGTCTATTTAATCAGTCAGCTATCGGCTTAAGTATTAACTACAACCTACGTGAAAGAAATATGCTTTTAGAGACAAATCCGTACGAAGCAATTTCAAAAATAAATTGGGTAATAAAACAACTGACCGAAATACAGGAAGATAAACCTTTGCAATTGAACACAATGCAATTTGAAAAAATAATTACATCCTTTTATCGAGAATTATACTACAATTATGAGCACTTAATACATCATTTAGCAATTATTCGTATTGGATTACAGTTATACCGTCCAAAAATTTTTCTTCCTGAAAACTTTGATGTTGCAGACTCTACTATTCGTTTCAAGCAAAATTTGCAAGCATGAAATATATTTGGTTTTTTCTCTGCCTTTTTGCTACAATAGGCTTTATTTATGTATTGGATAACCCAATTAACACCAAAGAAAAAGATATTCCGGCATTAGGTAAACTACTTAACCCATTTTCGGGAATATGGCAAAATGCAGCCAGTGTCCATACACAAAGCTATGACGATTTTCATTTTCCACAATTAAAAGGAAAAGTAACTGTACAATTTGACGAGCGCAATGTGCCACACATTTTTGCCGAAAATGTTAGTGATGCTTTTTTTGTTCAAGGCTTCATCAATGCCCAAGATCGCCTTTGGCAAATGGACATTGCCACCCGTGCCGAAGCAGGCAGACTTTCAGAAATAATGGGTGAGAAAACACTGGAGCGCGACTTATTACAACGCCGGAAAGGGATATTATTGTCAGCAGAAAAATCTGTTGAAGAATGGAAAAAATCGCCTGAAACATATCAACTTTTAGAGTCATTTACAGCGGGAATAAATGCTTACATAAACCAACTTCAACCCAAAGATTATCCGATTGAATTTAAGCTATTAGGATATGCCCCCGAGCAATGGTCGCCACTAAAATCTGCTTTGTTTGTAAAATCAATGATAGAAACTCTCGCGGGCAATAATGAAGATATAGAAGCAACTAACACCTTCCAAAAAATTGGGAAAATAGATTTTGAATTATTATTCCCAGAACGAAATCCTGACGATATACCAGTTGTGCCATCTGGCACTCCATATAATTTTAAAAAAATAACTTCTCCAACAACTCCGCAAAGCAGCATAGAAGATATTGGATTAGTTCCATTTCCCCCACTTCCAAAAATGCCAAAAGGATTGGGGAGCAATAACTGGGCAGTTGCTTCCTCCAAAACGTTGCACAGAAAACCCATCCTTTGCAACGACCCACACCTCAATTTGACGTTGCCCGCAATTTGGTATGAAGTACAAATACACACACCCGAATTTAATGCCTATGGCGTTTCTTTTCCGATGATTCCCGGAATTATTATTGGGTTCAACGAAAATATAGCTTGGGGACAAACAAATGTTGGTCAAGATGTTTTGGATTGGTATAAAATAAAATGGACAGATGATAAAAAAACAACATATTCCATTGACGGGCAAGCGGAAGCTGTTAAGGAGGTTGTTGAGGTTATTCAAGTAAAAGGAAAAAAAGAGCCAATTCGCGACACTGTTAAATATACCCGTTGGGGACCTATAGTATTTAAAGATGCCAAACATCCGAAATACGACTTAGCAATGCACTGGATTGCGCTCGAACAAACTAACCCTATGGAAATCAGTACATTCTATCAGTTAAATAAAGCCAAAAACTTCAATGATTTTCAAAAAGCCTTAAAAGAATTTGTCGCGCCTGCGCAAAACTTTGTTTTTGCTGCGAAATCGGGTGATATTGCCATTCAGGTAAACGGAAAATTGCCCATCAAAAAAAAGGAGCAGGGCAGATTTGTGCAAGATGGTAGCAATAGCGACAATGCTTGGGGTGGTTGGATTCCAGCAGAGCAGCGTGCTGTTACACGCAACCCTTCGCGTGGATATGTAGCATCCGCAAACCAATATTCAACTGATGTAACCTACCCATATTATTATAACGGCGAGTTTGAAGATTGGCGCGGCATCACACTCAATAAAAAACTCTCAAAAATGGATAGCATCACTGTTGAGGACATGATGCAACTGCAAAATGACAACTATAATCTGAAAGCAGCAACCGCTTTGCCATATATGTTATCGTTGTTAGACACCACCAAACTTAGTAACGACGAACTTTCCATTTTTCATAAATTAAAAGCGTGGGATTTTTATTGTGACAAAGAAAAAGCTGAACCTACATTTTATGAAATTTGGGCAGATACAACTTATCAAATTATTTGGGATGAGTTCATAAACTTCAAAACAAAAGAAGGTATCGCTGTAATGTTACCAGAAGATTGGCGCACCATTGATTTGATGAAAAAACAACCCAATTTAAAATATTTTGATATACAGCAAACACCCGAAAAAGAAGGTATAAAAGATGTGGTAAGATTATCATTCAAAAATGCTTTCGCGAAATATAATAGCATAAGTGTTGATAAAACTTGGGCGAAATATAAAGATGTATTTATCAATCATTTGGGATTAATTCCAGCTTTTGCTTCTCGCAAACTTAACGTTGGCGGTCACGCCGATGCGTTAAATGCAATCAAAACAAAAGCAAATAACGGACCATCATGGCGCATGATTGTCGAGTTAGGAGACACCATAAATGCCTATGGGGTTTATCCGGGTGGTGCATCAGGCAACCCAAGTAGCCCATTCTATAACAACATGATTGACAAGTGGGAAAAAGGAGAATATTACAAACTCAACTTTTTCGCAAAACCACAACCACCTTCAGAAAAAATTATCAGCACGCAAACATTTTCAAAATAATATGAATAAAAACGCAAAAAATAGCATAAAAGAATCATTTTGGCTCTTGCTCGCAGGCGGAATTGCAGGATATTTTTTACCTTGGTGGAGTTTGGCGATTGTCACAGCCATATTTGCCTACTTTTTCAGATGGAGTAATGCCAAAGCTTTTGGCTTAGGATTAGCTGTAGGCATTCTTTTATGGTCGGGATATGCTTCTATTTTAAGTTATTTGAATCAGGGAGTTTTGGCTAAAATGATTGGCGAATTATTTGGCGGGTTAAGCGGTTTTCAACTCATCATAATCACCGGCTGGATTGGCGGTATTTTAGCCGGATTTGGCGCACTGACAGGTAGTTTATTTAGAAATTTGACGTTAAAAAAAGTATGAGTTTATCTACAAAAGATAGTTTTAGGTTTAAGCATTTTACAGTTCAGCAAGACAAGTGTACGATGAAAGTCGGAAGCGACGGCGTACTATTAGCTTGTTGGGCTGATATTAAA
Organism: Saprospiraceae bacterium; assembly: GCA_017996375.1. Lineage (GTDB taxonomy): Bacteria > Bacteroidota > Bacteroidia > Chitinophagales > Saprospiraceae > JAGOHC01. The sequence continues at coordinate 16 of JAGOHC010000173.1, read as the reverse complement.
AGCAGCACTTCAATAT
>JAGOHC010000028.1 GCA_017996375.1 Saprospiraceae bacterium | reverse complement strand
GCTATTACACAACAGCAAACCACCACACTCAAAGCTGCCGCAATAGATGCCTCTATTACAAATGTAACCAACACCGCAACTACTTTTACAGTACAAGTGATGTATGTGAAACCTTATGAGGTGGTGGATAACCCTACAGAAAATACATTTACACAAGGGGCAATTTTTATAAATCTAGATTTACCCGGATATTGTGCGATAAAATTAAACGAATACCTAACTAATTGCAATAACTATTGGACACCAATGGTTGATTTGCTAACAATAAACAATACATTGCCTTTAGTATCTTTTATAAGTGATCAGGATCTAAGCATTCTCGAACCAATTACTTGCACCAATACTCCTTATGGCACTATCTTAAGACCTTGCTTAACATCTTCATGGAGAAATTTTGAGGATATAGGATATGGCGACCTCTTTAGCAAGGTACCAAAGGATGTCAGAGTTGCCTATAATGTTGCCCAAGACTATATTAACAACTACATTGCCATGAAATATGGTCCAAATGGATTACCGCTTGGTGTGCGATTTTTCCCAGAACGTGTGGAGGTAATGTATGAGACCATATATTGGCCAAATCTTGGAGGGGATGATTTAGAAGATTACCATGCACTTCTTTTTCATGAAGACAACCTAGATAATAGTGAAATACATCCCTACTCACTTTTTTATCAAAACGCATTTGCATTAGATTATACATCCGCCGAAGCTCGGCTATATTATAATCATATACGTTTATCTAAAATAGTTGTTGGCATGGGTTCTACCCTTTGCTACTAAATACTGCTTAACAAACCCGCTATATACAAACAGCGGGTTTGTTTGTTCTATACCATAATTTTTAAATATCAAATTCTCAATATATGAATACGAAAGCTATGCTCCGCTGCCTAATATTTATTCTTTCCGCCACTTATTGTAAAGCACAAGTTACCGAGTTTTACGATTTGTATGAGGATGTAACATGGAATCACTATCTCACCCGACTGCCAAATGGAAATTATATCGGATTTAAATCTACTCTATTTGTTTACCAACAAGAACATGTAGAGGAGGTTATCCAAAATTATGATTCAATCACACAGTTTGTTATTCTATACGATGCTAACAGAAGCCCTTTGGATAGCTTCCCTATAAAAATAAATGAACATGGTACCCAAAGTTATGGCGGCAACAGGAATATTTTTATTGATACCACTCATCAACGTTTGATAAAGTGCATTGCTTATTGGGATTATTCTATTCCTAATTTAACGTTTGCGGGATATCGCTTGCTTATTTTTGATTATAATTTGCAAGTATTGGAAGATAATTTTATCCCACATAACAACCCTTGCTCAACAAATAATGATATTTCGTCACACACGGTAAAGATTTTTGATGATGGTACTTTTATTAGCAATGTACGAACATACAATGCCGATTGTACAACGCGATATCTTATTAGTAGATACACTTTTGACGGCGAGTTACTCGCCGAATTAGATGACGAATACTATTCTAGAAAAATTGATTTAGTCAGTTTCTTTGAGAAAAAAGATGCCTATTACTACTGGAGATCACTTTCACCATGGAGCATATATAAAATGGATGAAAATTTAAACGTCACTGACTCAATATCATCAGAAATAATCCGACCGCTTATGCTGACAACCTATAATGGGGATTTATTCATGGCTGGAATAGATTATAAAAGTTATGACCCTGATACGACACTTTCTTTTATTGATACCACTTATTTTGCTTTCGGAGAAATAAAAACCGATAGCTTTTACATAGATAAGCTGTTCCATTATTCTTACTTCGAGCATCTCGGATTGGAAGAATCTTCTCAATATTTTATTACTCCGGGGTTACCCTCATTTGTCATTTATTCTCTGGACTACGTTTATGCTATAATTTCCAAATTCTATCCCGGAACAACGATAGTTGACTATCATATTCTTAACTGTTTCAAACTAAACGGTGAAGAAAATTGGACGTACTTATTAAAAAGCACGCACCCCTCAATCATATCAAACTTTAACTCCCTCCAAACTACTGATGATGGCGGCGTGATATTATTTTTTGCCAACATATATGATGGGCAAACAGCCAAAATTCAGTACATCAAATTTTCTAAAGACGGGGAGCAAGAATTTGTTTCAGGCACTACACAACCCACAAATTTCGTATTAGAAAAAATTCTATACTTCCCCAACCCCACAAACAACATCGTCACTATCAGCAACCTAACGAAGCCAAATGCGGCTTATCAAATCAGCAACGATTTGGGGCAAGTGGTGCAGCAAGGCAAGATGCAAAGCGATAATACCATATCGGTAGCAGCATTGGCAAAAGGCATCTATATCCTCAACATCGAGGGGCACGCGCCCATTAAGGTGGTGAAAGAGTGATGGGAAGTTTCTTGCACGTTGCGATGAATTTGCGGTAGGTGATATTCTGTGAAAGCACCTACCATATTTTTAAAAAATTAACAATTATACCATGAAAAACATATTCATCATTCTATTCCTATTTTTAACACATACACTTAGCGCACAAGTAGAAGTTACAAAATCGTGGCAAATTTCCTTGCCCGATGTTTGGTATTATTCCATGTTACAAGGCGAAAATGATAATCTGTACTTACTTGGAAATGATAATGCTATTTTGAATGGACCTTATACCGCCATTAGAACACGTACTGCCAAAATTGATACCGCAGGGAATGTATTGTGGAGCAACTTTTTTATCGATGCCGACTTACCTTTTGCTTTTCAACAAGAGGAAAAGATGACCTTCGCCGATAGCTCTCTTTTTGTCAGTTGCAGACAAATACTCGACGAAGAGTACGGTACACGTGGTGTACTTCTCAAAAAGGATGCACTAAATGGTGATATCATTTGGCGAAAAGACTATTTTACAGAGTTTCTGGGTGAATACAAACACGGATCTGTAAGTACAATCGGCACCGACTCAGATGGATTTGTGTATCTTCTCGAACCCAAAGATTCCTTTTCATTAAATTATCATTTCATCATTGAAAAATTAAACCCAACAACAGGAGAAACAATATGGAGTTTGAGTTATCAAGACTCTACAAATTTTTGGGGTATATATAGTGCAACCGTTCTGAACGATAAAATATTCATAACCGGATATACCGCAAGCGAAAAAGATTTTTACTTAAAAATCAATGCTAATGGCGTACAAGAGGCATGCAAGTTTTTAAATCATCAACAGGGGATGTTTAGCTTTGCCGTCGATTCTACTGAAAACTTTTATATTTATGATAAATATTATGGTAAAAACAAAATCGTAAAAGTTGACCCTTTTAATACATCCGTTGATTCCCTTTGGGCTTATTCTTTAACTGTTCCCGATGACAATACCGGATATATAGTTGATATAGCTGTTGATGACGACTTAAATATATATGCAGTCGGTTTCATAAGAACAACTCCCCTTACTCCAATAAATTATTATCTAACTACTAAACTAGATAGGAACGGGAACGTTATATGGCAAAAAACATTATATTTGGGAAGTACCGTACATTGCATACCACGAAAGATTATAACTAATAATAGTGTTATTTGTGTGTATGGAAACGTAAATGCTGCCAATTCACAAACGGTTGATCATTCCAATGAAGTTGCATTATTCTATGACAAATATGGTAATCTTATAGATACATTTATTAATACCATTACTAACTACCACCTTTCGCCTAATGCACTATTCTGTTCTAATAATAATTTTTATACTATAGGGGAGAGTTATAACTCTGCAACTAATAGTAAAAACACCATCCTTACGCAGTACAAAGTAAATGGTACACCCGTAGGAACGACAGCACCACAAGCATTAAAGCAACTAAGTGTCACTCCCAACCCCACAAACAACATCGTCACTATCAGCAACCTAACGAAGCCAAATGCAGCATATCAAATCAGCAACGATTTGGGGCAAGTGGTGCAGCAAGGCAAGATGCAAAGCGATAATACCATATCGGTAGCAGCATTGGCAAAAGGCATCTATATCCTCAACATCGAAGGGCACGCGCCTGTCAAGGTAGTGAAGGAGTGAGGGGAGTAACAACAACAGGTTAGAACATAATAAATAAGTTCTGTATTGAAATACCTTCAACACAGAACTTATTTTGTTAGCCTAAGGGTGGGTGTTACAATGACTTATTTCTTTATCAGGCAACTTGTTCAATGGCATCGTCAATTTCGATACGCAAGTTCTCGATGATAAATTCTTGTCTATCTGGCGTATTTTTACCCATATAATACTCCAAAATTTTATCAATATTAGTATCATCATGCAGCACTACCGGCTCTAACTTTATGTTGCTACCAATAAAGCCACTGAACTCATCGGGTGAAATTTCCCCTAACCCTTTGAAGCGCGTAATTTCGGGTTTGCCCCGCAGTTTATCAATAGCTTGCTGCTTTTCTGCATCCGAATAGCAGTAGAAAGTTTGTTGCTTGTCGCGTACGCGAAACAACGGCGTTTCGAGGATGAACAAATGTCCGTTTCGCACCAAGTCTGGGAAAAATTGTAGAAAAAAAGTTAGCAACAACAGGCGGATGTGCATACCGTCCACATCGGCATCGGTGGCAATCACAACTTGATTGTAGCGTAGGTCGTCAATACCATCTTCTATATTGAGTGCGTGTTGCAACAGGTTAAACTCATCATTTTGATACACCACTTTTTTAGTCAGTCCGTAGCAGTTGAGTGGTTTGCCTCGCAAGCTGAATACCGCTTGTGTTTCAACATTTCGCGCCTTCGTAACGGAGCCACTCGCTGAATCCCCTTCGGTGATGAACAGGGTTGTGGCTAATCGCAATTCGTCTGTACCTTTTTCGTTGAGGTGATAGCGGCAATCGCGCAACTTTTTGTTATGAATGGCAGCTTTCTTGGCTTTTTGATTTGCGACTTTTTTGATGTCGGCAATCTCTTTGCGCTCGCGTTCTGATTGCAAGATGCGTTTTAATAAAGCCTGCGCTGTTTCGGGATTTTTATGTAAAAAATTATCTAATTCACGTTTAACAAAATCGCCAATAAAGGTACGCATACTAACGCCGTCGGGTGCTATATTTTGTGAGCCCAATTTGGTTTTTGTCTGCGACTCAAACACTGGTTCTTCCACGCGGACGCTAATGGCTGCGATGGTAGAAGATCGGATATCCTGCACGTCAAAACTCTTTTTATAAAAATCGCGCAAGGTGGTTACAACGGCTTCGCGGAAAGCGTTGAGGTGTGTTCCGCCTTGCGTTGTGTTTTGCCCGTTTACGAAAGAATGATATTGCTCGCCGTAATGTTCGCCATGCGTCATGGCAATTTCGATATCGTCTCCGCGCAGATGAATAATCGGATAGCGAACAGATTCCGATTCAGTTTTGCGCATCAATAAGTCTAATAATCCATTTTTGGATTGTAGTGTTTTGCCATTAAAATTGAGCTTCAAGCCGGCATTGAGGTAGGCATAATTCCAAAGTTGTTGCTCTAAAAAGTCGTTGCGGAAGCGAAAATTTTTAAAAATATTATTGTCGGGTTTAAAAACAATTTGTGTTCCATTATCTTCATTGCTATTCGCAATTTTATGGTCTTTTGTCAAGTTACCCGTTTCAAATTCTGCCAATTTAGCCTTGCCTTCACGCACCGCCATTACTTTGAAATAGGACGAAAGTGCGTTTACTGCTTTTGTACCTACGCCATTTAATCCCACCGATTTTTTAAAGGCTTTCGAGTCGTATTTGCCGCCGGTATTAATTTGCGAAACACACTCTATCACTTTCCCTAACGGAATACCGCGTCCATAATCGCGCACGGTTACGGTGCCGTCTTCCACCGACAAATCAATTTGTTTACCAAAGCCCATAACGTATTCATCAATGGAATTATCTATTACCTCTTTTATTAGAACGTAAATACCGTCATCGGGAGCGGTGCCATCACCTAGTTTGCCGATATACATACCTGGGCGCAAGCGGATGTGCTCGCGCCAATCTAAGGATTTTATATTGTCTTCATTATATTGTACTTGCGACATAATTCTATTGTTTTTAGTATTATAACTAATTTATAATCAATATTTTACACGCCAAATTGATGAAAATGATGGTCTTAATCTTTATACAGACTTATACCCCATTCATCCGGTGTTGTTTCGCAAAAAAAAGAATGCGGATGCGTAGTTATTCCTGCGCTACCACCATTTACAAAGCGGTTAATATTAGCGAAGGGTTGTTTTTTTTCTGCATCAAAATTGCGTTCATCTGTTACAATAAATGTTTTATCCGTAGGTAACCATTTGACACAAAGAACATCGTTAATTATGCTTTGTTTAAAAAAACGCTTTTCAGCAAGCCCATAAAATTACGGAGCGGTTTGGTATCTCCGAAGGCAAGTTGCACTGGGCGGCTTGCGCGTGCCAGCAACTGTACAACATTCTAATTGCCCCATTTTGGTTGCGTTTGCGGGGTGAGTTTTTCTTTCTTCATAAGAATCTCATATTGTGCGGTTAGTTCAAACAATATTTACTTTCAGTCGCAAAGGTAAGGATTAATTTTTGAAATAAAAAGTTTTAAAAATATTTTATTTCGATGAGAAAATCTTGAAAAACAGGTAGCAACAATTACCTCATATTATCGTTTACTTAGTCTAACAAATTCTTTCTATATTATGGCTTACAGCGAACAGTTAGCAAATCGCATCAGAACGTTTTTCATGGAGCTTCCCGACGTGCAAGAAAAGGAAATGATGGGCGGTATTACATTTATGGTAAATGATAAAATGTGTGTGGGTGTTATTAAAGACGAGTTGATGTGTCGGATTGACCCAGCTATGCACGAAACATTGGTGGAAAAAATTGGTTGCCGCACGATGGATTTTACAAACCGCCCGATGCGCGGCTATGTGTTGATTGATGAAAGCGGTATGCAAACGCAAAAAGATTTCACTTATTGGATGCGACTTGCACTTGACTTCAACCCTAAAGCAAAATCGTCCAAAAAGAAAAAATAATTTTAAAAACTAAGGAAATGTTTAAATTAAAATATGTCTGCACAGTGCTACTAATTTGCGTACTAACGATGTCGTTTCGGATGCCAACATCCCTCAAATTAGCATTAGTAAAATACAACGGCGGCGGCGATTGGTATTCGGTGGTGGATGCTTTGCAAAATTTGGCGAAGTTTTGTAATAATAACCTCAATATGGCTTTTGACCCCGCTTACGAAACCGTCGAGATTGGCAGCGTTGATATTTACAATTATCCGTTCCTGTTCCTGACGGGGCATGGCAACATTGTGCTTTCCAATCAAGAGGCGGAGAATGTTCGCAATTACTTACTGGCTGGAGGCTTTTTATTTATTGACGATGACTACGGCATGGATGAGTTTGTGAAATTAGCTATCAAAAAAATATTTCCTGATAAGGCATTGGTAGAAATACCTTACGAACATCCTATCTTTAATCAGAAATATAAATTCCCTAACGGGATGCCAAAAATACACGAACACAATGCAAAACCGCCTATCACTTACGGTATCATTTTAGATGGGCGCATAGCCTTATTATATGCCGCCGAAAGCAATATTAGCGATGGGTGGGAGTCTCCGGATGTACATAAAGATACAGAAGAAAAACGGCAACAATCGCTACGCATGGGTGCAAATATTATACAGTATGCATTTGGTGGCATTAGCGGTATTTCCAAATAGTCCACAGTATTTTATAGCCAGCAAACAACGAGCCTTTGACAGTACCCGATATTTTAGATGTTCCGATTCGCTTGCGGTATGTGACCGGAATTTCGGCAAATGGCAGTTTTAATTTTGCAGCTTTTATTTGCATCTCTACCGTCCAACCGAAGGTTTTATCTTGCATTTGCAACCGCAGTAACGCCGCATAGGTAATTGCCCGAAAGGGACCTAAATCGGTAAACGAATAGCCGTATATCCAACGTATTAATGTGGTTGCTAAGGCGTTGCCTAAGCGCTGTTGAAACTGCAATGCGCCACGCTCAGCTTGCCCTAACACTCTTGAACCAATAACGATCGCTTTTTGTTCTTCAACAATCGGTTGTATCAATAACGGAAGTTCGTGTGGATTGTCAGAAAAATCGCCATCCATAAAAACGACAATATCCGGCTGCGTTGTTAAGGATTGAATATGAGCAAGTCCGCGCAAACAAGCATTGCCGTATCCTTTTTGCGGAGCAGAAACCACTATTGCACCATTTTCTTTTGCTACCTTTGCCGTATTGTCGGTACTTGCATTATCGCATACAAATATGTGTCGCACCCACGTAGCGGGGATGGCTTGCAGAACGTTTGCAATGGCTTTTTCTTCATTGAATGCCGGAATGATAATGTCAATAATCACTTTATTATTATTCATAAAAATAAAAAAGGTAGCCACCTTTGAATCAAAAACTATATGTTGATTTCTATTGTCATTTGCACATATAATCGCGATAAATTTATTTTACAAGCCATAAAAAGCATTGAAAATCAACAACTTGCGAATGTCGCATTTGAATTAATTGTAATCAATAACAACTCAACCGACAATACTGATGCTATATGTAAATCGTATGCAACCACCGCAGCCATACCGTTTCGCTATGTTATCGAAAAAAAGCAGGGCTTATCGTTTGCTCGCAATCGAGGCATTGCGGAAGCCAAAGGTACAATTATTTCATTCATTGATGATGATGCTATTGCACAGCCAACTTTTTTGCAAAATTTACACAATTTTTTTTCGAAGCATCCCAACGCCGTAGGTGTCGGTGGCAAGGTTACACCCATTTACGAAAAACAAGAGCCTGCTTGGATGTGCCGCCATTTAGTCGGTTTAGTATCAAAAGTAGATGAAGGAGATATTGTTAAAAAATACACGCACAATAAACCCTACCCTATCGGTTGCAACATGAGTTATACAAAAACAGCCCTACAAGCCGTTGGCGGTTTTAACGAAAAATTGGCATGGCGTGGCGATGATAAATATATTTTCAGAGCCATAAAAAAGTATAGTAACAATATATTTTATGTGCCCGATGTCGCCGTTGGGCATCACATTGACGCATTTAGGCTTACCGATAAAAACGTACTAAAATTATGTGAGCGCATAGGGTCAGAAGAAGGATTGCGAGTTAAGGCAGAAGGTATGCGTGCAACCATATTTACCTTTATAGATTTCATCTACAAAGCCATCGGGAGCTTCGCATTAGCCGCATATTATTATGTAAAAGGAAAGCCTGCAGCCGCAAAGTTGGTTATCCAATATAGGTGGTTAGCCCTGCGTGGCTTATTACTATCAGTTTTTTGATAACCACTTGCTGTATGTATCCTACCCTCACCTCAGCAGCGTGACATCGGCTTGGATGATGACCTCAATACCGGAAGCTAATTGCAAAGTTTACAATAAAATAAAGTGCTAAACTTTATTGTAAAAGAATAGCACTTTAAATTGTATATTATGACACCCCAGAATACTGCTTTTAAACTTATACTTGAAGTACCAAAACTATAAACTTTTTCAATTAATTTTGAATGAGAAACTGGGCAGAAAATGTTGAATTATTGCTGATTACGAGTACGTTATACAATCCGCTTATATAGTTTTCCACGTTTAAACTTATTTCCCTTTGAGTCGTTGTATTCATATATTTTACTTCTCCATATAAACTTGTTATTGTAATTTGATATTCATTAGTTATTTCAGCTGCTTCGGCAGTTGGGTCGTTTATTTTAAGCAAAATATTTGATACATTGTCCACAGGGTTTGGAATAACTGAAACGGATTTTCCTATTTCGTCTCCGCCACCGCCATCTACAATTCTCATTTCACATTCGCCACTTGAATAAGTAACTGTTTTTGTTTTGGATACGACACCGCCACAACTATTAAATGCTTGTAAGGTTGCGATTATTGTTCCCGATTCAAAAGGTTGAAAGTTAGCAGAAACGCGAAACTCGGTTTCATGCGTATCCAAACATTCCAATTCGATAGCACTATTATTGCTACCGCAAGACCATGAATAACTTGTAGCTCCAGATACTGGAGAAATTGAAAATGTAAATAGTGGTTCGCAAGCAGCGGCATCACGCACTAAAGTATTAATGGTTCCTATTGCAGGTAGTGGAACTCCACTAACATTGCTAAAGTTATGTGTGAACACATATCTACAGCCCCCATAATTTACATAGATAATAATTGACAAAGGAGCATTCGGGTTACTTATATTCATAATCCTTGCAACATTACCTGAAAATGTATTCAATGTGATATTTTGTGAAGGAACCCATTGTACAGTGGCTCCGGAAGGGACGTTATTCATGACCATGTCTTGTCCGATAACTGCACAGTCTGATGCAGAAAGTGTTGGAAGAATTATAGAAGACCCAAGTGAAATTTTATATTTCCCATGTCCAGTTTCGCTTCTTATAACTTCTATAAGATAATCTCTGTTGTTGTTAGCACAAGGCACCTCAAAATATCTGCTGCTTCCGACTTGACTATTGATGGTTGTAACTTGTGTTGTTCGTTCACCATTAGCATCAGTATGCCAAACTTTGATAGTTTGGACGGGGTTTTGGTAATTACCAACATTAGCTATCTCAATTTTGTAATTTCCTATCATATCATCATCGGAAGTTTTAAATCTCAACCAATCAACATCATCAGTACATTCATCGAAACCAAACGAGCAAAATAAAGAATGGCATTGAGTTTCGCCTACTGTTATATTTCGCGGAATCTTAAGAAGATGCGTGTTGTCAGGTTCATAACTATCTGGTTTCAAGAACCACGAATTATTTATATCTTGGAAATAGCTATTTATCATAATACCCATCATGGCAGCACCTTGCTCGTTAGAAAAATAATCTCTACACTGATTCGGTGAATACGACATAATATTGCGGGTATTGGGTATGTACGTACTCCCCCAGTTATCTGTTTCACCCCATGTGTAATTACAATTAGCATCTACTTTATAATCAGTTTCATTCCAAAGTAGTCCTGGGTCAGCCTGAGTATCGCAAAAACCATCAGCGGTCCAAAAACACATTGTACCGGATTTAAAACAATACCACGGAAATTGCTTTTCCCTACTAACGGGTTCTGCAACACAATCCCCTCTGTCAGCATTTCTGTGGGTGTGCTCTAAACTAAATGCATGTCCTAACTCATGTGTCAACGTCTTACTTGAAGCATTATTAAAGGCATCTCTTTTTATATAAATATTATCAGAGTGCGGACTATAGACACCAGATGCCGATTCACCATTCGAAACAATGCTTTTAACAATGTAAATATTTTGATGCCACAAGTTAGAATACTGATTCGAGAAAATATCAAGATCACCTACATTTACTAAATCGTCGTCCGTTCTATACTGCAAGCAAGAAACATAAAACCTGACATTTAGCCCATTATTTTGGAATAAATAGTTTATGTTGTCTATTGCCTGCTGTATCTGCTTATCATCGGGTAATCCATCAAAGTCTGCTTCGTTCTCTCTAATCACCCAAATTTTTAGCGGCACAATGAATGCGTTATCGTTGCAACTGCCATCTCGAAGTTCGATAGTAGTAGAGTCTCTGGGAATAAATAAATTTGGGTTGTTTACTCTTACTTGCTTAACCATTGCTCATTCCCGAAATATGGTAGCGTAGCCATCTCCTCATCTGTTTTTTGTAATGTTCCACAGTCTGTGTGGATAGAGATTTGTGCTGTACACAAATTTGCGATTACTAAAGTGATTAGTAATGCCAATGAAATTTTTTTCATAATTTAAGGTTTTATTGTTTAAAAAAATTAAAAAAAGTTTTATACAAACCATTGTGATAATTTCTGCCATTGTAATAAACTTGGAAATTTGAGAAACAATTTCCATCGTTATATCGGTAAATAAATTTTAGCGTGTCGGTATCTCTATTAGGGTGCCCAAATTGGTCGGGCAGTTGCAAATAAAATATTTTGGTGACGCTGCTATCCAAGGCTTCCGTTTCGTTGTCTTGTACTTTGAAACTGATAGTACCGCCACCGCCAATATCCAAATCTCTGGGAATTGCACCATCCGACCTGACAAAAGCAACTAAATCAACATCGTAGATTCCAACGCCATCGCCAATTAAGGTCTGCATCGTCAGGCTATCTACTAGCCTAAAAGAGAAGTATGCTTCCGTAACGCTATCAATGTAGAAGGTGCAAATGCTTTTGGGTTGTTTTTCGCAAGCAAACACAGCTATAAGCAAGCTAAGTATGCAAATAATGTAGGTGTGTTTTTTCATAATTTAAGGTTTTATTGTTTAAAAAAGTTAAAAAAAGTTTTATACAAACCATTGTGATAATTTCTGCCATTGTAATAAACTTGGAAATTTGAGAAACAATTTCCATCGTTATATCGGTAAATAAATTTTAGCGTGTCGGTATCTCTGTTAGGGTGCCCAAATTGATCAGGCAGTTGCAAATAAAATATTTTGGTGACGCTGCTATCCAAGGCTTCCGTTTCGTTGTCTTGTACTTTGAAATTAATACTGCCATCGCCACTAATATATAAATCCCTGGGAATTGCACCATCCGACCTGACAAAAGCAACTAAATCATCATCGTAGATTCCAACGCCATCGCCAATTAAGGTCTGCATCGTCAGGCTATCAACTAGCCTAAAAGAGAAGTATGCTTCCGTAACGCTATCAATGTAGAAGGTGCAAATGCTTTTGGGTTGTTTTTCGCAAGCAAACACAGCTATAAGCAAGCTAAGTATGCAAATAATGTAGGTGTGTTTTTTCATAATCTAAGGTTTTATTGTTTAAAAAAGTTGGGTAAAACAACTTAATATTCTGTAATCATAAAAATATAACTTGTTTTTGAAAAAATCAATCACCACCAAAAATTTTAACATTTTTGAAAACATATTGTTATAAAAAGAATATACAACGGGTTGTTTTTTAACAATTCATTATCATTTTAAACCGAAAGTACGCTTGTTATAAAGGAGAATCATACCTTTGTACGACAAATACAACTAATTGAAATATATGCAAATTCTAATAAAATTATTTACCCTGATGACTTTTTTGCTTTGCTGCTGTAATATTGCATTAATGGCACAACAACCCAATAGAAACGGCGGACAACCAATGCCTAAAGGTCGCTACTACGGCAAGATTGTAGAGGATGCCACCGGAAAAGCCATCGCATACGCCTCCGTCCAAATTTGGGGACAAGTACGTGACACACAAACAAACGAAATGAAAAATACGTTGCTCGGCGGACAGCTCACGAGCGACAACGGAGAGTTTAGCTTGGAAAATATTCCCGCTTTCGGCGAACACCAACTCATCGTCTCTTATTTAGGATTCTCCGATTTTGAAAAAAAAGTCTCGTTTGAGTTACAACGCGGCACACGTCCAGATTTATCAAAGTTAGATAAAGACTTAGGCAACATTCGTTTAACACTAAACGAAAATGTGTTAGATGAGGTCATCGTTACTGGTGAAGCCAACACGTTTTCGTTAGCATTAGACAAAAAAGTTTTCAAGGTAGATAAAAACGGCATCGCTGCGGGTGGCACTGCCGAAGATGCACTCCGTACCATGCCAGCGGTAAGTGTGGATATTGATGGCAACCTCAGCGTTCGCAACGCTGCGCCCGAGCTTTTTGTAGATGGGCGACCAACCACGCTCACGATTGACCAAATTCCGGCGGATGCGATTGACCAAATTGAACTAATCACCAACCCTTCTGCTAAATTTGATGCTGCTTCGGGCGGCTCATCCGGTATAATTAATATTGTATTAAAAAAAGACCGCCGCATTGGTTTCAATGGTAGCATACGTGCAGGTACAGATACTAATGCCGGAGGCAATATCGGTGCTGATATTAATGTTCGTGAAGGCGATATTAATGCTTTTGTTAATGCAAATTATATGCTCCGTAAAAGCAAAGGGCAAGGAGAAACAACTCGCAAAACAATTACCGGCAGCCCGCTTTTGGATATTAAGCAAACCTCCTCTCCTAACAACGAAGGCTACTTTTTGATGGGTCGCGCAGGTGTTGATTGGTTTATCAATAATCGCAATACGCTAACGTTTTCGGGCAATATACACAGAGGAGAATTTAAGCCTTTGGATAATATCCATACCACAACAGATACGCTGTATGGCACAAGTTCGGCTCGCTCAACTGCACTTCGCCAATCAAGTACACGCCGCAGTCCAAATCCTTACGGTTTGCAGTTGCTTTATAAATATTTGTTTCCAAAAGAAGGTAAAGAATGGACGGCTGACTTAAACATGAACACTGGTGTATTTGAAGGCGATGGCGATTTTACTACAACGTTTACAAATCCTGATATTGTCACTCGGCAAAAACAGCTCGTCGGTAGCAAGTCGAAGTTTTATGTTGGGCAAACAGATTTCGTAAACCCTTTGCCCAATAAACAAAAATTGGAGATGGGTGCACGCGCACAATATCGCATTTACGATAGCGAAAACACAATTTCTCAATTTAATTTTAATGATAATGAATTTGTGGTAGTGCCTCAATTTGCCAATAAATATACATACACCGACCAAGTATATGCAGTTTATGCCACCTATCAAAAATCGTATCAAAAATGGGGATACCAAGTCGGCTTGCGAGCAGAAAGTTCACAATATGCCGGCAAACTACCCGATGTAGATTCTACTTTTGCAAATAGCTATCCTTTGGCGTTATTTCCGAGTATGTTTGTCAATTATAACTTGAACGAACAAGACCAATTATTGCTTAACTACTCTCGTAAAATCAATCGCCCGAGTTTTTTTCAACTACTGCCTTACACCGATTTCACAGATTCATTATTACTTTCACGCGGTAATCCGGGGTTATTGCCCGAATTTGTAAACAGCATTGAGTTATCTTATCAAAACATTTTTAATGGTAATGACAATTTGTTGGTATCCTTGTATGCACGACAAACAACCGGGCTCATCACGCGCTATCAGTTTCAAGAATATAATTACGATTTGGAACGCGATGTATTAGTTTCTTCCTACACCAATGCTAATTCCAGTTTTGCCTATGGCGTAGAAACCAATTTGCGAAACACCCTATTCAAAATAGTAGAGTTTAATACCAATCTCAATGTTTATAACGCAACCATTGATGGCACTAACGTAAATCAGTTCCTTTCGCGCAATCAATTTACCGTTTTTGTAAAAGAAAACGCCAGCATAAAAATCAAAAAAGTATGGACATTCCAAGTTACCGGCGAATACCAGAGCAGGGCAGCATTTCTTAACGATTCCGGCGGAGGTCGTGGACGCGGTGGATTCGGTGGCGGTGGTGGTGGTGGCGCTGGTTTTGGTGGCGAATTAAATTCTACCGCGCAGGGCTATACGCTCCCTTTTTGGTCGGTAGATGCCTCTATTCGCAGAGATATTATGAATAAAGCAGCTAGCATTACACTAAGTTGTCAGGATATTTTTCGTACACGCCGTAGAGGAACTCACTCCGAAGGCGTATTCTTTGTGCAGGACGGCTGGCGCATTCGCGACCCACAAATATTTCGTCTAAACTTTCAGTGGCGATTTGGCAAAGCAGATACATCACTGTTTAAGCGCAGAAATAACAGAAGCGGTGGAGATTCAGGAATAGATATGATGTAATACGATTAAATTGCACTATTTTTACACGTAATCAGCCTCTTGCATCACAAGGCTTGAAGCACATTTATCATAAAGTACTATATTGTATGACACATCGTTTGAAATTTTTTACCATCCAAATAATCGCATTATGGCTATTGCCTTTAATGATGAAGGCACAAGTTACTATATCACCGGCGTTTCCTACCGTTGACGATGACGTAACAATATATTATGATGCCACACAAGGCGATGGTGGATTAGTTGGCGTACCCCCACCCATATTTCTTCATACAGGGGTAATTACTAATTTGAGTACGTCCCTTTCTGATTGGAAACATGTGCAGGGCACTTGGGGGCAACAAAATGAAGCATGGCAATTAACTCCACTCGGGAACAACCAATATTCCATTTCTTACAACATACGCGACTACTACGGCATCCCACAAAGTGAAACCGTTGATAGTTTGGCGTTTGTATTCCGCAATGGCGATGGCTCACAAACCGGACGTGCAGCTGGTGGAAGCGACATTTTTTATCCTGTTTACAATCCGTCACAAGGCTTTCAGGCAGCATTACTAAATCCACAAAGCCCAGCAATTATAGCAGCATTAGGTCAAAATATTCCAGTAAAGGGTGCATCATCTGCTACCGCAATGCTCTCTCTTTACGATGGCGCAAATCTACTAACACAAACTACAGGCACGGAGTTAAATTATACAATTTCGGCTTCAGCCGGATTTCACAACATTCGCTTCGTTGCCGATAATGGCACAGAAACGCAAGAATATTTCTTTAGCTACGTTGTTCCGGCAACAAACAACATCGGAGATCCCCCAGTAGGCACGAAATTAGGATTCAACGATTTAGGTAACGGCTCTGCAATATTTGCGCTTTATGCTCCAAGCAAACAAAATGTATTTCTAATAGGTAGTTTTAACGATTGGTCGCTCGATTTGCAAATGAATAGAAGCATTGATGGCACAACATGGTGGGTACAAGCAGATAATCTCACTCAAGGAAATTATACATATCAGTATTTAGTAGATGGGCAACTTCACATCGCAGACCCTTACAGCTATCAGGTTTTAGACCCTTACAATGATAGCAACATTCCTGCTAGCACTTATCCAAACATACCTGCATATCCTACCGGAAAAACAACGGGCATTGTCACACTTTTACCTTTTAACACCCCTGCATTCAGTTGGCAAAATGACGGATTCGTTCCTCCTAAAAAAACAGATTTGATAATTTATGAATTATTACTGCGTGACTTTTTAGCCTCTCGTAAATACCAAGATTTGACTGATACCTTAGATTACCTCCAACGCTTAGGCGTTAATGCCATTGAACTCATGCCTATCAATGAATTTGAGAATAACAACAGCTGGGGATACAATTCAAGTTTCCATTATGCTATTGATAAATATTACGGCACACCCGAAGCATTTAAAACTTTTGTAGATGAGTGTCATGCAAGAGGAATAGCTGTAATCGTGGATGTAGTTTTCAATCATGCATTTGGGCAAAGCCCATTGGCACAACTCTACTGGGATGCTGCCAACAACCGCCCCGCAGCAAATAATCCATGGCTTAACCCTATCCCGCGCCATCCATTTAATGTTGGTAATGATTTCAATCACGAAAGCCAAGCTACGAAAGACTACGTCAATCAATGTCTAAAACATTGGCTTGAGGAATTTCATATTGACGGTTTCCGATTTGATTTATCAAAAGGTTTTACGCAAACTAATAACCCCGACAATGTAAATGCTTGGGGACAATATGATGTTTCACGCATCGCTATTTTGAAACAATATGCCGATGAAGTTTGGGAAAACGATGCCGATGCTTATGTTATATTAGAACATTTTTCTGCGAACAGTGAAGAGAAAGAATTAGCCGAATATGGCATGATGCTTTGGGGCAATAGCAACTACAATTTTAATGAAGCTACTATGGGTTGGACTTCTACCGACCTGCGCTGGAATAGCTACGCACATCGCGGTTGGGCAGTACCACACGTGGTATCGTATATGGAAAGCCACGATGAGGAACGCCTCATGTATAAAAACAAAACCTTTGGCAACCAGAGTGCTACTGATTATAAAGTACGCGACTTAGCCATTGGCTTGCAACGTATGGAATTGGCAAGTGCATTTTTTTATACCATTCCGGGGCCAAAAATGTTGTGGCAATTTGGCGAATTGGGTTATGACTACTCCATCAATACCTGCTCCAATGGAACGACAATTAGCAGTAGCTGTCGCTTAGACCCCAAACCTGTGCGTTGGGACTACTACTTCAATCCTTCACGGTTGCAGCTCTATGAAGTTACTCGTGCATTGATGTTTTTAAAAACAAATTACGAAGTATTTGAAACGACAGACTTTGACATTACCGGAATAAATTCATCATCCAATCAATGTAAAGATTTCCACCTTAATTCTGCTACATTAAATGTTACCGTAATCGGCAATTTCAACGTGACGGAGCAAAGCATGACTCCGCGTGTGCAACATACTGGTTGGTGGTATGACTATCTGCGTGGCGACAGCTTATTAATAAACAACACCACCGAAACACTTGCGTTAAAAGCTGGTGAATATCGGATACTTACCGATGTAAAACTCCCTGCTCCGCCGACAGGCTATATTGATTTTATTGTTGATACAGAAGAAACCTTAGCCGAAACATTGGGCTTCACGATTGCACCCAACCCTTCGGAGGGCAACCCTACATTTTTGTATTCATTGACAACCAGTGGAGATGTTCAAATAACAATCTACAATACTGTTGGTCAGTTGGTCAAACATATAAACATCGGCACGCAACCGAGTGGCAATTATGCCATTGATACACAGCTACATTTGCCGAAAGGCACTTATTTTGCACAGTTGCGCGCAGATAACATTACCAAAACGAGTAAACTGCTTATACATTAATTGATAAATAATGACACCACGCAGCGTAGCATTTTACACCTTAGGTTGCAAACTTAATTATTCCGAAACTTCATCAATCAGTCGCTTGTTTGAAGATAACGGGTATAGCGTTATTGATTTTGACGCTGGTGCAGATGTATATGTTATTAATACGTGTTCTGTTACCGATTTTGCAGACCGCAAATGCCGAAAAGTAGTGCGTCAAGCATTGAGCAAATCACCTGATGCAGCCATTGTAGTCACTGGTTGTTATGCACAACTCAAGCCACAAGAAATTGCCAATATTCCAGGCGTTGATTTGGTGTTAGGTGCAAACGAAAAATTCAGAATATTAGAGTTTATCAATACCCTTTCGGGAAATAAAGGCATGATACACGCCGCCGATATTAAGGAAGCAACAACCTTTCAAAGTTCTTTCTCCTTCGGCGATCGCACTCGCTCCTTCTTAAAAATACAAGATGGATGCGATTACAAATGTTCATTCTGCACCATTCCGCAAGCGCGCGGGCAGAGTCGTAGCGATTCTATCGAAAACGTTGTGGCAAATGCTTATAAAACTGCCGATCTGGGTGTTAAAGAAATTGTACTTACAGGTGTAAATATTGGTGATTTTGGCAATGGTACAGCAGTAATTGAAGGCATAAAACCAAAAAAAGAAGCCCTGTTTATCGACCTCATACGAGCCTTAGATTCTGTGAGTAGTATTCCACGCTTCCGCATTTCCTCCATCGAACCCAATTTGTTGACAAATGAAATTATTGATTTTGTCGCACAGTCGGAGCGATTTATGCCACATTTCCATATACCTTTGCAATCGGGAAACAACAAGCAACTTAGCCTGATGCGCCGCCGTTACAAGTGCGAATTATATGCCGAGCGCGTAACCGCAATCAAAAAAGCCATGCCGCATTGTTGCATCGGGGTAGATGTAATAGTTGGATTCCCCGGGGAAACTAACGAAGATTTTTTGGAAACGTACCAATTTATTCAATCGTTGGATATTGCATATTTGCATGTGTTCACTTATTCCGAGCGAGCTAACACAGCTGCCAACGAAATGCCCGATGTTGTGCCTGTTGATGTGCGCCGCGAGCGCAATGAAATGCTCCGCATTTTATCCGAAAAAAAGAAAAGAGTGTTTTATAATGCATATTTACAAACGGAGCGTCTGGTGCTGTTTGAGATGAGTAAGTCTGAAGGGAAAATGGCAGGTTTTACAGATAATTATATTCGTATAGAAACGAACTATATACCCGAACTCATTAATGAAATTTCACCCGTTCGGTTATCACAATTTAACCGCGAGGGCGATGTGGTAGCAGCCGTACAGCAGGTATCTTTACTATGATTTAGCGACAAATGATTTATTACAAATTCACCATTCACCCAACACAACCAGCAGAGAAAGAGATAGTTATGGCACTTTTGAGCGAAAGTACCGATGAGGCTATCGTAGAAACTTATGAGGGTTTTGAAGTATATGCACCTGAAGCACAAGTTGATTTTTTGCAACAACATATTAAATCGCTCCAACATCAATTTAGTATGGATGTTCGTTTGGAAACTGTTGAAAATAAAAACTGGAATGCCGAATGGGAAGCCAACTTCCAGCCGATTGTTGTGGATGATTTTTGCTGCATCCGCGCAGATTTCCACCCACCCTACGGGGGAGTCCGTTTTGATTTAATCATTAATCCAAAAATGGCGTTTGGTACTGGGCATCACGAGACGACATTTATGATGTTGGAACAAATGCAGCACCTTGATTTTAATGATAAAAAAGTTTTTGACTACGGTTGTGGTACGGGCATTTTAGCAATTATGGCTGCAAAACTCGGCGCAACGCAGTTGGTTGCCAACGACATTGAGCTGCCTTCGTATGAAAACACTATTGAAAATGCCGAAATAAATCATGTGACGAACATTACAGCATTGCTCGGCGATATTCACGTTGTGCCTACAGCAATGTATGATGTTATTCTAGCCAACATCAACCGAAATATTATCATACAATCATTACCCATTTTGCATCAACTACTTGCGCCGAGTGGCACTATGCTCATTTCGGGATTCATTCAAGCGGATGCTGACATCATGCAAGATGCGCTACACGAACACGGCTTTACAATTCACAAAAAACGAGAACGCAATTTTTGGCAGTGTTGGGAGGTAAAAAAAAACCTACATCATTGAATCAATTAGTATCACATAGACAAATGTTTCATACACTTACAGTAAAAAATATCATTGCAGAAACACCCGTAGCCGCTACGGTTGTATTCGATATTCCACAGAATTTGAAAGAGGTTTTTCGCTACACGCAAGGACAATACGTCACTATAAATTGTGTAGTAAATAACCAACCTGAACGACGTGCCTACTCCATTTGCACCAGTCCGTTAGAAAGCGATTTTGCTATTACCATCAAACGGCAAAAAGGCGGCTTGGTATCTAATTTTGCATTAGATAATTTTCGCATCGGCAGTTTGGTAGAAGTGAAACCTCCCGAAGGGCGTTTTCACACGCCATTAGATGCGGCGCAACGCAACAACTACTACCTGATAGGAACGGGCAGCGGCATTACCCCGCTAATGTCTATCATAAAAACTATTTTAGAAATAGAACCTCAGAGCAGCATTTATCTGTTGTATGGCAATCGGGATGAGGATAATATCATCTTTAAATCACAATTAGATGCATTGCAGCAACGCTACGAAGGGCAGTTAATCGTGGAGTATATTCTATCGCAACCCAAAGTAAAAAAAGATGGCGGCATTATGGGACTTTTCAAAAAAGAAACAACATTATGGAAAGGAAAAATTGGTAGAATTGACTCTCGTGGATTTGAAACTTTTTTAGCACAATACCCGCCTACAAAAAACGCAATTTATTATCTGTGTGGACAACAAGGAATGATAGAAACCGTTGAAGCTGCACTTCACCAAGGCAATGTTGATAAAAAACAAATTCATAAAGAATATTTCAACACCACTAAAGACGCATCAGCCGTTTCCGGCGATGGTTTGGCAAGTCATTCAAAACTAACGGTAGTATTGGAGGGAAAAATAATCGAATTGGAGCTGCCCGCACATAAAACAGTTCTGCAAGCATTATTAGAGCAACGCTACGAACCACCCTATTCTTGCACAACCGGCTCGTGCTCAACCTGTATGGCGAAAGTGACGGAAGGGAAAGCTAAAATGGACGCATGCTACGCACTGGATGACGATGAAGTCGCCGATGGCTACATACTTACCTGTCAGGCGAGAGCACTTACACCTACGCTATCCGTCAATTACGATTTATAAACACTACTCTTTTCGCAAATCCTTTGGGAAAAGGTTAGTTTTTCCTTTCTTGGAGCCGTAATCTCCTTTTTTATTTGGCTTTACGTGTGCAGAATCGTTCACGGGACACCCTTCTTTTGTTTTGCAAGCGGGCAATACCGCCATGCAAAACATCATCAAAACTAATATTGCCATGTACCTTGTATAGCGTGTCATTTTATGAAATTTATAAACGTTTAATATTACAAATATACGATGTAATATGTAAATGCAGCAATGCGGCAAAATATTATCTAAATACATCAAAATTCCTATAAATAATAAAAAGCACCTATTATTATTAGTTTACGGTAGCAATAATTTGATGTATGACATGTTAGAAAAATCAAGACAGATATATTATAAAATCATGATTTTTTTTACAGAAAATAAACTCATGAGGGTTATTATCTAATAGTTATAAATAATAGCAAATCAAAATATCTTACGAAATATTATGTCACAAATACGTCATGTTATACATAAGTATATAACAAATATACGGATACCTTTGCGGTTAAATCGAACTATATTATTACAATAAAAAATTTTGACTTGTGAGAAAGCAACTATTCATTTTAGTCTTAAATCTATTTTCAGTAGTTATATCCGCCCAAGTATCGGGTACAGTATTCCGAGATTTTAATGCCAACGGCACAAAGGACAATACTGCTACATTTAATGAAGTAGGCTTGGAAGGCGTAACCGTCACTGCTTACGATGCAACAGGCACAGCCGTAGGCACGACTACCTCGCTCGCCGATGGTACTTATACCATTGCCGGCATAAGTGGGGCAGTAAGGGTAGAATTTACGAACTTGCCAAGTGCCAACTATACCTCACCCGCAGGCGGTACGAGTGTGCAGTTTGTTACTGCACCTGCTACGGGAGTCAATTTTGGCGTAATACTTCCATCTCAATATGTTGATGAAACGCCCTTAGTCACTACAAGTACATTTTACCCGTATGCACACGACGGCGTTCACAATTGGCGCAAAGCATTATTGACCGTTACGCCTGATGGTGGAGCAGTTGGGTATGCCCCTGGTGGTCCTTGTCCTGCGGGGCATGACAGCCCTGCTATTGACACAGCTGTTCTGTATAGCCAAATCGGTACGTGTTTTGGCTTAGGCTACCAATCTAAGCGCAAGACTTTGTTTGCAGGGACGTATGTAAAACAATATTCAGACATTGGTCCGCAAGGAACGGGAGCGATATATCGCATTGATATGAGCGATGAAGCCAATCCAACCGTAATGAACGGAACGCCCAACACGGCAACGGGTCCAATAGACTTGAATTTATTGTTCGGAGCGGGAACTTGCGGAGCAAATCCATTTGTAAATGCCCCTTCTACGGGCGGCTACCCCGATTATAACCAAGCAAATGATCGTATGCACGTAGCCGATGCCGTATATAACGTGGCATTCAGTGATGTCGACGTGTCGCACGACGAAAATAGATTATTCGCTTTAAGTTTTGCAGACCAAAAAATATACAATATACCCATTGACGGAAGTCCTATAACAGCGGCAACGGTACAATCTGCCACTATACCCGTACCGGCAGGCAAGACGTTATCGGAAATGCGCCCTATGGGTATGGGCGTTCATGCCAACGGTAAAGTATATGTCATCACAGAATCCAATTTTTGGATGGACACGACGAAAACAGGCATAAATATGGATTATTATGGTACTCGATATAAATATTACGGTTATCCAGACTATGCTGGAAGTATTC
>JAGOHC010000027.1 GCA_017996375.1 Saprospiraceae bacterium | reverse complement strand
GCATGGTATAATATAGGTCTAAACCGCCTAACCCTATGTGACCATCGGAAGAATAGTATAACTTTCCGGATTTGTGGTAATATGGGAAAATTTCATTTCCTTCGGTATTGACGATGTTGCCTAAATTTTGAGGAGGACCGAATTTGCCGCCTTCTTTAGTAGAAACGTACAAATCCATACCACCGAAACCGCCAGGCATATCCGATGAAAAATACAACTTGTTGCCATCAGGAGTAAGCGTAGGGTGTGCCACAGAATATTCGTCACTATTAAACGGCACTTCTGTCAATGCAGACCACTCGTTGTCGCCAACACTTTTTGCATAGAATATTTTCAACTTACGAATGCCCTCATCGCTTTTACCGCTGAGGTTGTTGCGTGTAAAATATATTTCTTTTTGGTCATCCGAAAAAGAAACCGCAGCATCGTGATACTTAGTATTCAACTCCGAAGAGAATTTTTCAGCGCGACCATATTTCCATTTTGTGAAATCTTCTTTATTCTTTTTTGTATCAACAAAATATAACTCTAAAAATGGGTTGCCCGTCCAAGTGTGCTCACGTTTGATGGCGGAGCCTTTGTCGCGCTCCGAAGCAAACACCATTCCTTTAGCATAATAGACTGCGCCAAAATCGTCATACGAAGTATTTATCTCCGCATTTTTGATTTCGTACATTCCATCATTTTTTGTCTTCAATTCTTCTTCATAATCGCAGGCACGCGAAAGGTATTGGCCACGAACATCATCCGGCGATTCTGCTAAGAATTTTTGATACCATTCTTTAGCCAAATCGCATTTACCGTTGCGCTGCAATGCCCAACCGTAATACAATTTGGTTAGTGAGGTAGCTTCAGGAAGTTGAACAACTTGACCATACCAATATTCGGCATTTTCGGAGTCGCCAACTTTGCGATAGCTTTCGGCAATTAATAATTTAGCTTCGTTATTGCCCGAATCTTTATCTAAAGCACCACTAAGGGTTTCGATGGCCCCGGTATAATCCAGATTTGCCATCTGCTCTTTAGCGCGTTTTGTTCTGGCATTTTGTGCCAACAATGCGCCAGCAATGAATAATAATATGGTGAGGGAGTATATGCGTTTCATGTTAATGCTTTTAGTGGTACAAAAGCGTACCGATTGCAATATTAGAAATATCGTGGAGTGACCACTTTTTTAGTTTTGAAATCAGCTTCGTAACCTAAGAACAGCTCGAATGAACCTCCAGCTACCGAACTCAAGTTAGAGATTGTATAATCGTAAGCTGCACCTACGCGGAAGCCGTTTGTCAGCAAATAAGAAGCCCAAAGGCTGACAGCATCAAACGAACTTCTATTGCCAGAAAACTTTTCTACCGAAGAACGGAAAGAAGAGCCTACCCAAAACGTTTCGTAGAAAAGCAAAGAGAGGTCGGCACTAAATTCATTTGGTGCCCCAATATTTTGAAATACTTGCTCCTTGTTATATGCACTACTCAAAGCCGCATTTTTCCAAAGGATAGATGGTTTGAAAATTAAATCATCACCACGCAAAGGAATAGCTGCACCAAGCATACCATAAAAATGGCGATATTGCCGTGCATATATTGGTGTATTTATATCGTTTTTACGCAACTTATACTCTATCAAATTTGGTGATGAGAAACCGGCATAAAAATATTTGGTGTAGTAGTACATACCTGCACCGAAGTTTGGCAACCAATAGCTTGGCTGTAAATCTGAAAAGGCATCATCTCCACCGCTTTCGAGAGAAAGTTGTTGCCAATCGGCTCGCCAATTCATTAAGTTTCCATCTAGTCCGATACAAAGTTTTCCTTTGCCGATGTTAATGCGGTACGAATAGCTCAAAGCTAAGTTTAGAGAACTCGTAGGTCCGATTTTATCATTTACAATAGAGAATCCCAACCCAACGCGATCGTTTTTAAGCGGAGAGTGGACGGTCATGGATTGGGTTGTTGGTGCACCCTGTATGCCTGTCCATTGGGTACGGTGAAGTAATCCAGCAGATAAATGGTCTTTTGATCCGGCATACGCCGGATTAAACATCAAACTGTTGAACATATATTTGGTAAACATTGGCTCTTGTTGTGCCCAAGCCTGATGTACCATTATCCAACAAGTTAGAAGGATTGGAACAATTTTTTTCATGTCAAAGTAATTTTATTATTTCAGTATTATTTTTATCAAAAATTATGCTAAAAAGTTATATATATAAATTATTGTTAATAAGTATTTAAAAAAATATTTATTCTCCTACTATGTGCCCTACCTTTGTATATATACGTAACCCGATTTGAAACGCGTATCATCATATTTAAAATAATAAAAATATGTGCCATCAGGTAGATCTTTGCCATCCCATTTTCCATTCCAATCGTTATTATAATTAGTAGCTTCATACACTAAGTTTCCCCATCGGTTATACACCTGTAAAGTATTGATGGGATGGTTTTCAACATTTTCGATATGAAATATATCATTGATGTTATCACCATTTGGTGAAAAGCCATTAAAAACAATAATTGGTGCTGTGGGGTCTATAATTGTTGAATCCTGACAAAGAATGGTAACGAGTACAGTTGCTGTATCGCAACCTAAATCTTCGGTACACGCTTCATAAATAATCATATCTGTCTGATCACAAACATTGAGATTAGGAATATATTCGATGATACTGTTATCACCGATGACGGCATTGCCATACTGCTGATTTACTCCACCTTCATTTGCACGTAAGATGCGAATTGAGAGCAAAGAATCGCCCAACAAAATTGCATCATTGGCTAATACATTCATTTGCAAAAAATCGTTTTGCATGACAGAGAAAGAATCTGGAAATGCGAATTGTACTTGCTCAGGTGTGTAATTTATTTGCATCACCAAGTAGGTCGTATCACAGGTATTAAGCCCATTGCAAACTACTAAACAAGCGGTATCTAAACCAATAGCTATACCAGTTATGACAACGCAGGTTGTGTCATTACTGAGTTCAAAAGCGGCATTTTCGCCACCAAACCCTTCGCAAAAGTTAGAAATTGACAGATTAAAGCCATAAATTTCGCTATTATCTGTACAGAAGGTGATTGTTTCACCAACACGTACAGAATCAAAAGCGATGCTGCTGTTTGGCGCAATTCCTTGCACAATTAAATACAAAGTATCCACATCGCCGGTATTGCCCGTAATATAAAAACAAGCTGTATCTGTGACAGCATTTTCGATAGTGTAATTAATGCAATTTGAAACAGGATTAATATTAAAATTAATACTTTGTGGGCTGCACCCACTAACTATAGATGTGATATTTCCACCTACAATATTTGGATCAATGCAATAGAAATTTGGAGCATCGGTCATCAGGGTATCACGATGGGTAAACGCATTTAAATCTGCTGTTGTTTGTATAACAATCATTGTGGTATCGCATACGTTGAATGCATCACAGATTACGAAACAAGCAGAATCAAGAGATGGACTATTGCTTGTTTGATAAACAACACAATAATTCGTTGTATCCAAAGTGAATGTTGTTTGAATACCACTTGTGGCACATATATTTTGTACTGTCAAAATTGTTCCGTTTAGGTGTGTGGTATCTAAACAAATTTCACCTTGTGTATTAGTCGAACTCTCAAAAGCGATGCGTTGCTGCCCAACTGCAGGATCCGGAACGTTCACGACAACATAAGTCAAGCCACAAATGCCAAAGCTATCACAAGCCTCAATGCAAAGTGTATCGGTGCCTATTTGCAAGCCGCTCACAATCACGCATGTTGCTCCTACCTGAATTTCGTAAGACGCATTTATTCCGCCGCTACTCGGACAAGTGTTTTGTACACTCGCTGGCTGAGAAATCAAATTCGGGAACTCCAAACAAATGGTATCAATCATCCCTAATGCAACATTATGAATTTGCGTTGTGATGTCTGTGCAAGTTACTTTTACATATAATGTATCACTACAACTGCCGTTATTGGCTGCAAAAACTAACTCATGCAAACCCGTGACTAAATAAACATTTGTACCCAATGTAAACTCGCTTTCAAATGACTCAACAGCAAAAGCAGAACTATTACCTACAATAATTTCTAAATTGCTATTATTTGCTGATATGTTTTCATTATAGATAATATTATGCGAAAGGTTTACTTGCCAACCGCCGTTTGCATCCCAAACGTTCATGGAATCCGCAAGTGCTACAACGTTTGTAAATTCGCCACTATGCGCGGTTGCACCAACTTGCCAATTCTGTAATATAAAATCTACTTGAGCAAATTGGACAAAAGAATATGCCAACACTTGCTGTTGGTTGCAGCCTTCGATGAAACCCGTCAGAGGTACACCGTTATCGCTGATAGAATAATTATCAAAATAGTCAAAAGAAAATGGGATACACATACTCGCTTGACCGTTGCAATTTGCAATGTCAGTGTATAAGGTATCTGTTGTAAACAAACATGATGGGAAGGGTAAATTTACTGGTTGGAGCGGTATTGACCTCAAATTAAAATTGGAAAAACAAAATAACCACAAGGCTAAGGCAAAACTTCCAGTTCGCCACAGAGTAAGGTTGTTCATAAGGACGCAATTCAGTTATTTCAGTAAAATAACCTTTGTAAGAAAACGACTGCTTGAGATGTCATTACAAATCGCCAAAATCATGCCAATAAATTATAAATATTTATATATAAATTTGAAACATAATGCCACATATAACATAGAAACATACTTACTTCAAGTATGGCATTACCCTGAAAAAAATAATCAATAATGGATATATTTTTTGAAAGTATAATTGCGTTATAGTTCCAAATAGTTTAACTTTAACCTCTCAATTTTTTACAGTTGAACTTTAACACATTTTAACACAACCTTTTTATCGAATAATTTGTATTTTTTTACATACTTATTCTTTTAACCATTAAAATATATGAAATTGAAAGGCACATTGTTTTTTTCGGCAGCTGCTTTGGCACTTGTCACCGCCGCCTATCTCCCAAGCATCAAAACCACAAACCCAGAAAAAGAGGGAGTAATCCTCCAGACCATTTTGGGTGGGCTTAATCAACTGCATTATAAACCTATCGAACTCAACGATGAATTTTCTAATAAAGTTTATGATTTATATTTAGAAAGACTGGATAGAAGCAAACGTTTCTTGACGCAAGGCGACATAGCGTTATTGAAAAAATACCGCAATGATTTGGATGATGAAGCCAAACGCAGTACGTTTGAATATTTTGACATTGCTCAAGAATTATACAACAAATCTTTAGATAAAACACAAAAATATTATCAAGATATTCTTGCCGAACCTTTTGATCTAACTATAAATGAAGCTATTGAATTAGACGGCAAAAAACGCGATTATGCAAGCAACGATGTCGAATTAAAGAATTACTGGCGACAGCTTTTACAAAACGATGCACTCAACAGGCTCTCCGACAAACTCGAAGAGCAAGAAAAAGGCAACGAGAAATTTAAGGATAAAACTTTGAAAGACCTTGAGCAAGAAGTTCGTGCAGATATTCTGAAATCCTACAACGATTGGTACACGCGTTTACGCAAAGAAAAGCGCAACGAACGCCTTGCAGATTATTTAAATACCATCACAAATATCTTTGACCCGCATACCGGATATTTCGACCCTATCGAAAAGCAAAACTTTGATATGCAAATGTCTGGTCGCTTAGAAGGTATTGGCGCAAAGTTGCAAAGCGAAGGCGACTATACAAAAGTTAGTGAAATAGTTCCGGGTGGTCCAGCTTGGAAACAAGGAGAATTAAAAGCCAACGACATTATTTTGAAAGTTGCGCAAGGAGCTAACGAACCCGTTGATATTTCGGGTATGAGTACGAACGAAGTGGTTAGTATGATTCGTGGAAAAAAGGGAACGGAAGTGCGCCTGACGGTTCGCAATGTAGATGGCACCACCCAAACAGTCAAAATTGTACGTGATGAAGTCATTATGGATGAAGGGTATGTAAAATCTTCGGTGTTAGATTTGCCTGGCACAATAGAAAAAATTGGCTATATCAAATTACCACGCTTCTACGCTGATTTTGAAAAAGAAGACGGCAGAAGTTGTGCAACAGATGTAGCCACCGAAATTGAAAAACTTAAAAAAACGGGTGTTAATGGTATCATCCTTGACCTCCGAAACAACGGCGGCGGCTCATTGCGTGATGTTGTTACCATGTCAGGTTATTTTATCGAAAAGGGACCAATCGTACAAGTAAATTCACGCATAGGTGAGCCGGAATTACACCAAGATTTAGATGCAAAAGTGCAATACGGCGGTCCACTAATTGTAATGATAAATGAATTTAGTGCTTCCGCTTCCGAAATTTTGGCAGCAGCACTTCAGGATTATGGGCGCGCAGTTATTGTCGGAACAAAATCTTACGGCAAAGGCACTGTGCAGCGTTTTTTCGATTTAGATCGCGCAGTACGCGGTAACGAAAATATGAAACCTTTAGGCGAAATAAAATTAACCATACAAAAATTCTATCGCATTGATGGTGGTTCAACGCAACTTAAAGGTGTAACCCCTGATATTATTCTGCCAGACGAATATGAATTTTTGGAAATCGGCGAGCGTGAATTAGAATTTGCCATGCCTTGGACGGAAATAAAAAGTGTGCCACACAAACAGAATGTTTATTATATAAAAGATATGAACAAACTGAAAGCACAAAGCGAAAAACGCCTCAGCAATTCGGAGGCTTTTAAGCTAATAGAAGAAAATGCTAAGTATTTCAAAGCAAAAAAAGACGACACCCAATACACTCTAAATTTAAAAAAATACCAAGAAGAACAAAAACAGTTGCAAGCAAAATCTAAAAAGTTTGAGGATATGTTTAAAGAAAACCCTTCTTTAAAAGTGGAGAACTTACAGGATGATGTTACATTTATTCAAGCTGACTCCAGCCGAATTGCTCGCAACGAAGACTTTATAAAAAACATCAAAAAAGATGTATATTTGGAGGAAACTTTGCATATCATGCAAGATCTGATTAACCAATCTGGGTTAGGCAATGTAGCAAAGAATAATTAATAATATATCAATCCAAACCTAAAGCGACAGATGGTCTTGATTGCATCTGTCGCTTTTTTAATTGATATCGTGTCGAATATGAATTATAAAAAACCAGTAGTTATCGTTGGTGCAGGGCTCTGTGGCACCATGTTAGCCGTCCGTTTAGCACAACGCGGATTTCCGGTAGAAGTATTTGAAAAACGTTCCGATATGCGCACAAGCGGCGTTGAAGGTGGGCGTTCTATCAACCTTGCACTCTCTGATAGAGGCATAAAAGGTTTATCACTAATCGGCATCGCCGATAAAATACACCCCCTAATCATTCCCATGAATGGACGGATGATACACCCCATTAGCGGGGAATTGGTGCTTCAACCTTATAGTGTACGCCAAAATGAATGTATCAATTCCATCTCGCGTGGCGGCTTAAATATTGCACTTTTAGATGAAGCAGAAAAATATCCAAACCTCAAGTTACACTTCAACCAAAATTGTATAAATGCAGATTTGACTCGTGGCATAGCACAATTTGAGAATACTATCACACAACAAAAAATTTCGATTGAAGGACAAACCATTATCGGTACTGATGGTTCTGGCTCGGCAGTGCGCCAAAGTCTGTTTGCCAATAGTGCCAACTTGCGTTTCAATTTTCAACAATCTTTTTTGGAACACGGCTATAAAGAATTGCACATTCCCGACATAAACGGCGAGTGGCAGCTCTACAAAAATGCACTCCATATTTGGCCTCGTGGTTCGTATATGATGATTGCATTACCTAACTTGGATGGTAGTTTTACAGTAACTTTATTCTTCCCTTTTGAAGGAGAATTTGGTTTCAACTCCTTGAATACGCATAAAAAAGTAATTGATTTTTTCAACGAAAAATTCCCCGATGCTGTTCCTTTAATGCCAAATCTGGCTGAAGATTTTTTCCAAAACCCAACTTCTGTTTTAGGTACAATAAAATGCTTCCCATGGGCTGCGAATGACAAAGCACTTTTGATGGGTGATGCAGCACACGCCATTGTACCTTTTTATGGGCAAGGCATGAATTGCTCCTTTGAAGATGTGGTTGTTTTTGATGAACTTTTAGAAAATTATACAGATGACCTCAAAGGTTTGTTTAGCGCATTTCAAATGGCGCGAAAATTAAATACAGACGCTATTGCAGATTTAGCCATAGATAATTTTTATGAAATGCGCGACCATGTTGCCAACCCTTTGTATATTAAAAAACGCAAATTAGAATTACAGCTAGAACAAACTTACCCGAATTATTTTTCAAAATATGCTATGGTAACTTTTCGCGAAGACCTGCCCTATGCTATGGCAATGGATAAAGGCAGACGACAAGACGAACTGCTTTTGCAATGGTGCCAAAAACACGAAGAAACGGATGATTTGAATAGTGTAATGACTTTCCTTTCCGAAAATATGTAATACCTAAAATATGGTTTGGTTTAAATTTAATAAGTATTATACCTTGCTAATATTTACTGTATTAGTTTTTGTTGTTGTTTCAATTAACCTATTTGCTCAAAATTCGCAAAAACTCAGGAGAGAAGATAAGCAATTAAAACTAAAAATAGAAAAGACAAACGAGGCAATCTCAAAATCAAAAACGGAGCAAGCCAGTATAAAAAAGGAATCAAGCATAATTGCCGACAGCATTCGCGAGCACGACGAATATTTACAAAACTTACGCACTTCCATTCAACATACAGATAATGATATTACTCGACAAACAACTGTGATTAATGCAATGCAGGCAGACATTAATAAGCTGAAAAGTGAGTACACTGTGCTTGCTCGCAAAGTATATCGCGACAAGCTAAATCATTCTGATTTGTTGTTTCTCCTAACTTCTGAAAGTATCAACCAAGCATTTCTGCGTTGGCAATATTTAAAAAGATATGATGATTTTCGCAAAAGGCAAATCCATTTTATTGTAAACACTATCCAATCGTTACAATTAAAAATGAATACGCTTAACCAATTTAAATTAGCACAAGTATATGCTGCCGACTCGGTGCAAACCGAAAAAAAAGAATTGAATCAAGATTTAGTTGAAAATCAAAATGAGCTAAAAAAGTTAGCATCCGAAGAACAGAAATTGCGTAAGGCATTAGCACATTACGAGCTAAAACAACAACAACTCACACAAAAAATCGCCGATGTTTTGCGGATAAATGCAGCCAAAACAGAATCAAGAAGAAAGCGTAATGATAATTCTACCAAAGTTGAAAAGAGTAACAATATAAATAGATTTACGCCTAAAGAAATACCAAAAGATAGCGATGAGGACATAGCATTAGCAAAAGAATTTATAAAAAATAAAGGTAAATTACCTTGGCCCATGAAACAGGGTCATATTACACGAGTTTTTGGCACTCAACCCCACCCCACCCTAAAAGGTGTACAGGTGCCATCAAAGGGTATAGACATTGAATCGGCAGCTGATGCGAATGTTCGTGCCATTTTTGACGGCACGGTAATGGGCATTTTCAGCATACCCGGATATGATAATACAGTGATTATCAAGCATGGAATTTATTTTACGGTATATACTAACCTTAGCAGAATACAGGTAAAAACCAACGATTCTATCACTACTGCACAAGTAATCGGGCAAGCTGGAAAAGCCATCGAAAACGATAATTACCTTTTACATTTTTCTTTATGGCAGACGGGGAATATCCCGCATAATCCTGCCATTTGGCTTAAAAAATAATCAATAAAATATACTGAGGTTCGAGTGAATTAATTACCCTCTACTTCTACCGGCATTGTGGCTTTTTTAGTGGCAATAAGTTGCGTTAGTTGCGATTGCAATGCAGTGTGCTGCTGTAATAACTGAGGCAAATCTGAAGTCGCTTTTTCTGTTGCGGAGGTAAGGTTTGTGAAGTTACCTAACAAAGCTGCATCATCAATTTTACTCTTTGCGTGTTGCTTGAGCAAATCTTCCTGTGTGCTAATGCCGGCATTTATTGCATCTAACAAACTTTTACATTGGTCAATCAATGTTTTATCCTGATTTACTAATTGCAACATAGCATCATCTGGAGTAGCGCCGGTAACCTGTGTCATCTCCTCCAAAATTTTATTGCGGTCGCCATCCAATTGCGTATAAGCATCACTGACTGCTTTTTGCGTTGCCTTAATAGCCGTCAATCCATCCAATACCTTTACATGGGCGGCACTATCCATTGGGTTACTGTTGCAGCTCACTACAAATAATATAACAAAAACAGCTAAAGTGTTTAAAAAGATATTCTTCATTGGTGGTAATTACTAAGTTACCACAAAGGTAATAAAAGTTAAATATTATTAGCTCAATTTATTCATGGACAAGTTGCCAAACCCAACCTTCGTTAGATGCACTATACGAGTACATTTTACGTATGAAGCCATAGTTCAAATTATAAATACTCATTTGCCCTCTGCGTTCCGAAACTATTTCGCGGTTATCTACAAAAACGTTTGCTTTACCGTATGCAAAGCCATCTATTTTAACATTATCGTTATATCCCAATGCATAGGAAGATGATTCTCTCGGCTTGCCGTGTATTACGTTAATGAATTTGTCGTTGTTTTGAGCAAAAGACATATCCTGATAAATTAACGAAAAAGGGAAATCGCCCGAATATGCTGGCAATAAAGTAGTCTGCTGTTTTTCATCAATTTGCAATACATAGTATAATGTATCACGCATCAAACTATTTGGGAAGAGTAGTTTTGCCCAATCGGACGGCTCTACTAAAGTTGATGCGCCAAAATGTTCGGAAAGCAAAAAACCTTCATCTGTTTTTGCTAAAATAGAAAGTATAAGTGTATCGGTTTGGGGTTCAGTTTTACTACTATTCAAATAATTGTTATCATAATGCAAAACGTAACGGCTGGTTTGTCCAACTGCTGGTTTTGATAAGTCAATATGTATGGTAGGTACTGCCGGAGCAGTATTTTCGTCTTTACGACAATGTGTTAATAGTACAATGGCTATGGCTATTGCCATTGCTGCAATCGGTTTTCTCATACTGATTATAAAGTTGTTCAAAATTACGCCAAAAGCGTAATCAAAATTAGATAATTGAGATAATAGGTTTTTTCAAGAATATATATTGCAAATTATGTGCTAATTTTTTTGATATATGAAATTTTAACATATTGGGGCAAAAAAAATACACTATACAAATGGTGTATAGCGTATTTTACTTCAAAATTGCCTAAATTGAGCAACTAAATTTGGGAGGTGCTACTCAAAAAGGCTTAATTTTTATAGTTACTAATTTTGTGATTTTACTTCTTTAAATTTAATGAGTTGTCGTTTTAAAAGTGGAATAGCGCGGTCAATTGCTGTTTCAAAGGTTTTGCAAGTTTCGCGTACTATCACAAAACCGCCAGGTACGCCTAACCTGATTTCTGCGATTTTGTCCTTAATTTGTCCAGCGTTCTCCAATTTCAAGGTAACGTTTACATCTGTGATTTTACCAAAATAATGGTCTAATTTGTTCAATTTTTTTTCGATAAAATCTAACAATTTTTGGTCTGCAGAAAAGTGTACTGCTTGCATCTGAATCTTCATACTGTAAAACGTTTTAATGGTTAGAAAATATTGTTAGTTTAACTTTTTAAATTTCTGTTATGTAACAATCAACATCCTGATTTTGGATGTGCTTGTTTATACACTTTTTTCAATCGTTCAATAGAGTTACTGGTATAAATTTGTGTTGCAGCCAAACTGCTATGCCCCAACAAATCTTTTACCGCATTTAGGTCTGCGCCGTTATCCAATAAATGGGTGGCGCAGGTGTGTCGCAATACATGTGGGCTTCGCTTAGCAATAGTAGTAACGTTGCCAATCTGCTCAGTCACTATATTATAAATGAGTTTTTCGTATATTGGTTTTCCTTTTTCTGTCAAAAAAATATGACTTTGCAGGTTTTCTCCAAATTTCTCATTTCTCGCAGCCAAAAATCTTTCGATTTCTGTTAGCAGTTTTTTACCGAAAGGAACAATGCGTTCTTTATTCCCTTTGCCTACAACTTTGATAAATTGTTGTTGTCGGTTCAAATCTCCTAATTTCAAATTCATTAACTCGGAACGTCTAATTCCCGTTCCATAAAATAATATAATAATTAAACGGTTTCGGCAAACGGTATAGTCTTTATCGTCTTCATTATTTTTTGTTAAAATTTCCATCATAGTTTGTGTCAACACTGCAGGCAACTTTTTAGGTTTTCTCAATGAAGAAACTTTCTGTACGGCAACATTAGTAACAATATTTTTTCTGTGCAAAAACTTAAACCACGCCTTTAGGGATGATATTTTTCTGTTCACACTGCTCGGCGCAATGCCATGTTGTACCAAGTGTACAACCCAAAGACGAATATGGGTATGCAAAATTTGAGAAAGGTCGGTGACAGTCGGGTGCTGAGCAACCATAAACACTATAAACTGCCGTAAATCATTTTCGTAAGAAATTAACGTATTTGTAGCCATACGTTTTTCGTGCCGGAGGTAAGTCATAAACAGCACTAACTGTTGTTCAAACATAAATGTAAGGTTAGGTTTAGTTAACGCTCACTTGTGGAGTATGTTCAAACAAAAGTACAAATTAAAAAGTAAGATGTCAATATCTAACGGATGAATAATTCACAATATTTTATTTTGGAGCAGTCTCACGCTGAATTTGAAAAATATATGAAAAATTGCGATATTTGTGTCTTAATTTTTCTGCCGATGCAAGCACATATCCAATTTTTACAAAATGATACGCCACAACTTTTAGCCGCGCTAAACAATAATGTTGCGCCACTTTGGGGCAAAATGACACCTCAACACATGGTAGAACATCTTAGCGGATTATTTGCCATTTCAAACGGAAAAATCAATGCATCACTAATGGTTGATCCCGACTTTTCTGCTGAAAGAAAACGTCAATTCTTTATCGAAAACTCGGGCTTCCCAAAAAACTATTCGCCCATCAAAACGTTTAGTAACCCGCAGCCTTTGCGTTTCGCCGATTTGCAGCAAGCCATCGAAAAGCTAAATGTGAATATCAATCAATTTTTTGTTTATTTCAATAATAACCCTGAGGCTACGCCTATACATCCAGTTTTTGATAAGTTGAGATATGAAGAATGGCTCAACTTCCATTATCATCATAACCGACATCATTTCAGGCAGTTTGAATTGTTGCCGGATTAACTAAAATTTTATCTACTCAAACCATGAGCGTTTTATTAGAACCCAAAGACATACTGCAAAAACTCGAATTTGATAAAGTAGTTGAGCTTCTATTGCAAGAGGTGCATGGCAACTTGGGTGAG
Source organism: Saprospiraceae bacterium (assembly GCA_017996375.1). Classification (GTDB taxonomy): domain Bacteria; phylum Bacteroidota; class Bacteroidia; order Chitinophagales; family Saprospiraceae; genus JAGOHC01. Next base: position 10,461 of record JAGOHC010000027.1, on the reverse strand, counting down.
GAACTCATTCAAACCATACAATTTTCAACTGATACTGAAGATTTACAAACCAAACTAAAAGAGGTAGCTGAGTATAAACTCTCTCTTGAAAAAAATGATAAATTTCCGCTCGCTGCATACGAAGATATACGCGAAGATGTAAAAATGTTACTCATTGAAGACTACGTCCTTTCTATCGAAAGTATTCAACACATCCATAGAATTTTATCTATCACCAAAGATATTTTCAAGTTTTTTAGCGATACGCGCCGACAAATATACCCTTCCCTTTTAGGAGTACTGCCTGTACAACACGTAGATAGCAATTTAGCTGCAGAAATTGATAAAGTAATTGACGAGAAAGGGGAAATTCGCTCCGATGCTTCTCCCGAATTGGCACGAATCCGCAAGCAAATTTTGTCCACACAAAAAGAATTGGAAAAAGAATTTCGCTCTATAGTGCAGCATTATCGATCAAAAGGATATTTGACTGATACTGTTGAGAGTTATCGCAATGGTAGAAGGGTGTTGAGCGTACCTGCCGAACATAAACGCCAAGTGCGAGGTATCATCCACGATGAATCAGCTACTGGTCGCACCGCATTTATCGAGCCCGAAAATATTATTGAAATAAATAATGACTTATTCGACTTAGAGCAAGATGAAAAACGAGAAATCTACAAAATCCTGAAAGCTCTTTGCAACACCTTGCGCCCATATGCCGCAATGATGTTAATGTATTACGAAACTATTGGTTATTTCGACTTCATTTGTTCAAAAGCGCGTGTAGCGTTAGCTATGAAGGCAAATCTTCCGCGATTAAACAACGAACAGTTACTTGAAATTCACAAAGGGTACCATCCTTTATTGTTGCTAAAAAACAAAAAACTGAATCGCGTCACCATTCCGTTTTACCTAACTTTAAATCAAGAAAACAGGATATTGATTTTAAGTGGACCAAACGCCGGTGGCAAATCAATCACTATGAAATCGGTGGGCTTGATGCAGCTGATGTTGCAAGCGGGCATGTTAATTCCGGTAGAAAAATCTTCTTCACTCTGTATTTTTGAGCGCTTTTTTGCTGACATTGGCGATTCGCAATCACTTGAGGATGATCTCAGCACATATAGTTCTCGCCTTCAAAATATGAAAAATTGCCTGGCGAAAGCAAACCAACACGCATTAGTTTTTATTGACGAATTTGGCTCTGGCACCGACCCAAAAATTGGCGGCGCCATTGCTGAAGCTATCTTGCGCGATTTGAATTTCCGTAAAGTTTATGGTGTCATAACGACGCATTACAGCAACCTGAAAATATTCGCTTTTAAAAATAGAGGCATTATTAATGGTAGTATGGTTTTTGATAAAACTGATTTGCGCCCGACCTACGAATTGAAAGTCGGCAGGCCAGGAAGTTCGTATGCTTTTGAAATCGCCGAAAAAACAGGTTTGCCACAAAGTGTAATGAAATATGCTCGCTATCGCACAGGCGAAAATGAAAAAGCTGTAGATGAATTATTAGTAGATTTACAAAATGAGAAAAAAGAAACGGAAGAAACGTTGTCGCGCCTCAGCGAAAAGGAAAAAAAACTGGAAAAACTTATTCGAAATTATGACGATCTCCACAAGGAATTGGAAATACGCCGTTTAAAAATTAAGTTGGAAATTAAAGAACAAAACTTCCAGCAAAGTGCGAAAGAAAATAAAGAATTTGAAAAACTCATTCGCGAAATAAAAGAAGAAAAAAATCTAGATCGCGCCAAAGAAGCTGCTGCAAAAATTAAAGAAGAACGACAACAATTGGTTGAACAAATTCAAGATTTACGTGAGGATATTTTTTACAAACCGGTCGAGAAAAAGCTATCTCAAAATGCCCCTTTACGTGAAGGCGATTACGTAAAGTTTAAAGCTGGCGGCGCAGAGGGCAAAATAGAAACCCTCAACAAAAATACTGCAATAGTTTTAGTCGGGATGATGCGGATGCAAGCGAAATTACAAGATCTGATGCCAATCAATGAGCAGTTAGAAATAAACGCAACTAAATCTGTTCAAACAGATTTAATAACAAAAACTGCTGGCTTCGAAAATAAAATTGACCTGCGAGGAATGCGTAAAGAAGAAGCCATGCGCCTGCTCGAAAATTTTGTTGATAAAGCATTGATGACTTCTGCAACACAACTTGAAATATTACACGGCAAAGGCGACGGCATCCTTCGCAACGCCGTAAAATCAAAGCTGAAAGAGTACAAAGATATTCATAACATTTATCACCCTGAAGAAAACGCTGGTGGTAGTGGCATCACCTTAGTTGATATTTTTTAAAACATGATAAAAATTGGCAATGTAGCATTAGGCGATTTCCCGTTGTTGCTCGCTCCAATGGAAGATGTGAGCGACCCACCCTTTCGCATTCTTTGCAAAAAAGCTGGCGCGGATATGCTATATACAGAATTTATCAGTGCTGATGGCTTGGTACACGATGCCGACAAAAGTTTTCAGAAGCTAGATATTTATGACGAAGAACGCCCCATCGGGATTCAGTATTTCGGAGGGCAAGTAGAAAGTATGGTAAAGGCAGCAGCTATCGTAGAACGCGCAAACCCTGATGTAATTGATATTAATTTTGGCTGTCCTGTAGCAAAAGTTGCTTGTAAAATGGCTGGAGCAGGATTGCTGCAAGATATTCCAAAAATGGTTGCGCTTACGGCAGAAGTTGTGAAATCAACAAATAAACCCGTTACTGTAAAAACACGTTTGGGCTGGGATGAAAATTCAATCAACATAATAGATGTGGCAGAAATGCTACAAGATGTTGGTATTCAGGCAATTACAATTCATGCACGCACGCGCAAACAAATGTATAAAGGAGAGGCTAATTGGGAGTGGATCGCAAAAGTGAAAGAAAACCCACGATTACATATTCCTGTTTTTGGCAATGGAGATATTGATTCTCCACAAAAGGCTTTGGAATATCGCCAACGCTATTGCCCTGACGGGATTATGATTGGTCGCGCAAGCATTGGGTATCCTTGGATATTTAGAGAGATAAAACATTTTTTCAATACAGGCGAAACGTTGCCACAACCAACTGTTTCGGAGCGCGTAGCTGCTGCACGACAACACCTCATTCAGTCAATTCGTTGGAAGGGAGAAAAATTGGGAGTTGTAGAAATGCGAAAACATTACACCAATTATTTCAGAGGATTTCCAAACATCAAACCGTTGCGTCAGCAGTTAGTTACATTACAAGAAACAGATGCCTTGCTCGCTGTGTTGGAACATATTGAATCGCATTATAATAGCAATGAACTGCTCGTCAGTTAATAACTGATTTATCCTTTTTGGAACCGGCGTACAACTCGAATTGTAAAAATTTACATTCAATAGCCCCGTTGAGGAGCTTAATTTTTTTGGATGGCTTCAATCCAATAGCTTTTATACCTGCTTCAAAACCAGAAAAAATCCACACAGAATATCCACTATAAAAATGCTTCAGGCGTGAGCCAATTTCACCGTAAAGGGCTTCATCATTTTCGTCTTTCAGTCGCTCGTGATATGGAGGATTGGTGATAATAATGCCCGATGCAAATGGTGGTTCTAATAATTCAAACGATTTGCGGTGAACCGATATTTTATCCTGTAACCCTAAAGCCGCGATATTTTTCTGCGCTGCTATTACAGCATTTTGCTGATTATCAAAGCCAACAATTTTCAATGAAATATCGTTATCAATGCCACTTTTTGCCTGTCTGATAACTTTTTGCCACAGCGTATTATCAAAATTACGCCAACTCATAAAACCGAACAATTTTCTGTTAATCTGACAAGGCATATTCATCGCAATCATGGCAGCTTCGGTAAGAATTGTACCCGATCCGCAGAAAGGGTCTGCTAAAGGTTTATTTTTTTCCCAATTACTTAACAACACTAAAGCTGCTGCCATCACTTCACTCAAAGGAGCATGCACTTTTGCCACCTTGTAGTTACGGATGTGAAGCGATTCGCCAGAACTGTCTAACGATACGGTAACTTTTGTATCACTAATATGTACATTGATTTTTACATTCGGAAAATTAGTATCTACCGACGGGCGTACGCCTGTTCTTTCTCTGAACCAATCCGCAATACCATCCTTAACTTTTAGCGCAACAAAATGTGAGTGGGTAAAATATTCGGAATTTACAACCGCATCAATGGCAAAAGTATCATCAGCACTCAGACATTTCTCCCAATCAAATTTTTTGATATAAAGATATAACTGCTCTTCGTTTCGCGCTTCAAATTCAAATATTTTTACCAAAATTCGCAAAGCTGTCCGCAAGGTATAATTGGCGCGATAAAGCAATTCTTTATCACCTTCAAAAAGTACAGCGCGGCTTACTTCTTGCACATTTTGAGCACCCAATTTCTTAATTTCGTCTGCCAACAGCGATTCTAAGCCTTGATATGTTTTAGCAACTAAATGCACCTTTCAATACAATTAAATATCATAATTTAAAACAGGTGTAAGCCAGCGTTCTACTTCTTCAATACCCATATTTTTACGCGAAGCATAGTCCTCAACTTGGTCTTTGGATATTTGCCCTAACCCAAAATACTTTGATTCAGGATGCGAAAAATACCAACCACTCACAGCTGCGGTCGGGTACATTGCGAAGCTATCTGTTAGTTCGATACCTGCATTTTTTGTGGCTTGCAAAATATCAAAAAGTTTGCGTTTTTCGGTATGGTCGGGGCAAGCGGGATAGCCCGGTGCTGGACGAATACCTACATATTTCTCATCAATTAACTCCTCATTTGATAATTGCTCCAGAGTAGTATATCCCCAAAATTCAGTTCTGACACGCTGGTGTAAATGTTCGGCGAAAGCTTCCGCTAATCTGTCAGCCAGCGCTTTCAACATGATTGCATGGTAATCATCATGATTAGATTCAAAATGTTGTACCCATTTTTCGATTCCGATTCCAGCAGTTACGGCAAAAGCACCGATATAATCGTCACCTTTATCCGAAATAAAATCTGATAAACAGTAGTTGGGCTGTCCGGGAGCTTTTTGATTTTGCTGCCGCAAATGCGAGAGTATAACTTCTCCATTTTCATGTTGAATATGAATATCATCTTCGTTGCTGCGAGCCGGGAAAAAGCCAATTACAGCTTGTGCCGTTAGCCATTTTTCGTCAATAATTCTACGCAAAAGACTCTGAGCATCGTTAAATAACTTCTTTGCTTCTACGCCTACAATGGCATCATCGAATATGCCTGGATATTTGCCGAACAGTTGCCAACTCGCAAAAAATGGTGTCCAATCAATAAAATCGGCAAGTGTTTCAAGTGAGTAATTTTCGAATTTTTTGACTCCTAAAAATGTAGGTTTGGGTGGTGTATATTGCTCAAAATTAATCGGCGTTTTGTTGGCTCTGGCTTGCTTTAGCGTCAAGTATTTTTTATTTGATTTACGGTCTTTGCGCGTTTCGCGGATGCGGTTGTATTCTGCTTTGAGGGTATTCACAAAATTATCTTTTACCCCTTCGCTTTCGCTCAACAAAGAAGTTGCTACTGACACACTGCGTGAGGCATCTAAAACATGAACGACAGGGTGTTGGTATTGTGGTTCGATTTTTACGGCGGTATGCGTCTTTGACGTGGTTGCACCGCCAATTAGCAACGGTTTATTGAAACCTTGACGCTGCATTTCTTTGGCAACGTGCACCATTTCGTCTAAAGAAGGAGTTATCAACCCGCTCAACCCAATAATATCAACATTTTCTTGGCGAGCAGTTTGGAGAATTTTTTCTGCCGAGACCATTACACCCAAGTCAATTATCTCAAAATTATTACAACCTAAAACAACGCCAACAATATTTTTTCCAATGTCGTGTACATCTCCTTTTACCGTAGCTAAAAGTATTTTTCCTTTTGAATTTGATGCAATTTCCTTACTCTCTGAATCTGTCAAGTATGGCTCTAAGTAAGCCACTGCTTTTTTCATCACGCGAGCAGATTTAACTACTTGTGGTAAGAACATTTTGCCGGAACCGAATAAATCTCCCACTACATTCATGCCTGCCATTAATGGACCTTCGATGACGAGCAAAGGCGTACCGTATTTTATACGAGCTTCCTCAGTATCTTCATCTATAAATTCCGTTATTCCTCTCACTAATGAATGTTTTAGTCTTTCTTCTACTGTTGTGTTTTCGCGCCAAGTGGTATCTTTTTGTACTATACGACCACCACCTTTTATTCTGTCTGCATAATCGGTTAATGCTTCGGTAGCATTTTCGTTACGATTAAATAGAACATCCTCAACTAAATTTAAAAGTTCTTTTGGAATTTCTTCATAAACCTCAATCATGCCGGCATTGACAATGCCCATATCCATTCCGGCGCGGATGGCATGAAACAAAAATGCGGAGTGCATGGCTTCGCGCACGGCATTGTTACCTCTATACGAGAAAGAAATATTACTCACACCGCCACTAATTTTTACATCGGGGCATGCTGCTTTTATTTGACGGGTAGCTTCAATAAAATTGATTGCGTATTCGTTGTGTTCTTTGATGCCCGTTGCTACTGCAAAAATATTAGGGTCGAAAATAATATCTGTTGCTGGAAAACCAACCTGCTCGGTCAGAATTCTATATGCGCGTTTGCAAATTTCAACCTTTCGCTCAATAGTATCTGCCTGCCCTGCTTCATCGAAAGCCATGACTACTGCTGCGGCACCGTAGCTACGAACAATTTTTGCCTGTCGGATGAATTCGGCTTCACCTTCTTTCATCGAAATGGAATTGACGATACATTTTCCTTGAACGCATTTCAAACCTGCTTCTATTACACTAAATTTTGAGGAGTCTATCATAACAGGCAGTTTTGCAATTTCTGGTTCGGACATAACTAAGTTCAAAAACTCTGTCATCACTTTTTCGGCATCTAACAACCCTTCGTCCATGTTCACATCAATCACCTGTGCGCCACCATCTACCTGTTGTTGTGCAACCACTAAAGCATCCTGATATGCACCAGTTTTTATCAACCTCGCAAACTCTTTTGAGCCTGTAACGTTGGTACGTTCGCCAATATTGACAAAATTTGTTTCAGGACGAATCGTTAATGGTTCTAATCCACTTATCTGTGTGAATTTTGTTTTTATGACTGGTTTTCGAGGTATGGCATTATTGACATGAGTTGCCATTTCACGAATATGGTCGGGAGTTGTTCCACAGCAACCACCAACAATATTTACAAATCCACTATTAACAAAGTCTTCTATATAACCACACATCTCATGTGGATGTTGGTCATATTCACCAAACTCATTAGGCAGCCCGGCATTAGGATATGCACTCACTAAACAATCTGCCATATTTGCCAATGTTTCGATATGTGGACGCATTTCCTTTGCACCTAAAGCACAGTTAAATCCAACACTTATCAAATTAGGACAATGGGCAATGGAAACATAAAAGGCTTCGGCAGTTTGCCCAGATAGTGTACGCCCACTTGCATCAGTAATCGTTCCTGAAATCATTACAGGCAGTTGAGGCAAAGTTGGGTTGTCAGCAATAAATTTATTGATTGCATAAATCGCTGCCTTAGCATTGAGCGTATCAAAAATAGTTTCGATGAGAAATAAGTCCGCCCCACCTTCGTACAAACCTTTTATTTGTTCGTAATATGCTTTAGCGACTTCATTAAAGCTAACGGATCTGAAACCAGGGTTATTAACATCGGGCGAGAGGGATAATGTTTTGCTCATCGGACCGATTGCTCCAGCAACGAATCGCGGTTTGTTTGGATTATTTTTGGTATATTCATCAGCAATTTCTCGGGCAATTTTTGCTGCAGCTACGTTCATCTCATAACTCAAATCTTCCATCTCATAATCAGCTAAACTGATGCGCTGTGCATTGAAGGTGTTGGTTTCAATGATATCTGCACCAGCATCTAAATAAGCTTTATGAATGGCTTTTACGATGTGTGGCTGGGTTAAGCAAAGTAAGTCATTATTACCCTTAAGGTCTATGTGGTACGCTGAAAAACGCTCGCCACGATAATCCTTTTCTTCTAAGTGATACTGCTGTATCATGGAGCCCATGGCACCATCTAATATAAGGATACGTTGACGGGCGGCGTCAAGTAATTTATGGTTCATATAGTAGCTGAATGTTATTGTATTACAATATAATTGGTTGGTAGGACTTTTATGCAGCACAAAGGTAACAACTTCTTGAATTATATTCCACTATTGTAAAATAAAAAAAGCTGTTCGGAATACTCCGAACAGCCATGGATTTAACAAATCGAATTTCGCATATTATTTATTATTCAGATGCTTTAATGAGTCGCTGAGTTTTTGTGATAAAATCATTATATTTCATTTGCACAAAATAAACTCCATCTTTTAGGTTGCTCATGTCAAGCGTTGTTCGCAGCGTTCCCCGAGGAATTAAGAGCGATTGAATTGGTCTTCCGAGTGCATCAATAATTGTAACTTGAATATCCGTATTGATTTTTTCATTAATAGGTTCAAATGTTACTTCAGCAATAATCGGATTAGGATAAATATTCATATCTAATGCCGCAGGAGATTGGATTGTTAAACTCTTTATCTCCGTTGTCAAAATCTGGTTATCACTTGATACGTGTCTAACACGATAGAAATTTTTTCCAACCTTCGGTGATTCATCATAACTTATGTAATAGTTACCGCCAATATTGCGTGGCTGACCATTCACCCTGGCAATTAACTGGAATGAAATGCCATCGCGGGAAGATTCTATTAAAAATACGTTATCATTGGTATCGCCACTTGTTTCCCATTCTATTTTAACCCGATTATCGTTTGTCAACTTGGCAATATTAAAATTATTGAATTGTACCAAGCCTTCATCGCAAGGTTTTAATAAAACGGATACGGTATTTGATGATATTGAAAATTCTGTACAGTTAGCGCATTTTGCGTAACGGCGATAATGCGTTGTCGTAGAAATTAGTGGCGCATCATAAGTAGTCGAAGTCGCCCCTGCAATGGCTGTCCATTGACTAAAAGGTGCATCGGCTGCCGAAGTATTTGCGTACCATTGATAGTTAATATTTGTACATCCTGCTGCTGGTGATATAGAAGTAAACGGATTGGGGTTTAAAGAAGGCAAACACCCAATTTGATTTAACCCGATACTTCCTCCAGAAGTTAATGGTGTACAAGGATTTAAGTGAATACCCGCATCAACATTCGTGATATTAGCATTCATCAACATAATTACATGTGAATAACCACTTGCACCAGCGTCGCTGTCTGCATCATCATTACCACCTTGATTTTCCGTTGTAAACACAAAGTTGTTCGGTAACTGCGAGAACTGAACGGCATATTTTCCGGCACAAAGATTTTCAAATAAGTATTGACCTCCGTTGTGCGTAAGTTGTGTACTCAATATGGTATCATCATTTGTTCCCGCAATACCATCTGTACCAACATTAACCAACTTTACACCAATATTGTCCATACCTTGTTCGCCATTATCTTGGATGCCATTCTGATTAATATCATTCCAAACAAAATTACCGATACTGAAACGCTGTGTTGTCAGTACTACTGAAGAAACACAACTACATCCGTTTGCATCCGTAACTGTAATGGAATACGTTCCTTCGCCGACATTTGTAAGTGTAGGCGTTGTAGTATTATTACTCCAATGGAACGAATAAGGAGCTGTTCCGCCGGTAGCTGAAATTGTAGCGGAGCCGTTACTATTGCCACAAGTTGGTTGCGCGGTTATTGTAGCAGAACATGAAAGTACATCCGGTTCGTTTATCATCACCCAGGCAGTTGCTGTTCCACAACCACCGCCATCTGTAACTGTTACTCCATACATACCGTGAGGTAAATTGTTGATATTTTGTGTAGTAGCATCATTAGACCAACTATAAGCATAGCTTCCTGAGCCACCTGTTACTGTTGCATTCAAATTAACACCGACATCTCCATTACAAGGAATTGTCCCTGTAGCATTTACAGTTACTGTAATTGGATTAGGTTGTATAGAAATGGTAATAATATTTGATTCTTTAATAAATTCAGGACAACCTGAACGACGTACACATCTCCTAAAATATGTAGTCTGAGATAAAAAACCCGGGTCGTAATTTGGGCTATTTGTACCTGAAATCGGATACCAAATAACATTACCTCCACCGAAAGGATTATCCGTTGTATATACCCATAAATATTCTATTTCGCCAGAACCGCCAGTTGGCAATATAACATTAGTGATAGGCTGAGGATCAAATGGCTGACAAGATGTTTGGTTAGCAGCAATTTGTCCGCCATTCGTAATATCATCACAAGGGTTACACTCGTTCACCATGATGGTGATATAATTTGTTTCTGTTATGAATGTCGTACACCCTACGCAGCGCACACAGCGCTGGTAATAGGTCTTCGGTGCTGTCAACGCTGGTGGGTCGTAGCTTAAGCCT
>JAGOHC010000172.1 GCA_017996375.1 Saprospiraceae bacterium | reverse complement strand
TTTATTACGATATCTGTGTTGTATCAACCCAATTTCATTTTTGTGTAATCGCCAATACTTGCATCAGAGGTAGTGCCTTTGTAATCAACGTACATACCTATCATGGCATTATCCAAATGTGCATTTGTAATATCTGCGTGATGTTGTATAATGCTATTACAGATAATAGATTGTTGAATTTTAGAATCGTGCCCGATAGAAACATGAGGACCAATTATTGAATTTTTAATTACGACATTATCGCCAATGAAACAGGGTGGTATAATAACGCTGTTTTCGAGTGTAACTGTTTCAGACACCAACTTAGTATTTTTGTTAAATTCCAATACGCGCTCGTTGGAGTATAACACAGCAGTTTTATTGCCACAATCAAGCCACTCATCGATTTTTCCAGGGCGGAATTTTATTCCTTTGCGCTTCATGTTTTCCAATGCGCTGGTTAATTGAAATTCGCCTTTATCTTTGATATTGTTATCTATCAGAAACTGCAATTCGGAGCGTAAAGTTTCGCCTTCCCGGAAGTAGTAAATACCCACAATCGCCAAATCGGAAATAAATGTTGGCGACTTTTCGACAAATTCCGTGATAACGGCATTTCCATCAATTTTCACTACGCCATATGCCGAAGGGTCTTCTACTTTTTGTACCCAAATTATGCCGTCCTCGTTGGTATCAAACGTGAAGTCTGCCTTAAACAAAGTATCAGCGAAAGCGATAATACAGTTACCTTCTAAACTCGGTGCTGCACACAGGATGGCATGACCAACGCCAAGTGGGGCATCTTGACGATAAATTGTTCCTTTTGCTCCAATACTTTGCGCCAATCGGATTAATTCTTTTTCTACAGCTTCACCAAAATCGCCAATAATAAAAGCCACTTCTTCAACGGTACCCTTATATGAAGCTGCCAAGTCTTCTACTAAGCGTTGTACGATGGATTTACCGGCAATGGGTAACAGAGGCTTGGGAGTAACCAGTGTATGTGGGCGGAGGCGTGTGCCTCTACCAGCCATTGGAACAATGATTTTCATAAAAAAATTTGTTATGTAGTTGGTATTAAAATATAATTGGATGACATAAAATTTAGCGTATGCCTGTACTGCCGAAGCCGCCATCGCCGCGCGTACTTTCTGATAAAGATTGTACGACATTCCAGCTAATTTGTTCGTATCGTGCAATTACCATTTGTGCGATGCGTTCGCTTGGCTCAATGGTTTGTGCTGTATCTGAAAGGTTAATTAAAATAACCTTAATTTCTCCGCGATAATCGCTGTCAATGGTGCCAGGAGTGTTCAGGCATGTTAATCCTTTTTTTGAGGCTAAGCCACTACGCGGGCGGATTTGTGCTTCGTACCCAACTTCTAATTCTATATATAACCCTGTTGGGATGAGCGTGCGTTGCAGAGGTTGTAACACTACGGGGTTTTCGATATTTGCACGTAAGTCCATACCAGCACTGCCTGAAGTTGCGTAGGCCGGTACATCATTGTTTGAGCGATTAATGATATTTATTTTCATCTCGATATTGTTAAAGACATACTCAAAAAGTACTCAATGATACGAACTTAATTTCATACTTCCATTAAATTTGTAAATCGTCAAAAATTGCATTATCCACAATATTTGGCAATGTTACTTTTAATAAAGGGTTGGCTATCATTGCACGTTTGATAGCAAAAATAGCTTCATCGTTGCGTGCCCAACTACGACGGGCAATGCCGTTGTTCACATCCCAAAAAAGCATATCATGCAAGCGGCGTTCTGCTTCGTCAGAGCCATCCAGCACCATGCCGAAGCCACCGTTGATAACTTCGCCCCAGCCAACGCCACCACCATTATGTATAGATACCCACGTTGCACCGCGAAACGAATCGCCGATAACATTTTGTATTGCCATATCCGCAGTAAATTTTGAGCCATCATAGATGTTAGCAGTTTCGCGAAAAGGCGAGTCCGTACCAGAAACATCGTGGTGGTCGCGTCCTAAAACGATAGGAGCAGATATCCTGCCGTATCGTATGGCGTCATTAAATGCTTTAGCTATCTGAATTCTGCCTTCGGCATCGGCATATAAAATACGCGACTTCGACCCAACGGCCGGAATATTTTGCTTGGCGGAACGTATCCAGATGATATTATCATTAAGTTGTCCAATAATTTCGCGTGGGGCAGTTTCTAATATATCGGATATTACTTTTTCGGCAATTTTATCTGACAGGTCTAAATCTTCTTGGTTGCCAGAGGTGCATACCCAACGGAATGGTCCGAATCCGTAATCGAAACACATTGGTCCCATAATATCCTCAACATACGACTTGTACTTAAAATGTAGCTTGTTGGCATCTGCCCAAACATCGGCATCAGCATCGGCAGCCTCTTTCAGAAACGCATTGCCATAATCCCAAAAATACATTCCTTTTTTCGTCATTGCATTTACCGCAGCTACGTGGCGGCGCAACGTGTTGCGAACGGCTTCCATAAATGCTGGTTTATCATTAATCAATAATGCTTTTGCTTCTGCAAATGAGTACCCAGCAGGCGTATAACCACAATCATCAATATTGTGTAAAGACGTTTGGTCTGAGCCTAATTCTATATTGACGTTTTGATTGACAAAAGCCTCCCATAAGTCCACGATATTGCCACTATATACTAAAGCAATACCACTTTTAGTAGCTTTACATTCTTCTATTTTTTGAATGAGTAAGTCAATATCGGTAAAAACATTTTTTGATTTGATGTATCCGTCTGCGATGCGTTGCTCAATGGCATCTGGGTCTACTTCTGCAATTACACCTACGCAACCTGTTATTTCGGCTGCCAAAGCTTGTGCGCCGGACATACCCCCTAAGCCGGAACTGACATACACGTGTCCGCGCAAATCATCTTTTCCTAATCCAATCTTTCTCCCTGCATTGAGTAGGGTAATGGTGGTACCATGAACGATACCTTGCGGACCGATATACATAAATGAACCGGCGGTCATTTGTCCATATTGCGTGACCCCCAAAGCGTTGTATTTATTCCAATCTTCTTTTTTAGAATAATTTGGAATCATCATCCCGTTAGTAACCACTAAACGTGGTGCATTGCGATGTGAAGGAAATAACCCAAGCGGATGCCCGGAATATAATACTAAAGTTTGTTCATCAGTAATGGTAGCGAGGTACTGCATTACTAAACGATATTGCGCCCAATTTTGAAATACCGCGCCGTTGCCTCCGTAGGTGATGAGTTCGTGCGGGTGTTTTGCTACTTTGGGGTCGAGATTATTTTGCGTCATCAGCATGATGGCAGCTGCATGTACGCTCTTATACGGATATTCATTAATAGGGCGAGCATACATGGCATAGGTTGGTCGGAAGCGATACATATATATGCGCCCGTATTTATCCAACTCGTCTGCAAATTCTTGGGCTAAAACAGCATGATGTTTGGCATCAAAATAGCGTAGCGCATTAACGATGGCAAGTTTACGTTCTTCAGCGGATAATACCCCATTAATCAAGCGTTTGGGGGCATGCGATACGGTATCATCCCAAGGTTGTGGTTGAGGCAATGTTGTTGGAATGCCTTCTAAAATTGAAAGTTGAAAATCCGTCATAATGGTAATTTCTTTAGCTTGCAAAAATACAAAATATGTGAGGAGTTTTGAATCCTTTGGTTTGAAGAAAATAAAAAAGCCGCATCAATTTGTAGAGGATATTGATGCGGCTTTTTTCGGAATGTGTATAGTTTTTATTTTACTAATGAATCAAATACTTTTTGATTGACATTTACTTTGTAAGCATTCTGCAAACTCTTCACCCACTCTTTTTCGAGGTAATCTTGGTAGTCGGCTACTACGTAGCCGCGGGCTTCAGCAAGCGTTTTATTGGTAATTGGCAGTAGCTTTTCAATCTTCAAGAATGAGGTAGTATTGGCTTGCATATTTTTTTCGTTATACGAAAGTGTGCCTACTTCCCATTTCATTTTATTGAGGGCTTCATTTTTGCCTTTTTCAAAAGTTTTGTCTTGAACAGAAACTACATTTACACCTTTTTTGTTAAACTTCTTCAATACCTTTTCGGGTGTTTTTTTGATGGCGTATTTTCTAATTTTTTCTAACGTAACGGTATCTTGTGCGTTTTGAACAGTGTAGTAGCTCGTAACCACGCGCTCATCCCATTTATATTTATCGGCAACGGTTGGATAAAAGGCTGCTAAGCCGACAGAATCCTGCGATGCTTTGTCCCAAACGTTATTTTTAGTTACCTCAAACAGCAAAATTCCTTCTTCGTATTCACGCAACAGCGACTTAAATTCGGGATATTTTGCATCTAAATTTTTCTCTTCATTTTTTAATGCCGACTCTGCTACAAAGTCATTAAACAAGGACTTGATAGCATCGTTACGGTTTGTATTCGTTGCGCCATAATTAATGCGCTTACGCGAATTCTTCTTTAAAAATTCGTAAAAATCGTTGATAGAATAAATGTTATTTTTCCCGAATCGGAATAGTTCAGTAGCGTCCGGCAATTCTGATGTCGGCGTTTGCCATTTATAGGTAAGGAATGTTGAATCAGTTGAATTGACAAATTGCTCATATCCTTTTGCAGAATCGGAATAATTTGCATCTTTTTTGATGCGCGCTACCATGGCATTACGCGCTTGTTCGAAGCGGCTATCTTGAGTGATTTTTGTTTTAAGGCGCGGCTTTGCTTTCTCAAATGACTCTGTACCACGCTTGCCTAAGCGTTTGATGATATGCCAACCCACACTACTTTCAACAGGGGCAGAATAATCTCCGTCTTTTTGAAGGGCAAAAACAGCATCTTCAAAAGAGGGTTCGTAGAGGTTGATTCCGATAAAACCAACATAACCACCTTTGTTTGCAGAACTGCGGTCTTGCGAAATGGTTTTAGCT
>JAGOHC010000171.1 GCA_017996375.1 Saprospiraceae bacterium | reverse complement strand
CATCCGTATAACCTACATACGAATATATTATTTGTTCGCTTGCACTTGAAGCTAAATTGAGGCTGTAAAAGCCATACTCGTTGGTAACTGTACCAACGTTTTGCTGTGGTGCAAATACTGTTGCCCCGATGAGCGTTTCGCCGGTTTCGGTATCCTTTACACCTCCCGACACAGAATACTTTCCATCTTGTGCCCAAGCGGAAAAACTCACAAAAAACAGGCAAGCGAATGTAATAATAGCTTTTTGCATCGTATAAGAATTTAATAATTTTGTGGCGCAAAGAAACGATGTTTTATCGTTTTGTTTATATCAAAAGTCATTAAATTTTAATTGAAACATTACCCAAAACGGACAAACGAAATATTACTTCAATCACATTTTTGCGTTAATAACCGTTAATTCCACGTTAAACACGAGTTAATTTTATATAAAATTAGTTAAACACATATATAGGTAACAGGTTGATAGTAAATTATTTAGTAGTCAAATATTAACGTAATGGTAAATTGTTGAAAAACTCTTTTGCAAATATTCGAGTCTAAATAGTAAAATCGTTGTAAATTTGAGCAACTAATTAACACGAATTCTTTTTAATCAAAAAAAAATTAAAATATGAAAAACAGTATGATTACAGGTTGGGCAAAAAAAGTTCTGTTTATATTAACTTTATGCAGCTTCTCTGTTTTCGCTTCGGCGCAAAAAATAGCCACAATTGACATCAACCAGCTTTTGGAAGGTATGGCCGATTACAAAAAAGCAAACGAGGATTTGGAGAAACAAGCAGCTACATGGCGACAAGAAATAAGCCAAAAGCAAGACGAAGTAAAAAGCCTTTACAATAAATATCAAGCAGAGATGGTGCTGCTGAGTCCTGAGGTTCGCAAAGAGCGCGAGGAAGAAATTATGAACCGCGAAAAAATTATGCGCGATATGCAGCGCGAAAAATTCGGTACCGAAGGTGCTCTCTTTAAGCGCAGACAAGAATTAGTAAAACCAATTCAAGACAAAGTGTATGGCGCAATAGAGAGTTACGCTAACGAAAAAGGCTATGACCTAATATTAGATAAAGCTACAGCGGGCATAATATTCAACAACAATAAGTTTGATAAAACTGCAGAAATTGCAGAGAGGCTAAAGAAATAATATCGCTATAATTTTTTAACAAAACTTGATGTCTTTTAATATAAAAGAAATGAAAAACCTACGAATTTTTATTGTAACCATTTCATTAACCATTTTTTCACACCTTACGCATAGTGCTTTTGCACAAAAGTTTGGCTACGTAAATTCTTCCGAAATTTTAGCCTCTTTAGCAGAAGTGAAAGCTGCCGATTCTGAGTTGGACAGTTTCCAAAAAATTTTACAAAAACAAGGGCAGAAAATGGTCGAAGATCTTCAGGCAAAATATGCCGAATTAGACAAAAAGCAAAAAAGTGGTACCGTTGCACCTAAAGAAATTGAAACAGAAGCCACAAAATTGCGCGAGGAAGAATCGAAAATTACTGCATTTGAAACCAATATGCGTCAACAAATTCAGGAGAAACGCGAAACATTATTGAAACCGATTCTCGACAAGGTGAACCAAGCAATCAATGATGTGGCGAAAGAAAAAGCCTTTCAGTATATCTTCGATACCAGCACTGGGGTAATTTTATATGCTGACGAAAGCGTAGATATCAGCAAAGATGTAAAAACAAAATTAGGACTATAACTTTTTTGTGTAACGAGGGGCAATTTACCAAATCTTTGCTGCGTTGCCCCTCTTCCCTTCATTATGCGTGCAAACCAACCCATTGGTATTTTTGATTCCGGCATTGGCGGGCTTACCGTAGCTAACGCTATCTCGCGTACACTCCCCAACGAACAAATCATCTATTTCGGCGATACAGCACATTTGCCGTATGGCGAGAAATCGCATGATGCCATTCGTTATTACTGCCTGAAAATTGTAAAATTTCTATTAGAAAAAAAATGCAAAATGATAGTAGTGGCATGCAATTCAGCAGCTACTGCCGCTTACGATGTACTGCTAGAATTTTTTGACCAACACGCACTATTTGTCAATGTCGTAGATCCGTTGGTGAACGAAGTAGTTGCTAAGAAATTTAATAAAGTGGGCATCATCGCCACGAAAGCGACCATTTCGTCCGGTATCTACGAAAAAAAATTGCAAGAAAAACAACCCACACTCCAAGTAGCAACAATGGCTACTCCCCTACTCGCGCCAATGATTGAAGAAGGTTTTGTACACAACAAAATCAGCCTCGCCGTTTTAGAAAACTACTTTACCAAACCAATATTTAATGACATAGAGGCACTACTGTTGGCGTGTACGCACTATCCACTTATCCGCACCGATATTGCTGCTTGTTTCACAACCGATATACAACTTTTTGATTCTACCTTCTCCGTCGCCGAAGCTGTGCGCCAAAAACTTTCCTCCAACGGCTTATTAAATCAACAAACTACCCCTCCCGCACATAATTTTTATGTGTCGGATTACACACCCTCTTTCGAGGAATCTACACAACTGTTCTATGGCGCAAGTGTTAGTTTGGAGGCGAATAATATCTGGTGATTGATTCTTGAAAGGTAGATAAGAAGATTTTTCGTATATTTATTTCCATATATCATTCGTTATAATAGCAAAATATAAAAATGCGTGAACTCATTATTATTATAATCAACATACTTTTTTTTCTACAAATTATCGTAGCACAACCCACTACCTATACTACGAAAAAGACTACTTCTGCGAAAGCAAAAAAATACTTCGATGCAGGCAATGAGCTTTTTGCTGAAGGCAAACTGGAGCGTGCTTTACGGGAATATAATGACGCCATTAAAGCTGACCCTGCATTTATAGATGCACAAATTCAGTGGGCTGCCGTACAACAAGAATTAAAAAATACGGACAACGCCATCACTGGATTTGAACGCGCTTTAACAACCGCCCCCGGTTATGAACCAAAAATTTATTACGTGTTGGCTGGATTACATTCCGAAAAACAACAGTATGACGAAGCAATAAAAAATTATGACCGCTACCTGAAATTTGACAATATTCATCCCGACTTACGGCGCAAAGCAACATTGCAAAAAGGAAACGCCGCCTTCGCTGCAGAAGCCACCAAACACCCCGTGCCTTTTGAGCCAAAAAACTTAGGCGCAGCCATCAACACAGGCTACCCCGATTATCTGCCAACCTTGACCGCCGATGGTAAAATGCTTATTTACGTCATTCGCATAGAAGGACAAGAAGATTTTTATTTCTCCATAAAAGAAAATGATACTTGGACGGAAGGTCAACCACTCACTGCGCTCAACACACCTAACAACGAAGCCTCGCAAAGTATTTCTGCCGATGGCAAAACACTCTATTACACAATATGTTATCGTCAAGATTCTTATGGCGGTTGCGATATTTACTTCTCTGAACGGAATGGCGATAGCTGGGCTGCTCCAAAAAACTTAGGCAATAAAATTAACACTTCCGCCTGGGACACCCAACCTTCACTTTCTGCCGATGGTAATAAATTGTATTTTGTCAGTAACCGTAGTGGTGGATTTGGCGGTAGCGATATCTGGGTAAGCAACAAAGCTGTCGATGGTACTTGGCAAACGCCCATAAATTTAGGCGCAACTATTAACACTACTTACGACGAAATCAGCCCGTTTATTCATCAAGATAATCAGACACTTTATTTTTCTTCGGAAGGGCATCCGGGTATGGGCGACCAAGATATTTTCTTTTCGAGGAGGTTGCAAAAAGATACGGCTTGGACTACACCAACCAACTTAGGGTATCCAATAAATACAATTGCACATGAGGGGTCGTTCATCGTAAGTTTGGATGGCAAAACAGGGTATTACACTAGCTCCCGTGATAACAAACCTAATGAAAAAATACAAACTGATTTGTTCAGCTTTGAACTACCCGTGCAAGACCGTCCCATTGCTTCAACTTATGTGAAGGCGACTGTTGTGGATGCCGTTACAGGCAAAAAAATTACTGCGAAGTTACAATATAATAATCTGACAGATAAGCAATTTTTTTCGATGCTAAACACAGATAATGACGGAGAATCGTTGGCGTGTTTACCTACCGGAAAAGATTACTCCCTGAGTGTTACCAAAGAAGGATATACGTTTTATTCTGAAAATTTTGCTCTAACGGAAATCAAAAATGCCGACAAGCCATTTGTGTTAAAAATTGAACTGCAGCCTTTGGCTACAGCTTCAACAAATACGGTAACGGCTAAACCAATCGTTTTAAAAAATGTTTTCTTTGAAATCGGTTCTGCCAAACTTCGCAGCGAATCACAGCCTGAATTAGAGCAACTCCGTAAATTATTATCGGATAATGTTGGTATCAAAATACAAATAAATGGGCATACTGATAATGTCGGCAACGATACAGATAACCAAACCTTATCAGAAAATCGGGCGAAAGCCGTATATGATTTTTTGATACAAAAAGGCATCTCTGCAGCGCGGTTGTCATACAAAGGATTCGGCGAAAGCCAACCTATTGATACAAACGATTCGCCAGACGGACGAGCAAATAATCGGCGCACCGAGTTTCAAATTGAATAAAAAAATTATGACAGAAACAGAAAAAATATTACAACTTCTGGCTACCATTCCTGACCCCGAAATACCCGTCATTTCTATCATTGATTTGGGCATCGTACGTCACGTACGCATCCAAAATAACATACCTGAAGTTACCATCACACCCACCTATACAGGTTGCCCCGCTATGGATATGATTGCAGTTGATATAAAAGCAGTATTACAAGAAAATGGTTACTCCGAAACGCATATCAAAACCGTATTGTCGCCAGCATGGACAACAAAATGGCTTTCGGCTGCTACAAAAGAAAAGTTACGTGCCTACGGCATAGCGC
>JAGOHC010000026.1 GCA_017996375.1 Saprospiraceae bacterium | reverse complement strand
GAAATAAAATTTTGAGATTCTGATAACAAAGAATTTAAAAGGTTAAATAAATAATTATCAAGGTTACAACCTACTCTTGGGTGCCTCGTTCAACAATATATAACGAACTACTCAAATATGCAAAAAATGTTATATTTAACTTTTACAGCATGGAAAATTATGCGTTCTGATGCCAATACTTGCATTTACACTACGCAACGTATATATTTTCAAAAGCACTATGAGTTGCCACTGCAATATTTATGATAATCATAACGTTTTCCCCCAAATAAATGCACTATCTTTGCACGGTTATTGCAGTTTTATTTTGACAATTAATCTTTTGAACAACCTAATTTTTTAATTTAGTATGAAAAATATCCTTTATATAATAATTATCCTGCTGTATTCAGTCAATAGTTTTGCACAGGGCATAGAATTTTTCCATGGTACTTGGGAAGAAGCATTGCAACTTGCCAAAACACAAGATAAAATTATTTTTGTGGATGGCTTCGCCAAATGGTGTGGACCCTGCAAGCGTATGGCAGCTACAGTATTTACGGACGAAAAAGTAGGTAACTTCTACAACCAAAATTTTATTAATATGAAGTTGGATTTGGAGGAAGGCGAAGGCGTAAAGTTTCGCACCAAATATCCGGTGTCGGCATTTCCTACTTTGTTTTATATTGATGCAGATGGTAAAGTTGTACACTCGCAGCGCGGAGCTTTGCAAGTAGATCCGTTTGTTGATTTAGGTAAAATGGTGCAAGGTAAAAATGACAAGAGTGCAGATTTTGAAAAAGAATACCAAAATGGTAACCGCGAGCCCGAATTCATTTTGAAATACATTCAGGCTCTTAACAAAGCAGGCAAATCGCCGCTGAAAATTGCCAACGATTATTTGATGACGAAAAAGAACGACACTTCCGCGCCTACGCTCAAAATAATTTTTGAATCCGCTTCGGAGGCAGACTCTCGCATTTTTGATTTATTGATTGCCAACAAAGCGAACATTGGAACTTTGGTTACGACGGATGCCGCCGTGCAAGAAAAAATTGAATCGGCATGCGCACGTACTGCAAGCAAAGCGATTGATTTCAAAACAGAATCGTTATTGCGCGAAGCACAAAACAAAATGAAAACGTATGCACCCGATAAGGCAAAAGCCTTTGCCATGAACACGGATATGCAATATTATTTAGCCACTAAAGATGCCAACGGCTACCTCAAGGCAGCAGCATTATACCAAAAAGAAGTGATAAAAAATGATGCTAACAAAACACACGATTTAGCGACTAAAATTTATCAAAATTTCGGCACAGATGCTAAAGCGATGAAGGAAGCAGAGAAATTAGCCAAAAAAGCTGCTAACAACGGCGGATTGCCCGAATACTACACAACGTATGCACTTGTTTTAACCAAAAATGGTAAAAAGAAGGATGCCATCGCTGCTGCTAATAAAAGCATAGAAATTGCCAAAGAAACCGGCAAGCCCTCAATGCAAGCACAACAACTGCTTGAAGAATTGCAAAAAAGTTAAACTCACAACATATCTAATTATCAACTTTATGACGAAAAAAATTTTTGCTTCCTGTTTGTTAGTTTGCCTGTTTGTGCTTCCGCAAATTGCATCGGCACAAGGCATTAATTTTGAACACGACTTGGCATGGAAAGACCTCCTCACCAAAGCAGCTAAGGAGAACAAAATAGTGTTTATGGATGCGTACACAACGTGGTGCGGACCATGCAAAAAAATGGCACGCGAAACATTCATGCAACCCGATGTGGCAAACCTTTTTAACGCAAAATTTGTCAATGCCAAAATAGACATGGAAAAAGGCGAAGGCATTGCCCTCAGCCAAACCTACAACGTCCGTGCTTATCCGACTTTGTTGTTTATCAACCCTACCGATGGGGCTATTGTACATCAAGCAGTCGGTTATCATGACGGCGAGCAATTTTTGCAGTTAGCAAATGATGCCCTCGACCCATCTAAGCAAATTGGAGTGTTAAATATGCGTTATGACCGTGGCGACCGCAACCCGGAATTTCTTTTTGGGTATGCCTATGCTGCCCGCGAAGCGATGACGGGCACACATGGCAAAATTGCAGATGAGTATCTCAAAACGCAGAAAGATTGGGCAAGCGAGCGCAACAGTAAGTTTTTATTTGACATGGCAACAGATGCCAATAGTCCGATGTTTCAATATATTTTGGATAATAGAGAACGGTTTGAAACACTCTATTCAAAAGATATGGTGAACCAAAAAATTGAAACACTACTCTACAATAAATTGGACGACCCCAACGCATCGTTGGATGAAATTCAGGCTGTTCTAAAAAAAACAAACCCCGAAAACGCCGAAAGAACCTTCAATAATTACAAGATGGTGTATTACCGCAATCGCGGCGACCGCGCCAATTATGCAAAATCGGCGGTAAGCTATTTTAAAGCATATAGCGACAGCGCTGAAGAATTGAATGAAGCAGCTTGGACATTTTACGAAGTAATTGAAGATAAGTCAATGCTAAAGAAAGCAGTAAAGTGGGC
Organism: Saprospiraceae bacterium; assembly: GCA_017996375.1. GTDB lineage: Bacteria > Bacteroidota > Bacteroidia > Chitinophagales > Saprospiraceae > JAGOHC01. The sequence goes on along the minus strand of JAGOHC010000026.1, from coordinate 21,618 downwards.
AAAAAAATCTATTAAGTTAGATAATCAATATTTTAATAATGATACTTTGGCTGCCCTGTACTATAAATTAGGCAAGAAAAGCAAGGCGTTGGCTGCTGCCGAAACCGCCATCGCACTCGGCAAAACTGCCGGAGAACCAACGCAGCCCACCGAAGAACTATTAGCGAAAATAAAAGCCATGAATTAATATGGGGAAGGGTACAAAATTATATGGCATCTGGAACTTAAAATGTCCACGCTGCCATGAGGGTGATTTATTTCCTACTGCTACGTTAAGTTTTAAACAGCCGTTTGATATGAATGAGGAGTGCCCGAAATGCGGACTCAACTTCTTTCCGGAGCCTGGTTACTACTTCGGGTCAATGTTTATTTCGTATATCTGGACGGGTATGTTCAGCGTGTTGGTAGTGGTGCTTTTACATTGGGTTTTGGGCTTGAGTTTGGATATGTCTTTCTTGATACTCGTATTATTAATGGCACTCATGTTTGTATGGATATTCAGAGTATCGCGTGCAATATGGATCAATCTTTTAGTGAAATACGAAGGCTGATTTTAAAATAAAATATCTGCCAATGAAAACAGGTTGCCCGCATGAGTAACCTGTTTTTTGTTGTGGTTAATGCTTATGTTGCAAATGTTAAATATAACAAATTGCGAAGAAAAGATATTTGAAGATTTGACTATTACGTCACCCCTACAGATACCTGCGTTGGCGATTTGGTAAGGATATTTTATCACAGAAAAATATTGATACATCAAATTTTATTAGTGGACTTTATTTTCTACAATACATTTGTAATCACGTAACCCACGTTGAAAAAATACTATTAATTAAATAATTTCTAAATATGAGCAATTACACTAAGGCATTTGCTTTAAGAATAAATACTTTAGTGAGGTTAGTAATATTTTTTACAATGATTCAGATATTCCAATCTTGAATAAAATTGATTCACGTTGTAATGTTGCCAAAAAAGAATGGATTTTAAGTATTGACTGTAAAGGAGGCGTAGGATTAGCATTTTATATAAAAGACAACATAATCCATTCGGTAGAAATAAGTGAAACCATAAGAGTGCGGTAATAATTTTTTTTAATATTTGCACCACCCAAAGTAACTTCCTTTAGGTGGTGCATTGTTCTTTTTACGTTAGGTGCTACAACTCGTTCACACTCATCTTTATTTTCTTTTCGATATCCGAGACGGTTTCTTTAAAAATAGTGTCGGTGTCCATCAAATCCTGAACGGTTTTGCAAGAATAAATCACCGTGCTGTGGTCGCGCCCGCCAAACATCTCGCCGATAGATTTGAGGGAGCGGTTTGTTAAATTCTTCGCCAAATACATAGATAACTGTCTAGCAATTACCACGTTGCGTTTGCGCGTTTGTCCTTGCAGTTTTTCTACCGGAATTTTCAGGTGCTCGCACACCAACTTTTGTATAAACTCAATAGTAATTTCTTTATTAATTTCGGATACGAAATTGCGTACCACTTCTTTCGCTAAGCCCACGTCAATCCCTTTTCTGTTTAGAGAAGATTGTGCGATGAGCGACACCAACACACCTTCTAATTCGCGGATATTGCTCTAGATATTAAAGCTGATGAACTCCAACACATCATTGGGTAAATCAACGCCTTCCTGTCCCATTTTTGCTTCCAAAATTGCCATCCGCGTTTCAAAATCCGGCGATTGCAAGTCGGCAGAAAGCCCCCACTTGAAACGCGATATGAGGCGTTCCTCCATGCCGTCCAAATCTTTCGGTGGTCGGTCAGAAGTCAGAATTATTTGCTTGCCGCTTTGATGTAGCTGATTAAAAATATGGAAGAAAATCTCCTGTGTTTTTTGCTTGTTTGCCAAAAACTGAATATCATCCACAATCAACACATCTACTAATTGATAAAAATTGATAAAATCATTTACCGCATTATTCTTGATAGATTGGATGATCTGATTGGTAAACTTTTCGGACGACACATACAGCACCGCCTTTTCGGGATGCTTCGCCAATACTTCGTTGCCGACGGCTTGCGCCAGATGTGTTTTGCCCAAACCTACGTTGCCAAAAAATACCAAAGGATTAAAAGCGGTGCCGCCGGGTTTTTTAGCTACCGCGATACCTGCCGAGCGAGCCAAGCGATTGCAGTCGCCCTCAATAAAATTATCGAACAAATAGCTTGTATTAAGCTGCGGGTCAATCTTAACTTTCTTGATGCCCGGTATGACAAACGGATTTTTTATCTCCTCAGGTTCGGTAGTGGTGTACCGTGAAGCAGCTGCCGCAGAAACTGCTTTCGCCGATTTGTTGATGACAGCCATATTATTGGATTCGGTTATAACTGGTGCGGGCGTACCATTGACTATCATGTACTCCAAGCGACCCTTATCACCCAATTCTTGTTTGATGGTCATTTTGAGTAAGGCAACATAATGCTCTTCTAACCATTCGTAGAAAAACTTATTTGGCACTTGGATAGTCAGGGCGTTATTGTCCAAGCGCACTGGTTTGATAGGTTCAAACCAAGTTTTGTAACTTTGTGCATTGATGTTGCGCTTAATGTTCCGTAAGCAGTTATCCCATACCGATACGTAGTCTTTCACCATCATAATAAAAGTGTGTTTTATAGCGTTTCAGTCGTGTGTGTTACGACTAAAAAAAATCAAAGAATTTTTTTACTTCAACGTGTAGTTTAAATCTCTAAGTTTGCTTTTAACTTTGACGGGCTGCAACGGTAGAATAGTTTTTTTGTATCGGGTTTTATTTGCCTTTGCGAAGATTTTTTTTGCTCGCCTGCCATCATCCATCGTGGGTTACAAAGGTGTGAAATTTTTTTTAAAACTTCCAATTTATTTTATCCTATTTAGGAAGCGGTTGCCGATATGGCTGTGGAAAGAGTTTGAAAATATATTGTTTTATTAACAATGCAATGTTTAAAAAATACATTAAAAACTGATTATCAATATATTTCAATTATTAACAATATATTCATATTTTTATTTACAGTATATGATATTATTTTATTCGTAATGAATTGTGTTTTTTTTGAAATTATTTTTTTTAAAAAATATATAAATTATTGTTTAATATGATTACCAAAAATTTACCGCTCCAATATTGCCTTTTAATAAGTTTCATTATTTTATTATTGAGTATTGTTGGTTGCCGAAAAGAGATTGAACAACGCTTTGAAATTCCTTACGAAGTTGCTTTTGATATTCCCGCTGGTTTGGACAATTTTAACGTGCATTATTTTGATATAAAAAATGTGCCGACCAACATTGATGCAATCGTGGCAGGCAATGGCGTTACCCTCAACGATATTCCAGCAATTCGCCCCAAGGAGTTTCAACTCACTTCGGTTTTGGGTATTGATTACGATTTTATCTACCGCATAAATATTTATCTCTTTGACGAAACTGATCCTGCTAACATTAAGGAAATTGCCTACTACGATGAAGTACCTTTGAACACTTCTTCATTTCTGAGTGTGCAGCCATCGTTGGTGGATGCCAAACCGTTTCTTTCCAAGCCATACATGAATGTGCGCGTGCGCTTGCAACTGCGCCATCCCACATCGGAGTTTATCGAGAGTCGTCTGCGCTTAAAATTTTATGCCGAATAATGCAATAAAATTGGCACACCTCTTGCATTGAACATATCATATATGTTTATATATCAAAAAAATGCTAATAAATTAGGCATGGTATTTGAAATATATATGAATGTTGTTATTAGAATCATCCCTTTTACTTTTTTATATTTTTAGAGACACACGACAAATACGATTATGCAATTGAACAACTACATTTTTTGACGGTAAGTTTTGACAGACATTTGAACGTACCTCGTTTACACGATATGAGATTCCATGAACGCTGTGCAATGCTTCCGCAGATAAACATACCACGAGAAGTTTCCGGCTTTCTTCAGTTCCCTATCAGATTCTCCCTATCCGTGTAGCGTTGCGATGCCTACTGATTATGCTTTTTACGATGACTGCTCGACGACGATTGCCGCTACTATTCCCTTAGTGATTTACCGAACGTAACTTCCCCTGTATCAATTTTTTGCAGATGATTTCTGCACGCCACACTCGCACATCTTTGTAATACTTTTCACTCATTTAGGCAACTATATTAGCAATTGTAGTCATGTTTTCGGGCTATAACGGCTGCTCATTTCCATTGATGTATTTCGATGGTAAACCCTTTATTCTCAATATGTTGCTTACAATGAAACTACACACACTTATTCGTATTCGTTTCAGTTCGCTAAAAAATAACTGCGGACTTCGCGCCCTTTTAGGGTTTATATTTATGATAGGAACAACCTTTACATACTCTACCGCTCAAGCACAATGCGTGCTTACTTGTCGGCAAAATGTAACGATACCTATGCCCGCGAGTGGCAGCGTTACCGTTACACCCGATATGGTGCTTTCGTCCGAAAGCGGTTGCGGTTCAAGCCAAATTGTATCGGTGTTTACCTCTACCGGGCAAGTGCTACCCAACGCCACTATCAGTTGCGCGTATCTGGGGCAAACGCTGAGTTTTTCGGTAGTAGATGTCGCCACAACGGAGTATTGTTTGGGTACGCTGCGCGTGTTGGATGAGCTTATGCCTTCCATTATTTGTCCTAATGATTTAACAATAAACATTAATGATATAGGTACTTGCCATACGGCAGTATCACTTCCCAATGCTATCGCTTTCGATAACTGCTCTGTAGCCAGCGTTATCCCTTCTTGGCAGTTTGGGTCTGGTGTTGCTATCTACAACAATGTGCCACTGGGCGATTACGTAGTTACTTATACTGCTTCGGATGGCTCCGGCAATACAGCAACTTGTAATAATACTATCAAGGTACGCGACAACGCTTCGCCGATTGCTATTTGTGTGCAACAAATAACGGTGCAGTTGGATAACACCGGTATCACAGTAGTACCGGCAAGTTTAATTAATAGCGAAAGTTACGACAACTGCGCGATTGATTATATGGAAATTGAACGTGCGGGACAAGCTTTTAGCAGCGCAATATATGTCACTTGTAGCGATGTGAATGCTCCAGTTCCTGTTACGTTGCGCGTAACAGATATGGACGGACGAGTGAATACTTGTCCATCACAACTCATTGTTACAGAGCCTTTTGCGCCAATAATTACGTGTCCTGATGATATAACAATAACCTGTGAAGATGATTATAATAACCTTTCGCTGACGGGTTCGCCGCAAGCTACCGATAACTGCCTTATTGCTTCAACATCACATTCTGATGCTTTGTTTTTAAATAACTGCGGAATCGGATATATTGACCGAACTTGGCGTACTACCGATATTGCCGGCAATACGGCATCATGTATGCAGCGCGTAACGGTGCAAAATAATGCAAATGTATCGGTCATTTTTCCGCCGGATTATACAATTAGCACTTGTGGCGGCAGCGTTGCACCCTCAATAACAGGATTCCCCTTAGTGACGGCTTCGGGCTGTACGCAACCTGAGGTGATTTATACTGACCAAATTGTGAATATCTCGCAACCTGCGTGTTATAATATTATACGTAAGTGGTTAGTCATTAATCCATGTGTGTATAATCCAAATAACCCCCAACCTGAAGGATACTGGACTGCCGACCAAACTATCAGTATTATAGATAATATGGCACCGGTAGTAGTAGCTCCTGCTGATGTGACGGTAAATTTATTCGGGAATACTTGTGCTGCCGATGTGAGTATTTCCACCAATGCGATGGCTACAGATTGCAACCCAAATGTTGTGATTATGAATAACTCTCCATTTGCAACAGCATCAGGTAGTAATGCGAGCGGGCATTACCCGAAAGGGATACACAGGGTAGAATTTACGGCTGCCGATGGTTGCGGAAATATTGGGCGCGATACCATGACTATCACGGTACGCGACATCAATCCACCAACACCGGTTTGCAATAGTGCCGTTACTATTCCGATTGATAATTATGGCATCGCGACTATTGATGCAGCCACATTAATTGTGGGAGTAAACGACAACTGTACTACCTCTGCGAATATTTCCCTGACGGCAACGCCACAAACATTTACCTGCGCCAGCTTAGGTGTGCAAAATGTAATGATTAAGGCAATGGATGAATCCGGCAATAGTGGCTTTTGCTCAACGTTGGTGGTAATTACTGATAACAGTAATCATTGTACGAGTGGTTTGGTGCCTATCATAAAAGGTACAATCCTGAATGAAATAGGTATTCCAATAAGGTTCGCCAACGTGTTGGTACAGGGTACTATGCAAGATACCGTTTTGACGGATACTATTGGCAACTACTTGTTCCAAAACTTGACTGTAGGCGGCAATTATGCTATCCGTGCAGTACGAGATACTGACCACAATGGTGGTATTACTACTTATGATATGGTGTTGATTCAACGACATCTATTAGGTATGCAGTATCTTAATTCACCATATAAAATTATTGCTGCCGACATCAATAAGAGTGGCACGGTTACTACTTTCGATTTGGTGCAACTTCGCAAACTGATTTTACAGCAAATTACGGAGCTGCCAAATAATGACGCTTGGCGATTTGTAGATGCGTCATACACTTTCCCTGACCCAAGCAATCCGTTTGCAAGTGCCATACCGGAGGTAATGAATGTTACAGACTTCAACACATCCGTTTTAGATAAAAACTGGGTAGCTATAAAAGTTGGCGATGTAAATAATAGTGTTGACCCAAATGGATTACTCTCCAGCGAGGCGCGCCATGCCAACACTTTAAAACTTCGTACTAATGCCCTACAGTTGCAAGCTGAAGAAGTTTATGAGTTACCTATTCGTGCAGCTAATTTTAAAGATTTGATAGCGTATCAAGGTACGTTGCAATTTGATACAGATGTTTTAACCTTATTAGACATACTACCCAACAACGATTGGGGCGTTTCTGCTGAAAACTTCGGCACGCGCTACCTATCGGAAGGAATGATAACTACTAACTGGGAAAACTTTAACGATCTACTTGTGCCAGACGATGCTGTTTTATTCACCCTAAAAATGAAAGCGAATAAGACAGCATTATTGAGCGAGGCGTTGCGATTAACTTCCGCACGCACAAAGGCAGAGGCATACCGCGAGGAAGAAAATCTGCATTTGGAATTGGAATTTACAACCGATGCCGCCGCCGATACCAACGAGCTATTGGCGGTGCTATACCAAAATGTGCCGAATCCATTTTCGCAAAGTACGACAATCGGTTTCCAGTTAGCCGAAGCACAAGATGTAACACTCAGGGTGTTTGATATGCAAGGGAAATTGCTCACAACGCAACACGGATATTTTGACAGCGGCGAGCAACAATTCATGCTCAACGAAGCAAAAGATGCACTCCCGAATGGTGTGTTATACTACCAACTTTCGGTGACGGGGCAACCTGTCATCACAAAGAAAATGGTTAAGATAAATTAAATATTTTTAAGATATATTGTACTCATATTGGCGCCTTTCTGAGAACCTTACGACATTAGGTTTTTGGGATTGAGTTTGGCTCCCTCACACACAGTAAGGTGAGGGAATGCCACGCTCATTATTGGCCAGATTATTCAAATAAATTTGTTTTAATTAATTGATTATCAATAAAATATATTTTAAAAAAATTAATGAATTTTTAAAAATTGGCATTTGATTTGACTTATATATACTATCAAAAAGAAGAACAAAAACGATTCAACTACCACTTCTCAAAACCCAACGTTCATCATTGAACAGCATTTATACAGGACGTGATAAACATACATTGAGAAAACAGCTTAGGCAACAAATTGATACCATGAACAAACCTTCAATTCCTGCCTTATATACTTTTTCTCTACGATTTTTATAACTATACGAGAGCATACTAATCGCTTGGGTTTACAACCAAGTCCGGCGATGTTATGACGCGAATTACCGATTTGGGTTTACTTCGTTTGATGCCCTGTGCATCAAACCCGACACAACTTTATACTGCGATAACAACTACCGATTAGCTAAACTTTGAAAACCATCAAACAGAATTTAATATCCATGAACATAAAAGAGGTATTAAGTTAAGGCTTAATTTTTATTACAAATTATCTCAAAACATTTTTTCACTAAATTTTCTTTCCCATGAGAAAACCTAATTCAACACTGTTTTCAAGCAGTTTGTGTAATGCCCACAGCGTTTTCAGACGAATGTGCCTCGTAGCATTACCACTTTTACTTACTGTGTTTTTGGCAAACACGTTGCACGCGCAGTGCGGCTTGTCTTGCTCGAATAAGAACGTTTCCTTAGACCAAGATTGCTCCTATGCGCTCAATGCAAGCGAGGTAGCAACTTGGACATCAAGTTGTGCAGGTCCATTTTTGATTAAAATTACAAACTTGGATGAAACACAAGAGATTTATCCGGCAAGTGCTTCACCGCTCACTATTTATGGCGATGATTTTGACTTGTGCGGAAGTACACAATACAAAGTACACATCATTGACCAATCTTCCGGTAATAGATGCTGGTCATTGTTGCGTGTAGAAGACAAGTACGCTCCAGTGATTAACTGTAACGAAGCTATCATCGGCGGAATTCCGGTTACTACCGATACTGTACCATGTACCTACTCGCGCGCAGACTTGAGCGGATTGGTGGGTCGCCCAGACGCTATCGACAACTGTGATGATAACCTAACGTATGTATATGCAAACGAACAATACTTAGACCTAGGTTGTAATGATTTAACTTTTGGAACAAGCTTCAGCGCCGTGCTTATCCGCGACGTATATGTGTATGACCATTGTGGTAATGGTGATACTTGTAAGCAATACTTATTTGTTGAACGTGCTCCGCAGAACCTTGTATATTGCCCCCCTCATTGGGATGGCTTAGCGGGTAATAATCCTGCTTTTGAATGTATTGGTAACGGACACTTATTGAATACCATTAATACTTATTGCGGTGATAACACTATAGGTGACGAAACTTCTGAATTGGATGCAAATGGTCATCCGTCTCCGGCGTGTACAGGCGCACCTTATATTGACGGAAATGGAAATGGTTCCTTCGATACAGGGGAAAGCCTATGGCCTTCCAATACTGGATTATGTGAAATAAATGCTGGCTATACTGATCAAATCATTCCGATTTGTCCGGCTTCAGGCGGTAATACAACGAGCAATGCGTATAAGATTTTACGTACATGGACGGTACTAAACTGGTGTACAGGAGAAACAACCCCTTGTTTACAAATTATCAAAGTACACGATACGACTCCTCCAGTTATTAACGTAACAGCTCCGGCAATTTTTGGTACAGTAGCAGGACAATGCTATGGTACTGTAACTCTTCCGGCAGCGACAGTATCAGATGCTTGTGACCCAAGTGTACAAGTTTCTGCAACTTTCTTAGGAAATACTTATACATCATTTCCACGCACGGTAACGCAAATTCCGGCAGGTACTTACACAGTAACTTATACAGCAACTGACGATTGTGGAAACACGGCAACTAGATCGATAACAATAGTAGTAGCAGATGATGACGCTCCAGTAGCAGTTTGTAAAGAATTTATTACTGTCGGCTTGGCAGCTGACCAAAATGCCCAGCAATGCTATGGCGGTTCTACATCGTCAACTGCAACAGGAGAAACTATTGTATGTTGGGATAGCTTTGATGCAGGTAGTTATGATAATTGCTCTGATGTAACAATACTAATAAAGCGTATGAATGATGGTCCAGGAGTGCCGTTTACACCATGTATTACGGTTAGCTGTAGCGATATTGGCAACCCTGTACAGGTACGCCTTCGCGCTTACGACCTACTTACAAATGATGTAGCGACATATCAATACGAAGACCAAGGTCGTTACAATGAGTGTATGGCAAATGCAACGGTGCAAGACAAAACAGCACCGACCATCACTTGCCCGCCTAACAAAGTATTAGACTGTGGTCAAGATCCATTCGAGTTAGGTTTAACAGGTGTAGCATGTGCTACTGATAACTGCTCTGTAACCATAACAACTTCTACCTCAGGTAGTTTGAACGATTGCGGTACAGGTACTATTTACAGAACTTGGACGGCTACTGACGGCGCAGGCTTAACAGCTACTTGTACTCAGCGCATTGACGTTGTAAACCAAGATCCATTTTCAAGTGACGATATTAACTGGCCAGAAGATGTAGTAATTACAAACTGTGCCGGCGGTACTGAACCTGACCAAATCGAATCGGTTTATCCGGGTAGAGGTATTGTACGATACAACGCTGACGAATGTGCTCACATCGCCGTAACACACGAAGATTTAGTATTACCGATTCAACCACCAGCTTGTTTGAAAATCTTGCGTAAGTGGTATGTATTAGACTGGTGCCAATATAATTCAACTAATCAAGCAGGGCTTTGGTCATATACACAAACTATCAAAGTTCAAAATACGGTTGCACCTGTAATAACTTGCCCATCAGATACTTTAATTTATGCTGCTAATGCTAACTGCGATGCCTTCATCAACCGCCCAGTAACGGCAACAGATGATTGCACGCCAGCAAGCGAACTTAGCTATACGTACTATGTTGATTTATTCAACAACGGTTCTACAGATTATACAGGACACACACCAAGCGCAAGCGGAACATACCCTACCGGTACACACAAATTTACTTATGTTGTAGAAGATGGTTGCGGTAACAGAGATACTTGTTTCTATCGCGTGACGATTGTGGACGGAAAAAAACCAGTACCTGTTTGTTACTTCGGTCTTTCGGTTGAACTAAACCCGATGGATACTGACAACGATGGTGTTGTAGATACGGCAATGTCCACGCTTTGGGCAATAGATTTCTTAAATGAAAACTCCAGCTACGATAACTGTTCAGGTATTGACTTAGACGATGTGCGTGTAAGACAAATTGAAACGTTGGGCGGCGGACCAAACACGCCACCTTCAGCAGGCTCTACTAACGTTGTTTTTAGTTGTGAAGATATTGGTACGCAATTCTTACAAATATGGGTACGCGACAACTCAGGTAACTGGGATTATTGCGAAGCATACGTATTCGTACAGGCTCATATGGGAGGTTGTGCGTTCGTAGGAGAAGCATCTGCTCAAGTATCAGGTAATATCCACAACGAAGAAGGCGAAAACGTAGAAGATGTTACAATACAAACAGCTCAAGGTGCAAGCAGCCCGATACCGTCATTCTTGACGCAAGCTAATGGTCAGTTTGCATTCAACTTATTTGTTGATAACGCTTATACTGTACGCCCTGAAAAGTTGATGGACCCGTTAAATGGTGTAACTACTTTTGACTTAGTGCTTATCAACAAACATATATTAGGACTTCAGTTGTTGGATTCTCCATACAAGATGATTGCAGCAGATATCAACAAATCTGGTTCGATAACTACTTTCGATATGGTTGAATTGCGTAAGTTAATCTTACAAATATATTCAGCATATCCGGCAAATACTTCATGGAGATTCGTAGATGCAAGTTACACGTTCCCGAATCCGGCAAATCCTTTCACACAGACTTTCCCTGAGGTGTATGACATCAACAACTTAACACAGGAAGGTATGAATATGAATTTCGTAGGGGTCAAGGTAGGAGACGTAAACAATAGCGCACAAGCAAGCAACTTATTAGGCAGCGAAGACCGTAACGCAAACGGTAGCCTTAAACTTCAAGTAAAAGACCAAACTGTGAATGCAGGCGAAACGTTCACTGTCAATTTCACAGCCAAAGACTTTACGAACATTGCAGGGTATCAGTTTACGTTGAACTTCGATACAAGAGCCTTAGAATTGGCAGATGTGAAAGCCGGCGAATTAGCAGGTTTAACTACGGACAACTTCGGGTTCACGTATGCTGCCGAAGGCGCAATCACTACCAGCTGGAATAACTTCAACACAACTACATTGAAGGACGATGCAGTATTATTTTCCGTAACTTTCAACAGCAAGGCGAATGCACAATTAAGCAAAGTAATGTCACTTTCTTCTCGCTATACAGTAGCAGAAGCATACAAAGGTGATAGCACTATCGAAAACTTAGATGTGGCATTACAGTTCAACAGCAATACAACTGCAACACTTGCAACAGAAGGCTTCGAGTTATATCAAAATGCACCGAACCCTTTCAAAGGAACGACAACTATCAGCTTTAACTTGCCGCAAGCATCGGCTGCTACTTTAAAAATTTATGACCTGTCTGGTCGCACGTTGAAGGTAGTAGAAGGTGAGTTTGCTAAAGGTTACAATCAAGTGAGCATCAACAAAAGCGACTTAGGTGCAACAGGGGTATTGTACTATCAATTATCTACTGGCAACCAAACCGCTACCAAGAAGATGTTAATTCTTGAATAATCCAATTATATCGCGTAATGCGGGAGAGGCGGCAAACTCCGCCTCTTCCGATTACTTTACTGCGATATGCCCCAAAATAATTAGCAAACAGCAAGTTAAGATTGAATACGACAACATGATAAAATACTTGTAATAAACAAAGACAGTCAGATTTCAATTCAATAAAAGTATTTTATGTATTGATATTGATTTTAACTTAATTATAATATCAAAGCTACATTTTACAATAACGGCTTCTATTATAAACGGTAACTCCCTGCCAACAACTCAATTGTGTGGTAGGGAGTTTTTTTACTAAAACGTTTAAAAAATAAAATATTCAGTTCATCACTTTTCCTCAACTTCTTGTGCTTCTTCACTAAACTGACGCTCGCAGTCCACACAATACAACCCATCCGCTTCCATGCGCCACAAGTGATTTTCAAATGAATGCCATTCAACACCTTCTTCATCATTTTTCTGACTCAACTCAAACCTACCGTTGTGTTGCCACTGAAACCCATCGCCAAAGCGCAAGTGTTTTCCTTTAGGCACTTCTATCGTAACAGCAACTTCTTGTGCCCGCCATTTTTGCCCTTTCGGAATCAAAAACGAAGGTATGAGCGACAACGTTTGGTCGGGCTGCACGCTTACTAATTTACTAATATTGGCTGCAAGGCTATTCGCCTCTTGCAAATTAGCACCCAAAGCAATGTGCTTTTCACTTACATGAAATTTGTCGTCATCGCTTGTGCGGATATCCAGATATACATTGCGGTTAAGCAACGCATCGTCATACAATTCAGTATCAAAAAACTGAATGTTGGATTCGCGCACTACGTCGGGTTTGAATACAGTGAAATGTAATAAACTATCCGACTGCACATTTGATAAATCAACACTATTATTTACTTCTACTCTCGATTTAAATTCTCGCACAAAACTCGTGGCAACAAAACCTAAGCTTATGAGGTTAATAAACCAAAACGACCACATACCAGCTTTTATATTGCTGTTAATTTTGGTGCGATATGCCAGCCGTACTATCAAAAATATTAAAGCTAAAATTGGTATGGCAATTACCACTAAAGAGTTGGTCATACCCATTGCGGAGCGGAAGCCTGAGTTAGGTGTAACGTAACTCAAAAAGGGCAGCGAGAAGTAGAACCCGAACAACATACCTAACCAACTGATGATTAAGGATATGATGAGGATAGCACCTATTACGATGAGTATTGGGCGACCAACTTTTGCTAAGGTTTGGAGCAGCGCACGAAACACCTCTCCCAAAAAGCCAAACACATTGCTAAGAAATATTTTGCCACTAAAATTGCCACCTACGCCGCTTGTCGCTTTTTTTTTTTCGTCATCAGTACCAAACTCTGCAAACTTCTGCGAAACGCTTTGGAATCCGTCCTCCACAATTTTGGCGATGTTTTCAATGTCAATTTTTTCACCGCGCATGGCGAGCCTATCTGTCGATGTCTTGGCATACGGCACAATAATCATGAGTGCTATATAAATTGCTGCGCCAAAGCCACCGGAAAGTAACATTACAACAAATAGTAGTCGCACCCAGACAGGATCTTGTATGCCGAAATATGCCGCTAAACCGGAGCAAACGCCACCGACCACTTTGTCGTCGGGGTCGCGGAATAATCTTTTTCCAGTTTGGTAGCTTTGCCCGCCGCGCTCGTCGAAGCGAAATTCTTTTGAAGTATCTCTTTGGTGGTTAGTATTGGCATCGTCTGTTGCAGGATCGCTGTCGTTTGCAAAATCTTCCGGTGTGCCCATAATGCCGATAACCTGCTGTACATCTTTGATGGTGACAATAGCCTTGCCTTGTGCGCGTTCTTGCAGTAACTCTGCCATGCGAATTTCAATATCGTTGATAATTTCTTCGCAACCTTCCGAAGTGGAAAAATGGCGATGTAGTGCTGCGAGATAATTTTCTAAAAGGGTATAAGCATCGTTGTCAATAGTAATTGGGTAGCCTCCCAGATTGATGTTTGAAATCTTATTCATGATTGATTGTTTTAGTAGTTTGATGAACTGTTGATACAAGTTGCGCCCAAGCCTCCATCAGCTCAGACAAAAACGCGACCCCTGACGGAGTGACTTGATAATATTTGCGCGGCGGACCAGTACGCGACTCCTGCCACGTGTAGCCCAAATATCCATCGTTTTTTAGGCGTGTGAGCAACGGGTACAGCGTACCTTCAACGACTATCAAGTCGTACTCTTTTAGCCGTTGAATCATGTCGGAAGGATAGGCTTCTCCTTCGGCAGAAATGATAGAAAGTATGCACATTTCTAAAATTCCCTTTTTCATTTGTGCCTTTGCGTTTTCTATTTTCATAATCAAAATTTGCGATTGAGTAAAGCATAGCCGGATAGGTAAAGTGCGCGAACTTGCCTACCGATTATTGCGTGTAAACTGTTACTGTAAAATTGTTTGAGGTAAATGCCGAGTGTAATTTTATGCTTCGTAGCGTCTGACAAATATTACGTGATACAGTACATAAAGCCACCCTAAAATGCCATGTATGATTGCCCAGAGTATTGACTTGTTGATGGTGTAAGATAATACAACCGCCAACACAGTGCCTATCCCGATGCCACTATACGTTGCTGCTTGTGTGAAATCCATTTAGATAATTGGTTTGTAATTGAATAATTATTTTGATGAAACAAAGCTACTACAAAAAAAGGTACTATGCAATACAGAATACCTAACAAAGCATGCTAATTGTATTAACAAATAAAAATAAACGACTAATACTGCAATTTATAAGATGAATAACTTAGGGTAAATGTTAATAAAACTGAAATTGGGTAGCTTTTTGTGTTAAATTGGTGTTAAACAAAGTATTTTATTCAAAGATAGTAGCTTGAAACATTATCCCGCAAATTTGATAATAATAAAATATTATCTAAACATTTATGCTATGTTCCGTATAATAGTTCATTATCAGTAAATATCGTAGATAATTATTTTATTTAGTTTATAAATAATTGTAATATCTTTGCACCGCAATAAAAGAAATACTTTAAACGATTATTATAACATACCAAATCGCAAAACAAGCAAACTTCTTCTATTTCATTCATTTTTGTTAACTAAACCGGATACAAACTTATGGAAGCAATTGCCTCGCGCAAGCGGACAGTTAAAGCCTTTGTCATTCTGATTGTCCTTTTTTTTAAGTTACACTCAATAACATACGCCAATCACACCACCAATACCGCAATTTACAACATTGACCCTATCGTATTTGCCGGAGACGACCCTACTGACCCTGAGCTGAATGATGCTGCCGTCAAAGAACGACTGAGCGCTATGTTTTGTTCTATCACACCACAATATACAGATGTAGTAAAATCGTACATTCGAGGATACGTAGGTCGCAATCGAGATAGAACGGAAAAAATTTTGGGTAGAAGTATCGTCATGTTTCCCGTTATCGAAAAAGCGTTGCGCGAAGCAAACCTGCCAGATGATATGAAATTTATCGCTGTATTAGAATCGGCACTTAACCCGAAAGCTGTTTCGCCTGCCGGCGCAACAGGTATTTGGCAACTCATGTACAACACAGCCTTAGAACAAGGATTGGTTATAGATACCTATGTTGATGAACGCTCAGATGTGACACGCTCCACCACAGCAGCCGTAAAATATTTAGGTATGCTATATAAAAAGTATGGCGATTGGGCGTTGGCGTTGGCAGCTTATAATGCTGGACCGTCGCGCGTAAACGAAGCCATTAAAAAAGGACACAGCAATAACTTTTGGAAGATTCAGAAATTCCTTAGCAAGCAAACACAGTATTATGTGCCTGCGTTTTTGGCGGCAGCTTATGCTATGCAATATTATATGACGCATGGTGTACAACCCACTTACCCGGAGTTAGACTGGCAGATTACGAAAACCATACCCATCGAAACGCCAGTATCGTTTTTGCAGTTGGCACAAATTACACAACTTCCTTTATACACCATTGAACAATTAAATCCTGCATACATAAAAGGTTTTGTGCCAGCGAGCAAGGGGCGCTCTTGCGAAGTCACTTTACCAGTGCGTACCATGAAACTCTTTCAAGCATATTTAGATAATCCACAGGGGTGGATATTTACAGATGCTACTATTGCGGTGGCTAACATATTTGAAAATAACGATAAGCAGTATTATAAAACGTCATACACGGTGCGCGAAGGTGATTGTTTGGAGAGCGTAGCAAAGTTGTTTAATTGCACCGCCCACAGTATTCGCGCGTGGAATAATTTGGCGAGCAACTATGTTTATAAAGACCAAGAACTAACGGTGTATTTGACGGAGATTCCGCGCCGCGCTGACTCAAATGAGGAACTGCCACGTAGGAAGCATATTTCGACACCTAAAAAAATAAACACGATGCCTGCCAAACAACCGGTTTCTGAACACAAACCAACGCGGCACACACCCTCGCCACTCAAGAAAACGGCGCAAATAAGCAACCGGAATACACCAATAGTTGCAGGAAATATGCTGAGTGGTACAACATTGCCATACCACAATACACTATACCGCGAAGTGGAGTATGCCGAAACGCTAACGGATTATATTCAAAAATATCCTGAGCTGTCAGATAAGGATGTAACAAAGCTAAAAACGCAGTTTCGCATACAGCCACCTCAAAACGGAATGAAGCTTTTGATAAAAAGCTTTTAAGCAATAGAACAAAAATAGTAGCTTAAATCAAGCATTTATATAATAAAGTGAGGCATAGATATTAAAAAATATAAATATTTATTGTCACATTTTTCCAAAAAAGGAGTGTAAAATTAGCTTACACTCCTTTTTTATTGTCTTTCCGCCTACCGTTTCCTAACGCTAAAGTGTACTTTGCCCCCTAAATGTAATACTTCCTCTACGCAACTACCGAAAGAACCTTGTTGTTTTATATCAAATATAAAAATTTATAATATATTTATATAGTCACACAAGTTTGCTTCGCAGTACATTACACATATAAAAAAATAGAATATAAATTTGATATTTGTAACGGCAAATAAATATATACATTATTTATATGTTTAATTGATTGTTTTGTAATACACTATATCTAACATTTTGAAACACTATTGCACTATGGAACAGCTTGTACTATTTGCTATTATCCTAACGGCGGTGGCATTTGCCTCTATTGCATTTGCCAAACCACAAACCAAATCTGCAACAGATGTTCGTCGTCACTGACCTTCGCGTTGTACAACAAATTTTTTTCATCCCGTGTGTGTAGCACTACAGCTGCCGCAACTTGACAAAGAGCTTCATTAGAAGTTTTCATTCACACAAGACTATTTTCACACTATTCATTAAATCAAGCCACACTGTGTTTGGCTTATCGAATAGCGTTGCAGAAATGCAAATTGCTCGAAGAATAGTTTTCTTTTCTTGAGACCGAAGACGAATCGCTCGGATGTACTAAAGTGTGCATTCCGGGCTTTTCGCATTTTATATTTTTATATATCTTTGCGCCATACATACACATTAACATAAAGCAAGATATGAAACCAACATTACTTATTTTAGCTGCCGGCATGGGGAGCAGATATGGTGGCTTGAAACAAATGGATGGCGTGGGTGTTGCCAATGAGACAATTTTAGAGTACTCAGTATATGACGCCATTCGCGCCGGTTTCGGCAAAGTGGTATTCGTGATTCGCAAAAGTTTTGAGGCAGACTTTCGCGTTCGCTTCGGCGATAAATTATCTAATAAAATTGAAGTAGCGTATGCCTTTCAGGAAATAGAATTGGATGTGCAGAAATACCCGACATCGCAAAACATTGAGCGCAGCAAACCTTGGGGAACAGGGCATGCTGTGTTAGCAGCAAAAGCTATAATACACGAGCCGTTCGCCATTATTAATGCAGATGACTATTACGGTCAGCATGCCTTTGAGCAAATAGCACAATTCCTAACTCGGCAGGCTTCGCCTGAACACTACTGCATGGTTGGCTACGTTTTAGAGAATACGCTATCCGAAAACGGTGCGGTATCGCGAGGGGTTTGTTTGACAGATGAAAATGCTCACCTTACTAATGTGATAGAACGAACGAATATACTTCGCCAAGGCGATGCGATATTTTATACAGAAAATGAGGCACAACACGCATTACCAGCAAGTGCAATTGTTTCCATGAATTTCTGGGGAGCGCACCCCGATTTATTTCGTCATTTAGAGCAGATGTTTTCTGCATTTGTTACTGAAAATGCACACAACCCTAAAGCTGAATTTTACATACCTACGCCGATGAATTTGTTGATTAAACAAGGCGAAATTGACTTGACGGTTATCCCGTCTGAAGATAAATGGTATGGTGTGACTTACAAGGAAGATCGTGCTGACGTGGTAGCCGCATTACAACAATTAACTGTTTCGGGAAAATACCCAACGCCATTGTTTAGTTGATATGCTTATGCAAAACACCTATCAGCAAGATAGGCTACAGCGTATTGCCGAAGCATTTATTGCAGATGCCATTGTTGCCATTGTTCCACACGGAGAGGGACACATCCATAATACATTTAAGGTAAGTACACAAGCAGCCGATGAAGCGTATATTTTACAACGCATCAATACAAATGTATTTGGTAATCTGCAGGCAATTATGCAAAATATACAAACCCTGAATACACATTTATTAACAAAAAAAGAATATCCTTACGAACACCTCACACCATTGCAGACCATGCACGGTGGAGATACGCTGTTTGTAGAAACAGTAAAAGGGAATCCTCACTATTGGCGAGTTTTCCCTTTTGTTAAAAATTGTGTAAGTTTAGCCGATATTTCAATTTCACCTGATATTGCCTACCAAACGGCAATGGGGTTTGGAACGTTCGTTGCTGCTTTAGCCGACTTGTCTGTTCAGCGTTTGCACACCACCATTCCGAATTTTCATAATCCGCAATTTCGTTGGCAACAACTACAACAAGCCTGCCATAAGGATAGCGCAAAGCGCTTACGCAGCGTTCAAGCAGAACTCCGCATCATGGCGACTTACTACTCGATTATTCAAAATTACACACCCGATAGTCTACTGACAGTAACGCACAACGATGCTAAGGTGAGTAATATACTCTTTGACAAACAAGCACTTCAGCCACGTTGCATCATAGATTTAGATACGGTAATGGCAGGGGAGTGGTTATTCGATTTTGGGGATATGGTTCGCACTACGGCAGCAACCGCCGCCGAAGATGAATCGGACACAAGTAAGGTTAGTGTGAATGTTAGGATTTACCAATCGCTGCTTGCAGGATACTGCGATGCACTCAAGGAGCTGCTGACACCTTATTATAAGCAACGACTGGGATTGGGCGCGCAACTTGTTACGTTTACACAAGCAATTCGATTCTTGACGGATTACCTTTGCGGTGATACCTACTATCATACGAAGTATGAGCAACATAACCTCATCAGAACGCGCAACCAATTACAACTACTCCGTAGCATTCAGGAACTGTTGCCTGTCTGATGAAAGGAAAATAAGCATGTACCCGAAAAGATTAAAAACCAGTCGTACTTGGCACACCACCAGTAGTGATAACTTGGTAGCGGTCTTTTGCGCCACGCTCCAATATCTTTAACACTTCGGGGTCGAAGTATAGCATATCTATCAGTTCAGTAAATGCACGAACGTTTGCTTCGCGTCCCTTGGGTTTGAGTAACATACCGCAAGTGTTGTCAATAATATCCTGCGATTCAAGGGTTTCGTAACCAATAATTGGCACACCCAACTTTAACGACTCAAGTAGTATGTTGCGGGGTGTTTCTAAACTTGGTAGCAAATGCAACGATGCCATACTCAAAAATTCGCTGACAGAATGTTTGCTGGGCTCAAAAAGTAAATACATATCTTTTGATAACTCGAACATATCTGCAACTTGGTTGAGCCGCGTGTGCTGTTCTTTTACATCTACTATCAAAAGTTTTATACGCTTTTGATGTTTTGACGTTACGTCATGGTAGAAATCGGCGTATGCTTGTACGATGGTTTCTTCTTCTTTATGAGATACCAAATTGCCAAACACAATCAAACTAAAAAATTCAGATGGCTGAAATTCACTCATATTGTTTTAAAGATGTTGGGAAGTAAGTTTAAAAATTGCAGTCTAATAACTTTGAACTCTAAATGTCCGTAAATTTTTGAATTCTTTGGCGAAAATAGTAGCAAAATGCTTAGGGAATTGAAGCTGTATTTTGCTTTTTGTGACAGAAGAATTATCCACGCGGGAGATTAATTTCTTTTATTATGTCTAACACGATTTCGTTAACGGTTTGGTTGGTTATTGAAATGATGAATCGGCTTTTCAGGTAAAAAATGCTTCTTTTTTTTAATAAACGTTCAATTTCTGTGCGTAATTCCATTTCTGCTAAACCGTGGAGTAGAGGGCGTACATTTTCAATATGTGACAAACGCTGAATTAAAATTTCTTTGTTTAGCGACATAAAAATTGTTGCACCGCTTTGGTTCATTACATCCATATTGTCATAAAAACAGGGCGTGCCGCCACCAGTAGCCAATACGAAATCGTCATTATGTGATATGATGTTATGTAAGGTTTGTTGCTCTATTTGTCGAAACGTAGCTTCCCCATACAAGGTAAATAGTTCAGTAATAGTTCGTTGATAATGTGTTTCGATGGCGTAGTCTAAGTCAATAAACGGGAGTGCTAAGGTATGTGCTAATGCGCTACCTATGGTGGTTTTTCCGCTTGCCATAAATCCGATGAGAAAAATTTTCATGTAGCATTGGGTTGACGTATGGGTATGATAAACTTATTTCACAAGTTTTAGAAACGTACCCATCAGCCAGTTGGAATCTGATTTGGAGAGGTTGTTCAAGGCAGAATTTGCTTTGCAGGA
Source organism: Saprospiraceae bacterium (assembly GCA_017996375.1). Lineage (GTDB taxonomy): Bacteria > Bacteroidota > Bacteroidia > Chitinophagales > Saprospiraceae > JAGOHC01. Next base: position 357 of record JAGOHC010000026.1, on the reverse strand, counting down.
AAATACTTTGATATCGCACACAACTTTCTTAAATGCTTCGGCATCGGGCGAGTTTTCTTCAACATCCGAGAGGTCATTTAGAGCATCCAGCAGTGGCTCAAGTTCGCGTTTTTTCCGTGCTATAATTACCTGCCGTAAAATTATCCACATATCTTTTTCTGCTTCGTAATATTCTTTGCGGTTGCCGTTTTTTATCGTTTTATACACAATGCCCCAGTCTATTAGTGCACGGAGATTCATGCTAGCATTACCAACCGATATGCCTAATGTATCAATTTTGTCGTCTTGACAGCTTGGGTCAGGCGACACAAGCAAAAATCCATTTGACTGTGCCCTAGTTTTATTTATGCACCAATT
>JAGOHC010000170.1 GCA_017996375.1 Saprospiraceae bacterium | reverse complement strand
GTGTTACACTGGATGCCTGTATCATGGATGAAAACGCAAACATAGGCTCTGTAGCTTGCTTGGAGCATATTGTGCATCCTATTTCAGTTGCGAGAGCTGTGATGGAAAAAACGCCTCATGTAATGTTGGTGGGCGAGGGAGCGTTAGCATTTGCCAAAAGTCAAGGTTTTATAGAGCAAAAATTACTAACACCCGAATCGGAAAAAGAATGGCGTGAGTGGCTCAAAACAGCCAATTATCAACCAAAAGTAAATATCGAAAATCACGATACAATCGGTATGGTCGCCTTAGATGCTAACGGCAACCTTTCGGGTGCTTGTACTACAAGTGGAATGGCATTTAAAATGCACGGAAGGGTGGGCGATTCGCCAATTATCGGTGCCGGTTTGTATGTAGATAACGAAGTTGGCGCAGCTACCGCAACCGGACATGGCGAGGAGGTAATTCGAGTTGCGGGTACGCATTTGGTTGTTGAGCTAATGCGGCAAGGGCGCAAACCACAGGCTGCTTGTGAGGAAGCCGTAAGGCGCATACACAAACAATTAGTGTATCGCAGCGTTAATCCAAAGGATAAGCAAATTGGTTTTATCGCCGTGAATAAAAAAGGAGAATATGGGGCATATTGTTTGCAAACCGGATTCAACTTTGCGGTACATGATATTAGTGGTAGTCAATTAATTGACAGCAAATATTTATTGAAATGATTTTTGGAGTCGAGATAGCTTGTTTTAGTTTGCAAGCGGTACAGTTGGCACAACAATTCGGTGCAGACAGGGTAGAGTTTTGTGCGGATAAATCGGCAGGTGGCATAACGCCGCCAAGAGCAGAAATAATACAAGCAAAAAAGTTTTTTGATATTCCTTTATTCGTAATGATTCGTCCGCATGGTGGCGATTTTATATATGATAATTCAGCGTATCAACAGATGATTTCGGATATTGATTTTTGTAAAAAATTAAACATAGACGGAATTGTTTTAGGTATTTTAACGGAACGAAATTCGATAGATTTTGCTAAAAATGAACTATTGGTGCAACGTGCCTTCCCAATGGCGTGTACCTTTCATCGTGCATTTGATATTGTTCCTGATAAGGAATTTGCTTTGCGTCAGCTCATTAAAATTGGTTTCAAAAATGTACTAACTTCGGGTGGTGAAGGCAATGCAGCACGGCATATTGCACAGTTAGAAAACTTAATACAACTTGCAGATAATGAAATTAATATAATAGTTGGCGGTGGTATCAGAAGCGTGAATGTAAAATCCATTGTACAAAAAACCAATGCGCGATGGATTCATTCTGCGGCAACCATTAAAGACGAATTACCTGACATTGGTGAGTTGCAAAAACTGCTTAATCTACGTACTCAACCATGTTGATAAAACGAAGACCCAGCGATATTTCTAATACCGTATTGATAATTTTTCTTTCAGGAACGGTAACAGAGTTCGTGCTCCAAGGGTAGCGCACATTTGGTATAGCAGGTTGTTGATATTGATACGAAAAATCAGGACTTACCACAACCTCTAATAGGCAACTTATCAACGACGAAATTGGAAATTCCAACCCTCCACCTGCGGATACTCCGTAGTTGAACTTTCGTACAAAACCCTCTAACGGATATGACCCAGGATAGGTGTTATTTAACTCTTTATAATCGCTCAAGTTTGTGCCGATGGTATAATCGCCGCGCAGCCCAAACAAATAGTAATATTGCAGCCCTTCACTATTGCCGTATTTGCGTTTGCCTCCAAGCATGAGTGATAAATTTTTGAAAACAAATTCTTGTCTGGCAAGTTTAAATATATTTCCCGAAAGATTGGTGGCAGACTGACTACGTAACGCGCTTCCTTTTTGGTGGTAGCCAAACTGTGCAAATAGTGAAAACTGATTTGTTTCACCAGCAAGGCTCTCAATAGTACCTGCAACGTGATATTTGTACAAAGGGCTTCGGTTAGCGTAGTTGTCCCATCGCTGAAACCCTACCGTTAAGCCACTTTTTACAGAGTAAGCAACACCTTGTGCATATGTGTTAAACTGAAAAATGACAAAACAAATTACTATGCCCCAATGGGTAGAAGTTTTTTGCATATACTGACAGTTGATTTTGATTAAAGCGTTCCGCGCAGTTCTTGTTCACGTTCTATCGCTTCAAACAATGCCTTGAAATTACCTTTGCCGAACGATTTTGCCCCTCGCCGTTGGATGATTTCGTAAAATACAGTTGGGCGGTCCTGCACCGGTTTGGTAAATATTTGTAGGAGGTATCCCTCCTCATCGCGGTCAATTAAAATATTTAGTTGGCGAAGCGGAGCTAAATCTTCCTCTATTTTACCCACACGATCCAATACATCATCATAATATGTTTCTGGTACGTATAAAAACTCCACCCCATTTTCGCGCAAGCGCGAAACAGTTTCAATAATGTTGTCAGTAGCAACTGCGATGTGTTGTACGCCAGCACCTTTATAAAAATCAAGGAACTCTTCTATCTGAGATTTCTTTTTTCCTTTTGCTGGTTCGTTTATCGGAAACTTGATATAGCCGTTTCCGCTTGATACAACTTTACTCATCAACGCAGTATATTCTGTCGAAATGTCTTTATCGTCAAAGGTCACTAATAATTTAAAGCCCATGACATCTTCATAAAATTTCACCCATTTATTCATGCCGCCCAGCTCAACGTTTCCAACGCAGTGGTCAACATATTTCAACCCGATTGGCGCAACTTTTCTCAAACTTTGGCGTGGCTCGTAGCCGGGCATAAATACACCTTTATAGTGGCTTCGTTCTACAAATGTATGGATGGTTTCGCCGTAGGTTTTAATGGCTGCTAATACCACTTTGCCGTTTGTATCTTGCAAAGTGATAGGCTCAAACGCTGGTTCTGCTCCTCGTTGGATAGCTTTTTGGTAGGAGGTAGCAGCATCGTCCACCCATAGTGCCAGCACTTTTACACCATCGCCATGCTTAGTAACATGTTGTGCAATTTCATCATCGTCCGATAAGGAAGAAGTTAAAACTAAGCGTATTTTATTTTGTTGCAACACGTAGGATACTTTGTGGCGAACTCCAGTTTCTGGACCTTGATAAGCAACCAATTCAAACCCAAAAGTCGATTGATAGTAGATGGCAGATTGTTTGGCGTTGCCAACATAAAATTCGATAAAATCTGTACCGTTAATCGGAAAAAAGTCATCGGTTTGTTTCTGCGAAGGAGTAATGAGCGTGTCTGCAATCATAACAATAGGTAGTTGAAATTTAAAAATGTGTATTACAAACTCTTTGATGCAAAGATACTACAAAACTTTGTGCAGGAGAAGTCACTAACAAAAAAAATAAAGTCAAACTGCACAATTGCAATTTGACCTTACTCCGACTCCCTACAAAAAGGGGTGGATAGCAAAGTATAGCACAACAATTTATGCCATAGCTGCAATGTGGCCCATCAAGGAGCGTTTTAAGTTAGCAGCTTTCTTCCAATGGATGTTATTATTTTTTGCTAACTTATCAATCATGCTAACTACCTTTGGCAAGAATTTCTCTGCTTCAGATTTGTCCGTGAGTGTACGTAAGTTTTTGATAGCAGTACGCGCAGATTTCTTGTAATAATGGTTTTGCGCTTTTCTTTTTTCTATCTGACGGATGCGCTTTAATGCTGACTTATGATGTGCCATAATTATACGTAAAAAGTGAATTTTATTTAATGTTTTATCTACCTGATGGTAGGGCTTTTGTATTCAGGATGCAAATTTAGGGAAATATCACGAACTATGAAAATTTTATTTATTAAAAACGCATATTTTTTTTCAAATCTTACGTTAAATTTCTTGGGCAAGGGCTTCAATCTTAAAATATACGTTACTTTTGTATCCTAATTTTTCGTATATTTGAAAACCTTTATTTGCCAAGTAATTATCAAACAACAATTTATCAACATAAAATTGCAATAATTTACAATGACAGACTTTTCTTTTGTAGCAAATGCTCATCCGAACTATATTGAGTCATTATACCAACAATACAAACAAGATCCCGATGCCGTTGACCTCGGCTGGCAAAATTTCTTCAAAGGTTTTGAGTTTGCTGCAAGTGCTAATAACGGAGCAACACTTGCTTCCAATGTGAATACGGTTTCTCCGCAAGAGTGGGGTGTTCGCTCCATCATTCGCGCTTACCGTAGTAGAGGACATTTAATCTCCACCACTAATCCGTTGCGCCCGCGCCGCGACCGCAAGCCAAATTTAGATCTTGCTAATTATGGGCTGTCTGAAACCGATATGGACAAAATATTTGCTGCGGGCGAAGAGGTGGGATTAAAAAATGCAACCTTGCGCCAAATTTTGGAACACCTCCAAAAAATTTATTGTGCCAACATTGGCTTTGAATATGGGTATATCGAAAATCGCGAGAAGCGGCTTTGGCTGCGTGAAAAAATCGAAAATCGCTCATTGAACGATGATTTCGGCTTATCCATTGATAAGAAAAAACGTGCCTTGGAAAAATTAAATGGGGCGGTTATGTTTGAAAAGTTCTTACATACTAAATACATCGGGCAAAAACGCTTCTCACTCGAAGGAGGAGAGAATACCATTACTGGTTTGGATGCTATTATTAATGAAGGCGCGGCTTTGGGTGTTGAAGAAGTGATAATCGGCATGGCACATCGCGGTCGCCTTAACGTGTTGGCGAATATTATGGGCAAAACGTATGAACAGATATTCAGCGAATTTGAAGGGACGGCAATCCCTAACCAAAGTTTTGGCGACGGTGACGTAAAGTATCACTTAGGTTTTTCTTCGCAGGTCATGTCCTCCGGACAAAAAGTTGTACACCTCAAATTAGTACCCAATCCTTCACACCTCGAAGCAGTTGATCCAGTTGTAGAAGGATTTGCTCGCGCCAAAGCCGACATATTATATAATAGTGATTATGATAAAATTTTACCGATACT
>JAGOHC010000025.1 GCA_017996375.1 Saprospiraceae bacterium | reverse complement strand
GTTGTTGCCTGGAGGAACAATTTCGGGTGTTGCCGTTCCACTAATGAATAATGCAGCGTTAGGTTGAGAGATGGTAGCCTGTGCTGTTACTGTACTGTTGAGGGCATCCGTTACGGTAACGGTATAAGTACCTGCCAGACGACCAGAAATATCTTGTGTTGTACCTGCATTATTGCTCCACGCATACGTGTATGGTTGTACACCACCGGATGGCGTGATGTTTATTGCGCCAGTTGATTGCCCGAAGCATAGTATATTAGTTATTGTTGTTACTCCTACTGCTAATGGTGCCGCATTATTCGCAACAATTATCGTATCTTTTTTCATACAGTTGGCAGCATCCGTTACCGTAAGGTAGTATGTACCTGGAGCGATATTGTTTAAATCTTGTGTGGTAGCCCCATTCGACCATAAATAGGTATAAGCCGGAGGATATGAGCCACCTTGTACAGTGATATCGATTGCTCCGTTGTTGCCGGAGGTTGCCGGTGATGTGTTAGCACTTACAATTTGCATTACACCAACGAAGTAGGATAAGATGGTATCCTGCCCTTGTCCGTCTGTAATGGTTACGGTATAAGTGCCTTCAGATAACCCACTTAAATCTTGTGTGGTAGCCCCATTCGACCATGAATAGGTATATGGTGTTGTGCCGCCTGAAACGGAAAGGTCAATAGAGCCATTATTATTCAATACAGGAGGTGTGCCTCCGCCACTATTCACTTCGCCAACACAAGAATTGAGTGTTGCCTCAGTACCATTGCCATAGATAATTTCGACTGGAGTTGCAGCATCGCCCCCTACCGTAACTTGCGTTGGTATATCTTGTAGTACATTAAAACAAACGGTATATAATAGTGTGTTGTTTGGTACAGATATGCCTTCTACATTATTATCAAACCATGATAACGATATTTTACCACTATTAACAAAATTCGCAGAAGTATTGAAGTTGCTAGTTGATAACCCTATTTGATTAGCCGCGCCTGCCGGAAGGGTAACGCTTGCATATTGCAACACCGTTGGGTCCCAACGCAGTAGATATTGCATACTAAGGATATCATCAAAGCCTGTTGTGGTTACTTCTACACAAACTTGCGTACCAACATCGCCAATTGGGTCGCTCAATATTTGGTAAAAACCTGCGCCCGGATTACATGGTGTCGTACCACCGCCACCGGTACCGGTTGATGGTGGATTACAGAAACCTGTAACCTGTGCCGTTGGTACTAATGGTGTAACGGTTGTTTCGTCTGCTAAACTGATATTTCCGGGACAACTGCTAAATGTAATATTGCTACTTGCGTTGCTGGTGACTTCTATTACCGTTGGAGTGCTGGTAAAGGTTATGTCTGTGCCAACAACATCTACATTTAAAACGTTGAAACAAACACCATAAATGGTTGTTCCATCCGGAATGGTAACACCTGCAACTGCATCATCAGACCAACTAAAAGTCATTCGACCTTGATTGGTAAGTGACGCGTTTGTGTTAAATGACCCTGAAGATAAGCCAAGCACGTTAGCTGCCCCTGCCGGAATTTGAACAGAGTTAAACTGAAGTTTAGCGGGGTCCCACTGTAAGCTATATTGCGCGCTGAGAATGTCGTCAAAATCTTGTGTAGAAATATCTATACAAGCAACTTCACCAATTGCTGCTGTATCACGCGAGCCTATCATATAAAAGCCAGTACCCGGCGTACAAACTGGTGTCGTGCCTCCCGTACTTACGGTAAACGTACCATTTTGCGCCGTGATATTCGTCACTACACTTAAGCCGTTTTGCTGTTGTGAGGCTTCAATAGGTGTTGGTGAGTTAGTTACAGAGATAGATGTTGATGCCCCTGTATTTCCTAATACGGTGAAGCAGAGTTGATAAATTACTGTGCCGTTTGGTACGGTAACACCTACCACATCTGCATCGAACCACGAAACGGTCATTTGCCCGTTGCTTACCGCAGTTCCGGTTCCGAATGTGCCCGCATCCAAATCTTGAAGATTCATGCCGCTAACACTTTCGAAGCGAAGTACGGCAGGATTCCAATTGATTGAATGTTGAAAACTTAGCACACTGTCGAAGTTTGATACGGCAACATTAATACATTGCTGCGAGCCTTGCTGACCCGTACCTGAGCCCATACTTATGGTCAGATTTCCGCTTGATGTAGATGCGCCATAGTAACCGTTCGCAAACGTGCTTTGTGAGGTTACTTCTACATCACTTGCTCCTACCCGTTTGATGACTTCTTGGTTACTGAATGTCAGATTGGTGTTAGTGGCTTGCAGTATTGTAAAATGGATGCGAAAAATGGTCGTTCCACTTGCAATAGTTACCGGATTAGTATTTGCCTCTAACCACGAAAAAATAAGCGTTGAATTGTTGCCACTGTTTTGGACATTGAAATTACTACCGACACTCATGCCGGGCAATCCAAATACCGTTGAACTGATGGAATCATACCGAATAACGGCGTTATTCCAGGTTAGGTGAAACTGTGTGCTTACAATGTCGGTGAAATTATCGGCAGTAACGTCAGCAGTGATGCTTTGCCCTGTGTTGCCTACTAATGGCGTAGGATTGATGTAGAAAGTAGGTTGAGCGGCAACGGCTAACGTTAGCAGGCACAACCATCCTGTTGCGAGGAAGATTAAAATTTTATTCATACGTCCTTAGATTTTGGGATGAAACCTAAACTTTTACGCTTCGTAATGAGTTTCAGTTAGTTAATAATTTGTTGCTATTTGCGGAAGCACATCGTACCAGTCGGGTGCATCCTTGGAGCAAAGTTGCCCTATTTTTATACTCTTGGTTATCGGATAAAAATCATTTTCTTAGTCAATTTTTGTTCGTTTATTTTGAGGCTGTATTGATATGTTCCAGCTTGGTGTAGCTGTGTGCTGTCAATGCGTATTTGGTGCTTACCACTGGGGTAGCGTTGCTTTTGCGACCAAACTATACTGCCGGTTGCATCCGTCAGTTCGGCGGTAACATCAGCGCCTTCGCGCAAAGCAAAGGGTATTACTGTTGCGTCTTTAAATGGGTTAGGAATATTTTGATAAAGGGCAACATTTTGATTGGGCGCGAGGATATTATCCTCAACAGCCATGGTGTTACCGACAGCTACTTCGCCATTTTGGATAACGGTTTGCAATATACCTGACAGGCTGCCTACTTCTATGTCAGTAGGTACTGTATCTATTGTAATAGGGCTGATACCATCGGTTTTGCCCACGAAGCGCAACGAAAAAATTGTGCTGCCATCCGGCAAATCAATACCTTGAATATCTTGGTCGTACCAAGCGAATGTCAAAATGCCTTGCGAGGCATTCATATTATTAAAATTATTACTTCCCAAGCCGGGTAAGTTATAATTATTTGCGCCTATGTATGTGAGAATGGTTGTGTCCCATTTTACTGAAAATTGGGTACTTAATATATCTTGATAGCCGGTAATGTTGAGCGATACATTTACTATTTGTGTGGGTTGAATGTGGTGCTGAGTTGCAGAAATGGTAACTTGACTATATACTGTATAGGTGTATAGCGTTAATAATATAATACTTATTATGGATTTCTTCATCGTATATCTGCTTGTTTGTCAGTATCACTACATATTAATTCTAATATCATACCAAAATGGTCGTTTATATGTGTTTTGTTTAAAAAATATATATTTTTTTTTAATAAGTTAGCAATTACGGGGCTATTACGTGATCATTGAGGAGGTTTACTGCAAATTTTTAGTATATGATTACTTACGTAAACCACGAGATAATGATACATAAAGTTGCTACTAATGCTTTGAACAATACACCAAATACTGAGCAACGAGAGAATTGAAATAATTCTCTGACAATGGTTGAACTGAAAATTTGAGCTAAGAAAGTTTCACGAAAGGCGGACGAGTTCATCCATGGGAATACAATAGCTATTGAGGTTGTTTGGCAAAATGTTCAAAACCTTTTTTATATTGAACTGAAATGGCGAGTAAAATACTTCGTGCAAAGATACGGGCATTAAAAATTTTATACATACCATATTTAGGGTATTTTATATGTGCGTTACGCCTGTTTCTTCTAAAATGAATCGGAATAGTTGTAAACTAAATGGGTTTTCTGAAGAGAACTTTTAAATGAATTGGACATTTTTTTGTGCTTCAGAATAAAAAAATATCTTTTTTTTTAATTATTTTAATAGATTATAACATTTTATTGTTCACGATATTTTGTTTTATACAGTATTTTATAAATATAATTATCTGATTATCATGTATTTATAATTTATAAAATACAATTTCTTCAAAATATATCATTCACAATAACCTATTTTTGTCTTTGTTCTTGGGGTTTTATCATCGTAATATTGTATCATGATTTGAAGCTAAACACAAACACAAGTTCTTTCACAAATTCAAATCATACCACAAATTTAAAAATGTTCATGGGATTATAATTTTGTTGCTTTAGCAAGTCGTATGTAAAGTCGTACGACTTGCTACTCTCTCTCTCAAGAATTTTTTTATAATAAAAGCGTTATCTAATAAGCGAAAGCTTATTTCGATATAAGAAATATGTTCATGGGATTATAATTTGTTGTTCAATGCGAGTCGCAAAGGCGACTCGCTTCTCTCTAAAAATTCTAAAAGCCGAAATATACGAAGAAGCAATATATTTTGCTTCATATTAAATGTTAAAATGTTCATGGGATTATAATTTTGTTGCAAGAAGCCGCTACACAGTCAATCAAAATGTAGCGGCTTCTTTTTTTTATATAGAATCCAAATGGTTGTTAGCTGCCCACAAACATTTTCAATTTTCGTGTGCCCGCCCCTTGATAACACCTTTTCTGAACGAAGCCTCTTCATCTTCTCGCTCTTTTTTTTCAGCATCCGTTAGTGGCAAAATTGATAAGTTTGATAAATCCGGCTGACCAGCATCCACCCAAGCCGTGTACCACGCACTCCCTACGGCACGAATAGCTTCGCGCATCCTTTGCTCAACCTGTCCGGCTAATCGCTTTTGGTAAGCAGCCGCATACTCGCGGCATTGTGTTCGCACGGTCTGCTCCAATCGCTCATCAAAGCAAAATTGTTTATCCGGCGGAAATGTTTCACTCAACGATTTTTCGATGAGCAGCACACTATCCACATAGGTATGGCTCGTAAGTACAATATTCCAATAATAATCATTAGGGTTATCAAAATATTCGGCTTTGCCGACAAAGAAATCATACGTGTCGTCAGCGAACAACTCTGGTATGCGGCTCTCCCAAAAACCATGTATGCCATTTTGGTTGGTAAGTTGCCCATTATAATTGGATGTGGTGTGCAAAGGCACATGACCATCGCCAATGTAATGACCAATATCTGCGGAGAACTGCAAAATGCGCTTGGCATCTTTGTTCCGAAAAGCATCAGTCAGCTTTCGCTGATACATCTGTAAGTTGTAAGGCAAAATTCCGTGTTGCGAAAAAGTATCAATAACAAAAGCTGAGGTACAATTCAGGATGACTCCTTGTCTGTTCATTAATGCCCTGATGCTATCGCAAGAAACAATCATAGCATCTTCATAATATTGCGGCAAAATATTATCGGTATAAAAACGGTGATACTCGCGTTGGTCAATTACAAAGTTCGGAACGTTTTTGCTGTTAATGGTTTTATTGGCAACGTCGTATAGAGAAGCTGCGCCGCCAAGTAGTACAATGGTATCATTTTTATTATTAACAATAAAAAGCTGTGTGAACTTCATGAGTGCCTCAGTCCATGTGCGAGGCAGATTGTCATACGGTGGCGTACCGTACTTATCCAAATCCATATAATGGCGAACAGCCTCATGTTTGGTGGCATAGCGGCGTTTGTCAGGGTCAACGGCATGTTCCGTCAAAAACTCCATATTATTTTTGTAAAAAACAATCATCTCGGGCGGGAGTGTAAATATCGCCATGCGGTTGATACGCCGATGCCCAAAGAACCCCCAATCGGGTGTTACGAAGGCGAAAGAAAAAAGCAAAGCGCAGAGTGCTAATAGGAAGGTTAGTTTTCGCATTATATTTATATATAGTATAAATGTTTACGTCCGAGCAGGTAAAATAAACCTATCCAAAAGTACAACATTATTTTTCAAAGAAAGCATCGTATGCCCAAAATATCTTACTGATAACCTGTTGCTGCGCCGTCAACAAATCGCCTTGTTGGGTAGTTACCCAATACGAATCAATCATGCGCTCGCGCCCACGCACAATGAAGTTTGCTCGTAAGGTATCGTCCTGTTGCGTTACAACGGTAGCAATACAAAACGGCTGCACCGCCGAAACAGAATCTCGCGCATAAAAAACATTTGAGAAGCCATCGCCTTTTATTTTGCCGAAGCTATCCAAAAATGTCTCCACCGCTTGCCGCTTTATAGGTTTGCGGATGGGTTGCACAGAATTATAATAAGGTGTTATGCTAAAATCTTCCCCTTCACGGGAAAGCTGAAATGACTTCGTGCGTTCGGTAGGATAGTTAATAGAAACGAAGCGGATGTTATCTGCCTTTTCAACAAAAATAATCGGGTCGCGCCAATCATCACGCGAAAGGTCAAAACGCTCGCGCAGGTTGCCTTCAAAAGCGGGCAGTGTCATCACATAGGGTTGTTGGGCTTTATCCATAATCATATATGTACCGATTTCATCATTAGGGCTGCCGCCTACATAGTAGGTTTTCAAGAGCCTGTTGCTTTGGTCATACACCTCTACTTTTAGCCCATTAGTAGCCAAATCATTCACAATATTTTTTACCGCATTATTGGACGGGATATATTGCAAGCGCAACGCGCCCATTGTTTGTATCAATAAATTTACTGAAGGCGTATATGCTACGTATTTGCCATTAAGCATCCATTGGTTGCCCTTTTTCTCTATCGTGTTGGATTCTCCGCTGCGCGATGCAATGAATATTTTATGAATACTTTTGGTATCCTTAATAGCAAACTCCCTATCCCAAGATGCCGATGAAGTTTTGCTTTGCTTTTGCCAAAACCATATTCCGATTCCGGCTAATACCAACAACACAATTAATAATATCAAATTATTCCGATTCATGAATTTCTGATTTTGGGCAAATATATAGATTTTGTGCTACTCCACTATGGCCACTGTGTGAATTATATCGTTGAGCATCTGAGCAACCACTTTTTATGAGTATGATGGCGCTATCTTTTAGGCATTAATTTGCATACCAATTAAACATATAATGTGACGAGTTTACATTTTCGTTTTAATTTAATCCAAGCTAATTAAATTAAAAAATCAATTAAATTATAATTTTTTAATAAAAAACTTGATAATACAAATTTTTTTTGCGTATTTTTGTGACATATTTGCGATTAACATCTCAGAACCCTTCCCTCCATTATCAAAATTTCGTTATTTTAAAGCTCAAAACAGATACTGTTAAATGTTTTGGTACATACCAATGACCGTTTTGAGTGTATTAATATTTTTTAATCAAAATTTACTTAATCATGCAAAGATTGTTACTTGCCCTATACTTGCTATCAGCCTCCATTGCGCTGTTTGCTCAACCCGACATTCGCTTAAACCAGAATACATTAAACAGCTCTTGGTATGTTGATTATTTCACGAACAACGACCCCTGCTATGTAAACGAAGGATGCCTTAGTGGTACTGGTGCACGCCAACTGCTCCGCTTCACTACTCGCGTAGAAAATATCGGCACACAGGATTACCACATCGGCGCACCGCCTTCAAACATCAACCAAAGCAATCCGCTATGGACGTTTGATCAATGTCACCAACATTGGCACTACGAAAACTATGCACGTTACTCTCTTTACGATGCCAACGGCAACCTCTTGCCCGCAAGTTTTAAAAATGGCTTTTGCTTATTAGATATTGGTTGCAATAGTGGTGCTACAGCAAAATACACATGCAGCAATCAGGGCATCACAGCTGGCTGCTACGATATTTATAGCGCAGGGTTGCCTTGCCAATGGGTAGATATCACCACCTTGCCAAGCGGTAATTATCGCTTATTAGTAGAAGCAAATTGGGGGCATTCACCAGATATTGACGGACGTACAGAAAGTTCTTATGCAAACAATTCTGCTGAATTTTGTTTCACACTTACGCGAAGCGGAACACAGGTAGATGTAGCCGCCCTGAATTGCAGTAACATCGGCAACGCCTGTAACATTTCTACAACTGCAGTATCAAACATAGCTTGCAATGGCAACAACACCTCTGTAACAACTGACGATACCTATGGCTTCCAACTTACCGTAAGTGGCACAGGCACAAGCTCATCAGGTTGGTCAACCATCATAAATGGTGCAACTATCACTGGCTCTTATGGTGTACCAAAAACAATAGGCAATTTCAATATCAGTGCCGGGACATTAAACTTCACCGTAAGGGATAACGTTAATGCAAACTGTACAAAAACCGTTACAGTAACGCCTCCCGCACCGTGCTCGAGCACCAGTACAAACACCATTGACCTTGAGTTATCTTCAACAGGTTCAACTTCGACACCTACGCAATGGGCTAACCACTCTGTTACCTTTAATATCATAAATAAGGGCGCAGCTACGGCTACAGGTGTGAAAGTAAAAATTCCAATTCCTTCGGGTGAAGTATATCAAGGAGGAAACGAATATACTGCCACGCAGGGGTCTTTCTCGCCTTATTACTCGCAAGAGTGGATGGTTGGAAATTTAGCTGCAAACGCTACTGCAAGCATTACTGTGCGTTATTTCCGCACTGGCACAGGCACGTTCAGTCAGTATGCACAAGTAATTGCTGCAGCACCTAACGATATTGATTCACAAGTAAATAATGGCACTGGCACTTCGGCAAATCAAGATGACGAAACTATCTATCCGGGCGGTAGCGCACCAACAGGTTGCAGCATCAATGGCACAATTTCGGCGATTCAATGCAACAACAACGGCACAAACACCAACCCTAATGACGATACTTTTACTTTCAATTTAACCGTAAGCGGTGCGGGTACAGGTGACGGGTGGAACACCACCATCGGCACTACTACTTTCACTGGCACGTATGGTGCAGCTAAAATAATTGGTCCGTTTCCTGTATCCGGTGGCAATGTGAACTTCGTTATCAAAGATAATTCTACTGCTACTTGTACCAACAACCAAATGGTAATACCGCCATCAACTTGCTCTTCGGGTAGTACAGGCAGCACCGGACAAGACATACAGCTTACAGCAACTAAAACTGGTACAAACGGCGCATATCAGTTGCAGTCGGCGATATTTACTGTAAAAAATACCGGCACTGTTACTGTAAACAATATAGCTGTTGGCATAACTATTCCAGCTTCGGGCATTACTTTGCAGGGCGGAAATGAATACACCTCTACACAGGGAGTTTTTACGCCTTATGGAACAAAAGTGTGGTCAGTAGGTACACTCGGCGCAGGCGCACAAGCAACACTGACATTAAACTTTTTTACTTTAACGACGGCAGCTTTGCCAATATATGGTCAGGTCACCGCACACGGAGGTACGGACACCGACTCGCAACCTAATAACGGAACTTGCTGTACGCCAAATCAAGATGATGAGGCTGTGACGACGTTAAACAGCACACAAAACCGCAGCACACAGCAGTTTGACGAGGTAGATGTGGCTTCACTAACAATTTTCCCGAACCCTACGGATGGCTACACTTATTTGGATTTATCGGCATGGAAGGGGCGCACCGTAACCGTCAGTTTGTTAAACCAATACGGCGTGATGCTTACGCAGATGAAATTAGAAATTGAAGATAACTCGCTGAAAGAATTAGACTTGGATAATATTGAAAATGGTATGTACCTAATCAATATTCAATCAGAAAATGTACGCCCGATTACGAAAAAATTAGTCGTACAACGTACTTATTAAAACCTTCGGGCACTTCGATATTATTAAAAAAGCGGAGAGGTGAATTTTTCTCTCCGCTTTTTTCTATCTCATCGGCTCAAAGTAATAAACCTTGCCGATGTAATCGTTTTTCTTTTTTCCTTCATTAGAAATGTACAGCCCGCCGTCGTGCCTAAAGGTAATACCTTCTGGTTGCATGTGGATACTGTTATCCAAAATTTCGACATGGCGAATCGCCCCATCGCTTCCTAAAATCAGTAATACTTTATTTACTGACGAAAGCACATACAACTCTCCTGTTTGCGGATGGATAGCTATGGCGGACGGACCCAGACGCAGCGTACCCTGCTCGTCTTTATCCAAGCCCTTTACAAAAAGACTAAGGCTATCCGTGTCTATCGTATAAACGGGTTGTGCTGATAGCGTTTTAGCGGATAATGAAAAAGCATAAATTGACCGTTTGTTAGCGGCATCTGTAACGCCTTTACAAGCCACCAATAAACGCTGCTGAAGGCTGTCATAGCAAAGTCCTTCAACATCATTTTCCTTTTCCAAACTTGTTCGATACAATGTTACTATTTGCTGCGGTGAGTTAAAATTTTTCAATTCAGCAATCGTGCCGTCACTTTTTACAACATACACATCATTACCTACGCGAGCAATATCTTCAAAATCGCCTTTGGTACCAAACGATTGTATCGCCTGTACGGCACCCGACTTAGCATCTATGAGATAAATTGAGGCAGTTTCGTCTTGTACAGCATACCACATATTTTCATCTGCCGAAAGGCAAATGCCGGATATTTCTTTTAAAACGGATGGCATATCAAATGTATGCGAGGGTGCATTAAAGTTGTAGTGGGGCACAGTAGTAGGTTGCGCCATCATCTGTTTTGGAACTGAACACCCTACTAATACTATTATCATAAAACTAAATGCAGTGAGCATTGAAACACGCATAAACTTACTCATTGATTATTTGATTTTAAGCGCATATATATTTCGCTTCTAAAGAGAATAATTTTTAGTGTCAAAGATAAAGTTTACATATGCTTTAGTATCCTATTACCGATGGCACATTGTAAACAGCGGCGCATATCGCAGTAATTCTTTTTTAAATGTAATAACGCTTGAGACTGCCCGCTATTGTCAATACCCATACCTAATTCTCGCCACTGCTCTATCACCGAATTTTTTTCAGGAGGCAATACCGATAATAAATCTATTGCCCGTGCCCGCAACTCCTCCGATTGTTTGCTTGCACCATACAAAAATAAAAATGGGGCAACCGTGTTTATCAACAAAATGGTAACAGCCGTGGTGCCTATCTGTTTTTTTCGTACTGCCGAAGGTTCGTCAAAAATATAATGCGTTTGCCAATATTCGGATGCTTCGGCAGAAAATAATTCTTGTAATGTTTTACTATCTGTTACTGCCAAAATTTTTGAAAATAAATGCGACGATTGATGAATAAGCATAGCAAGTTGTGCCAAACGAATGGTTGGAAAATTTGCCGGACGCATCCGCATAAACTTCCATGCTATCGAAATTGGTGTGAGCTGATATTTTTGTTTGAGTACTTTATACTCGCGCCAGAGCACTTGTGCATACGCATCATGGTATTGTTCCGAAAGCAAGTTTGCCTGCCCAAAAAGTAGTGCTTCAATTTGGAATAAATTATCCTTATGTTTTGCTAAAATGGATTGTGGCAACGATGCCGCTACCGCTTGCATGGCATCGGCATTGACGTTAGCGCCTAAGCTACGTGCCAAAAATTGATAAAACACTTCTTCCCAATGATACACTTGTTGGATTAATGCTGTTTCTATTATAGCTGTTTTTTGCTCCAATCGTTCAACGAGCATACGCTCCAACCACGTCCGTTTTGTAAGCTCGCTTACCTGAGCAAATAATGACTGACAGGGAATCCATAGCGTTGCGTCAAGCAATGTTTGATAAGCAGTTATAATATGTTTGGTTATGCGCGATTGTAATACCACACAAGGTATTGGTTGCTGTTGCGCTTGGTGGTGTACGGGTTCGTCATCCTGCCAAACAACATGCAAAATAACGTTGCGGTAAGCTGCATCGGAATGGTGTTTGTGCTTGCGCCAATCGGATGAGTAAATATGCATTTCGATACTGCCCGCCCAATCGGTATCGCCAATGCGGATCCGAGCATTTAGGAAATCCGGACCGGCATCTGTATTATGTTGCCCAAAGTTAATAATCTCAACGGGTAATCCGGTTGTGGTTTGCAATGCCTTTACATCAAATTGTTTGGTGCGCCAAACATAATGCAGTAGTTCCTCTTTGATGAGTGTCATGTATTGGGTATTCCGATTTATTTGTGCAAAATTGGCTAAAAGTCAATAAATATAAGTATTTTCAAAATATTTATGATTAAAAATTTGCATATAAAAAAATCTAATTCTATCTTTGCTAAAACAATTTGTTTTAATTTTAAATTTCTAAATTAATTATTTTTAATTACGCAACATGAACAAATCTGAATTGATTGCAAAGATGGCAGAAAATGCTAACATCACAAAAGTACAAGCTACCGATGCCCTTAACGCTTTGACAGCATCTATCTCCGAAGCACTAAAGGGGGATGATAAAGTGAGTTTGGTAGGTTTTGGCACATTCTCTGCTGCAAAAAAAGAAGCACGCGAAGGAAGAAATCCTGCTACCGGCGAAACTATTAAAATTGCCGCAAAAACTTCTGTAAAATTTAAAGCAGGAAAAGAGTTAGTAGAAGGCTTAAATTAATACTGCTATATTTTTAGTGCTGAAACCGTATCAATCTTTTTGGCTGATACGGTTTCTTTTTTTTGTTTTGTGGTAAATGGTAAAATCATGAAGTGATATTTTTCATAACCCGATATTTTTCCGATATTGCCTTACACATTTTTTAAACATACTATCACATCATCATGAAAATACAATTTTGTGGCGCAGCCCGAGAAGTAACCGGTAGTTCCCATTTGATAACGTTGGATAACGGATATAAAATTTTGTTAGATTGCGGCTTGTACCAAGGGCATGATGATAAAATGGAAAAGTTCAATTCGCATTGGATTTACAACCCAAAAGAAATTGATTGCATGATTCTTTCCCACGCACATATTGACCACTGCGGACGCATACCAATGTTAGTGCGCGATGGCTTTGAGGAAAATATTTTTTGTACACATGCCACGCGCAGCCTCACCTCCATTATGCTGTTGGACAGCGCACTTATTCAGGAACGCGATGCTGAATACGAAAATAAGCGGCTGCGTACGGCAGGTAAAAAGCAAACTGCCGAACCTCTTTACACCAGTAAGGATGTGGACATAGCCATGAACCGATTTGTAGCCTATAATTATAACCGATGGTTTCGCATAAGCGATAACGTAGAAGTGTTTTTTACTGATGCCGGACATATACTGGGTAGTGCTACTGTTACTCTTCGCATTAATGAAAATGGCAATATAACTATGCTCGGCTTTACGGGGGATATTGGTCGTCCGGATCGCCCTATCCTTCGCAACCCTGTGCCAATGCCTGCTGCCGATTATCTCATTTGCGAATCCACGTATGGCGACCGCGACCACTTGTCTGCACCTAATGAGTCTGCGAAGTTACTATCTATCATCAAACATACTTGTGTAGAAAAAAAAGGGAAGGTTATTATTCCAGCATTTAGCGTAGGGCGCACGCAAGAGTTGGTGTATATGCTCGACCGCTTAGAGCATGAACATTCCTTGCCACACATCAACGTATATGTTGATAGCCCTTTGGCGGTAAATGCTACCCAAGTTTTTGCCATGCACCCCGAATGTTTTGATGAAGAAGTTCATCGCTATATGCTTACCGATACAAACCCTTTTGGGTTCAACCGATTGCGTTATGTGAAAGACGTTGAAGTATCCAAGCAGCTCAACCACTCCGAAGAGCCTTGCGTCATTATCAGCGCTTCCGGCATGGCAAATGCGGGTCGCATTAAACATCATCTCTATAATAGTGTCCAAAATCCACGCAATACTATTTTAATTGTTGGTTATGCCGCGCCATATACTCCTGCTGGTGAATTACGTAGTGGTGCTAATAGCATTTCGTTGTTTGGTGAAAACCTCCAAGTATTGGCAGATGTCGTCATCATGGATTCTTTCTCTGCTCATGCCGACCGCAACGAAATTGTCGCTTTTATTGAAAATCATAAAAAGCGTTTGAAGCGACTATTTTTGGTACACGGGCAATACGAAGCCCAGCAACACTTTGGCGAAATGTTGCACGGGCATGGTTTCCATCCGGTATCTATACCGGCATTAGGCGAAGAGGAAGAACTAAGCTAATCCGAAAAGCGCATCTACATAGCCAAGCGGCTTGCCGTATTCGACAAATTGGTTGTAGAAACCACGTATCGAAAATCCAAATCCTTTCAGGTGTTGCGATATTTCGTCGAACTGACTGTGCTGCGTATCTTGCTCCTGAAAGCCCACCTCGATAAGCAGGTATCTGATATTTTTGTTGCGTAACATTTTTTCTGCGCCACGCAATACGTGCATATCATACCCTTCGGTATCTATCTTTAAAAGGTCTATTTTTGTGATGCCTTTTTCTGCACAGAAGTTATCCAACGTATGTAACTGCACCGTTTGGGTATTGCTGTTTTTTTGGTTTACTTTTTCGCTTAAAGAGTTGAGCCAAGAGTGTTCTTGTAGATACATTACTTGCTCGCCAGCAACATCGCTTAATGCTAATTGTATACATTGTACATTTGGGTAATCGGCAGTATGCTTTTTGAGTTGTTGGAAGGTTTGTGCTACCGGCTCGAATGAATAGATATTTGCTTGTTTAAAGTGTGTAGCAAAATGTACGGCTGTTTGCCCGATATTAGCACCAACATCAAAGATAGTACGCGGAGAATCGGGAGCAAAGTGTCGTGCCAAATCATAAGCTGGTAGTAATCCGATTGGCAAAGTTTCTTTTTTGTAAAGTTTGATGCCAACTGACCATAGGAATTGCTGTATCGCTGACTTAGCGACAGAGGGGTGGGTAAGATACATGAGATATAAAAGTTTAGTTAAAAATTTTATCTAAATGGTTGATGAAAAAATGTAAAGCGGAATGGGAAACAACGCATTCTGAATGGAGCTACAATATTACATATATTTATAATATTTTGCAAAAAAGTTACAAAATATTGCCATGTTTCGTAACTTTTTTTGTACCCCTGTGCGTTTTTTATATTTCGATGAGTGTATCGGCAGCGTGATGTTGATAGAGGCTGTCTTCCTGCTGAATGGTGTTATCTAAACTATCAAAAAAATCTCCTCCGTTGCCTTCGGTTTGCTCCTGAATATCTACTAACCATTGTCCGTTTATTTTTACCAAGCGAAAGGTGTCGGTAATTACCTCCCCTTCTTCTACCAAACTATATACACATACAGCATTAGTATCGGCAGTAGTATCGCAAACCAAAGTTTTGAACTCAGTGTGGCTCAACACTTGGGCTTCGTTGGCATCGGCAGTTAGTGTAACTAATTGTTTTAGCGATTGGATGAAGGTTTGTGTTGCCGGCGAACTCAAGGCGGCGGCTTCATCAAATTGATTAGCATCTATGTGCTGTTGCCATTGGCGAACTACTTGCTCTGGGCTGTTAGGATTTTTTTTGCACGCAAACAGCGTTATACCGATAACGGTGATAATTATTGCAAAATACTTCATAGTATAGTTATGTTAAAATTGACTTGCCTGAAAAATAGATACGGCGGCAGATGTGCCTATTCTGTCTGCTCCGGCTTGTAGCAACGCCATTGCTTCATCAAAGGTTTTGATGCCGCCCGATGCCTTTATTTTCACGGTTGAGGGTAACAGTTTTCGGAGCGTTTTAATAATTTCAAGGCTTGCCCCTTGTGGGATGTTGCCGGTAGATGTTTTAGCAAAATCAACTTCGGCATTTGCCAGAATGACACAGAGTTTTTCTATCTCTATTGATGTCAATAAGCCTGTCTCTAAAATAAACTTTATTTGTTTATCTTTAAGATGTGCAACACGTGTGAGCGTAGATACTTCATTTTGGAGATACACCCAGTCGCCATTTTTTACAGCTGCAATATTGATGACGGTATCCAAATGGTCTGCACCTTCATCACAAGCTCTTTTTATCTCTTCACTCTTGATATTTATGGAAGTATAACCCATCGGGAAGCCAATTACGGTAGCAACTACAGGGGCAGCATTGTCCAAAAGTTTATGGGCATCTTTCACATAGAAAGGAGGCACGCATACCGCTGCAAATTGATAAGTTATTGCTTCCTCACAAACGCGCTCAACTGCTATTTGGGTTGTGTCAGGTTTTAATATTGTATGCTCTAAATGACTCGCTATATTCATACTGCCTCTTTATACAATTTTTATACCCAATTTGGGTGGATTTTTTCTAATAGCCACAAAGTTACAAAAGGAATCCAACTAATTGATACTTAGTCGGATTCCTTTTGATATATTTTTAATAATATCAGTTAGGTTAATTCTCCATCGCGCCGTGACAATTTTTGTATTTCTTACCACTACCACAAGGACAAGGTTCGTTGCGCCCAACTTTAGGATGCGTACGCACTACTGGTGCTTTTACGGACGAAGACGTTGAACTGATGTTTTCGGCAGCTTGGCGTGCGGCGCGTTGTGTTTCTGTTTCCGGCTCGCGGTTGGTTTGCGCTTGACTGAAATCGGTGCGGCGTTCCCGTGCTTCCTGTATCTGTTGTGGTGCTTCTTGTACCTGAATCGGCACCGTGCCTTTCGATAAAAATGAAACTACCTCTGTATTGATTTTATAAATTAAATTCTCAAACAAGTTGTAGGCTTCCATTTTATAAATTACCAACGGGTCTTTTTGTTCAAAAGATGCACCTTGAACAGAATCTTTCAACTCATCCATATTTCGCAAATGCTCCTTCCACTGCTCATCAATGAGTGCTAACGTGATGGTTTTTTCAATATCGCGCATGATAGTTTTTCCGCCAGATTCTGTGCCTTCTTTAAGATCAACACCTACGGTTATAGATTTGATTCCATCGGTAAACGGCAATGCCACGCGCTTGTAGCGATGTCCTTCATTTTGAAAAATATTTTGCACCATCGGGAACATCAATTTGTTGATGTTATCCACTTTTTGTGCGTAATGGTCTAACACCCAATCCTGAAACTTGTCCGTGAGTGTTGCAACGGGAGCATTAGCAAACTCTTGTTCACTAATTTTATCATCAACATCTATTGCGAAAGTTTCCAAAGCTGTTTGACGGAAAGTAGCGTAATTTCCCGCTTGGCGATGCTCGCTGATAATTGATGCTGCCAAAGAGGTAAACATGGTGTTCAAGTCTAAAGCCAATCGTTCGCCGAACAAGGCGTTTTTCCGTTTTTTATATATCGCTTCCCTTTGGATATTCATTACATCATCATATTCGAGTAGGCGTTTTCGCACACCGAAGTTGTTTTCCTCAACTTTTTTCTGTGCCCGTTCAATAGATTTTGTCACCATTGAATGTTGAATCACCTCGCCGTCTTGATGCCCCATTCTATCCATAACGGAAGCGATGCGTTCAGATTGAAACAGGCGCATGAGGTTGTCTTCGAGTGATACATAAAACTGCGACGTACCCGGGTCGCCTTGACGACCTGAACGACCGCGCAACTGTCTGTCGACACGGCGACTATCATGTCGTTCCGTACCTATGATGGCTAACCCGCCAGCATCTTTTACACCTGCGCCTAATTTTATATCCGTACCACGACCCGCCATGTTGGTAGCAATCGTCACGTTTCCAGCTTGACCGGCATAGGCTACAATATCTGCCTCGCGTTGGTGTTGTTTGGCATTGAGTACGTTGTGTTCGATGCCGCGCATTTGGAGCATACGACTCAGTTTTTCGGAAATATCTACTGATGTTGTTCCCACCAATACCGGACGACCTTGTTTGGTAAGGTTTACTATTTCTTCGATAACAGCATTGTATTTTTCGCGAGCTGTTTTGAATACTAAATCTTCGCGGTCATCGCGGATACCCGGGCGGTTGGTAGGGATAGTTACTACATCCAACTTGTATATCTGCCACAATTCTTGCGCTTCTGTTTCGGCAGTACCCGTCATACCTGCCAGTTTGTGATACATACGGAAGTAGTTTTGTAGGGTAACAGTCGCGTAGGTTTGGGTGGCATCGCCAACTTTGACATTTTCTTTTGCTTCAATAGCTTGGTGCAACCCATCAGAATAGCGGCGACCCTCCATGATACGCCCTGTCTGCTCATCAACAATTTTAACTTGTTCTTCAATGATGACATACTCCTCGTCTTTCTCAAACAAGGTATAGGCTTTGAGCAACTGTTGTGCTGCGTGCAATCGGCGCGACTTAGCCGTAAATTCTTGCGATAAGCGCTGCTTGGCTTCATCTTTCTCCGCAGCAGTTGTTTCTGTATTGCTATCAATTTCCATCATGCGAAGCGCAATATCGGGTAGAATGAACATTTGTGCATCTCCACTTCCTTGCGCTAAATACTCTGCGCCTTTTTCGGTTAGTTCAACCGCACGATTTTTTTCTTCGATGGTAAAAAGCAACGGCATATCTACTTTCTTCATGCGCTTGGATTGCTCCTGCATATAGAAATTTTCCGTTTTTTGAAGGAGTACTTTTACGCCTTCTTCGCTCAAAAACTTGATGAGTGGTCTGTTTTTAGGCAAGGCTCTGTGCGCGCGAAGCAGGGCAATGCCGGCTTCACCTTCTTCTACCCCAACAATATTATCTTTAAACAAGCGACGTGCCTCGGTGAGGTATTCAGTAGCCAATTTGCGTTGTTCCTCTAGTAACTTTTCGATACGAGGTTTTAGCTCTGTATATTCTTTTTCTTCGGCATCGTGTCCTATTGGTCCAGAAATGATGAGTGGCGTACGTGCGTCATCAATGAGTACGGAGTCCACCTCATCCACCATAGCGAAGTGGTGTTTGCGCTGCACCAACTCTGCGGTAGAAACCACCATATTATCTCGTAGATAATCGAAGCCGAATTCGTTGTTTGTACCATAAATTATATCCGACTGATACGCCTTAATACGTTCGGGTGAATGGGGTTTGTATTTATCAATACAATCTACGGTTAAAAGTAAAAATTCAAATATGGGTCCGTTCCACTCGGAGTCGCGTTTTGCTAAATAGTCATTTACTGTAACGATGTGCACCCCCTGCCCTGAAAGCCCGTTGAGGTAAGAGGGCAAGGTGGAAACCAAAGTTTTTCCTTCACCGGTAGCCATTTCTGCAATTTTGCCTTCGTGAAGCACCATACCGCCGATTAGCTGGACATCATAGTGTACCATGTTCCAGATAATTTCGGTGCCACCGGCAATCCAACGATTACGCCATATAGCATTGTCGCCATCAATAGTGATGTATGGTTTGGTTGCGGCAAGTGTGCGGTCGTGTTCTGTCGCGCTTACTATGATTGTTTCATTTTCTGTAAAGCGGCGAGCGGTTTCGCGCATGACGGCAAAGGCTTCTGGCAGTAAAGAGCGGAGCATGATTTCCAGTTCTTCATCGCGCTGTTTGGCGAGCTTGTCAACGTCTTTAAATAGTTCTTCTTTGCGGAGCAAATCTTCTTCAGCGATGGCAGCCTGTTTTACATTTTTTATCTCTTCGTCAATTCCGTAAAGGTGTTCGGCAATGCGTTGGCGAAACTCTACGGTTTTGTTACGGAGTGCATCGTTGGAGAGGCTAAGATATTGTTCACCAAAAGTATTAATATCCGGAATGAGGGTTGAATAGGCTTTGACATCGCGCTCGTGCTTGGTGCCGCCCATTATATTTGTGATGGTTTTTTTTAGAAAATTAAACATAGTTATTGATAATGGCTAAACGCAGATATGTTGATTGTAATTCTATAAATGCAGTAATTACTTTTTATATCTGGCTACAGTTATTTTTTTAATGAGTTGTCACTTCTGCGAAGTTACAACTTTAGACAGTATGTAGGCTACGAATTTTGTACCAATCGAGCAGTCGTGCCAATTTGTCAGTAGTTATTTACCACCAACTTGTTTTTTGTTCGATGGGTGTGCGTATAGGTGCTATGATTGGCATATCATGGTAGCCCATATAAAAGAATCCTAAACATTTTTGCGAGGGCGTTAGTTGCAAGAAATCATTAGCTGCTAAGGCGGCGGGCGGTGTACTCCAATAAGCACCTATGTTGTAGGCTTCGGCAGTGAGCCACATGTTTTGTACGGCACAGGCTACAGCGGCTATCTCTTCCCATTCGGGGAGTGTTTCGTGTCGTTCCATACAAATAGCGATGACGCAGGCGGCGCGTAGCGGATTCTCTTTCGATTTTTTGAACTTTTCTTCTGAGTAGGCTTCAGGCGGCGTGTGTTTTGTATAATATGTGCCTAAATAATCACTCAACACTTGCTTGGCATCACCTGTAAATACGATAAATCGCCATGGTTCGGTACGCTTATGTGTGGGCGCATAATTGGCATTCTCTAATATTTGTTCGATGATAGCTTTATCAATGGGTTGATTGGTATAACTTTTCGGAAAAATAGCACGGCGATTGCGAATGAGTTGATTGATATTTTCTGTCAACATAATTGTTTAGGATATAAGTGCGTTTTTAAAACTCTTTTTCTTGATGAAAATATTAGCCATTAACTTGGTTGGCTCTTCCGGCACTAATAGTTTCCCATAGTGCATCTTTTAATTCGGTAATGCCCAAGCCGGAAACTGCCGAAATGAACAATGTTTGCACACTGCGCGGCAACTCTTTCTTCATTTGTTTTATCATAATCTCGTCCATCATATCACATTTGGTAATAGCAAGCAGGCGTGGCTTATCGAGTAATTCGGGGTTGTATTGTTTCAGTTCATTAACTAATATTTTGTAATCTTTTTTTATATCATCCGAATCGCAAGGTATCATAAAGAGTAGTGTTGCATTGCGCTCAATGTGGCGCAAAAAACGATGCCCCAAGCCTTTACCTAAATGTGCATCTTCGATGATACCGGGTATATCTGCCATAACAAATGAGCGCCCATCTCGATATTGCACGATACCAAGCTGCGGAACGATAGTCGTAAACGGGTAGGGTGCAATCTCAGGTTTTGCGGCTGACAACACCGATAGCAAGGTGGATTTTCCGGCATTAGGGAAGCCTACCAAGCCTACATCGGCTAAGGTTTTGAGCTCTAAAATGACCCAGCTTTCTTCGGCAGGTTCGCCGGGTTGTGCGTAGCGCGGTGTTTGGTTAGTTGATGTTTTGAAGTTATTATTACCCAAGCCACCACGCCCGCCTTTCATGAGCATGGCTGTTTGGTCATGTTCGGTAATTTCCATCAAAAACTCTTGTGTGTCGCCATTTTTAGCCACCGTACCGAGTGGCACTTCTATAATAACATCGTTGCCATTCGCGCCGGAGCAGTTGTTGCCTGAGCCGCTTTTACCATCTTCGGCAGCTATGTGTTTGCGATATTTGAGGGACAACAACGTCCAAATATTTCTATTCCCTTTGAGTATAATGTGTCCACCTTGTCCGCCATCGCCACCATCGGGTCCACCTTTCGGAACAAATTTGGCGCGATGAAAGTGAATGGAGCCTGCTCCACCCTTGCCGGATTTACAATGTATTTTTACGTAGTCTATAAAATTCTGTTCTGTCATAATATTTGGTATTTTCCAATTGGGAAAGGTTGCAAAGATAATTTATTTTACAAAAAATCCCTTACGCGTCCGTTTTCAGCACCATATCTATGTTGGCTGCGAAGCGCGCTGGCAATAACGTAGCAGATAAACCGATGAGTAAAACCGTAGCGGCTACTATGACGAAATCTATCAAGCGCAAATTTACCGGATAGGCGTTTATGGCGAAGCCTTCGGGTATGCTTACCAAGCCATATTGTTTTTGTAAAATGTATAATAAAATAGCTAACATATAGCCGATGCCGATGCCGATAGCGCAATAGAACAACCCTTCGTACAGAAAAATATTGCGAATTAATTGGCTATTTGCTCCCATTGATTTAAGGATGGTGATGTCTTGTTTTTTATCTAAAATAACCATCCACAAAGCACCAATCATATTAAAGGCTACCAGCAAAAGTGTCAAACTCAAGATGGCATAACTTATCCATTTTTCTATATTCATAATTTTCATAAACGCTTCGTTTTGTTGGTATTTATCTTTAACGATAAAATGGGTGCCGAGTGTTTGTCGGATACTTTTTACCACCGCCGAAGTATATGCTGCATTTTTAAGTTTTATTTCGAGAGCACTCACGCCGTTAGGTAGGTTGAGCAGTTCTTGTACCAAAGCAAGGGGTGCAAGGATGTATTCACTATCAAAATCCTGCTGTGTGGCAAATGTGCCTGTCGGGTATAAAAATCGCTTTTTGAAAGGTGGCTCTAAGGCACTTGCTCCTTCGCGCTTAGGTATATACACATTGAGGACTTGAAACGGCGCATCAATATCTATGGAGAGTTTGTTTCGCATTCCGGCACCTACAATACCCAAGTTACGGTCGCCTTCGCGGAGGCGAAAACTGCCTTCACGCAAGGTAGCATCAATACCTGTCACTTTTGCGTAATGGTCATCAATGCCTTTCAGGATGCCAAAATCTTGGCTGCCTTCGTACTCAAAAAAAGCGACTTCCTCCAACGTAGAGGATATGGATGCGACTTCTGGTAATCGGGCTATTTTTTGCAACAGCAAGGTATCAGCGTCAAAAGTTTTTCCTTTGGTCGGTGTAATTTTTATATCAGGATTGAATGCGCTTGTCAGGTTGCCTAACAATTCTTCAAAGCCATTAAATACCGAAAGTACCAAAACGAGTGCTGCCGTGCCAATGGCAATGCCTAACACCGATATACCCGAAATGATATTAATCGTGTTGGTTGATTTTTTTCCCCACAAATATCGTTGTGCAATGCGAAAGGCAATATTCATAGCTGATAGATGATAATATTCTTTGCAAAGGTATTTAAAATGAAGTTGTATTAACAAAAAAATGTGTAGCTAAAGAACCAGCACAACATTTAATATTTTTACATTTGTTATAACCACGTTTCAAGATTTTTTATTTTCTAATGCCTATACATATCCGCCCTTTTCAATCAACGGATACGCAACGTATCATCACACTTTTTCAGCTCAATGTGCCAAAATACTTTGCACTCGAAGAAGAGGCTGATTTACAACGCTATCTTAGCACCTCCATTGATTTATATTTTGTGGCAGAATGTGCTGGCTTAATAGTAGGTTGCGGCGGCATCAATCGCTTACAAGAAGCAACGGTTGGTTGCTTGAGTTGGGATATTATGCATCCAGAATGGCAAGGCAAGGGTATCGGCAAAGCATTGGTACAACATCGTTTACAGGTATTGAAAAGTATGAGTGGTATTAAAAAGATCATGGTTCGCACCGCACAATTCACTTATCCATTTTATGAAAAATGTGGCTTTCGCGTGGTGGAAATTGTGAAGGATTATTGGGCAACAGGCTACGATTTGTATGCAATGGAATATAGTGTGCCATAATCATTATCTTTGTGCTTATGTCTGTTTTACCCGATACCTTTATTATTGCTGCTTTTCAAGAAAAATTATTGGCATGGTACGATGCTACGCCACGCCCAATGCCTTGGAAGGAAACTAATAATCCGTATCACATCTGGTTATCCGAAATTATTTTACAACAAACACGGGTAGCGCAAGGATTGCCTTACTATCTTCGTTTCGTAGAAAAATACCCAACCATAAATGCCTTAGCCGATGCGCCGGAGGAAGAAGTTTTTAAACTATGGGAAGGATTGGGGTATTACTCGCGTGCCCGCAACCTGCACGCAACCG
This sequence comes from Saprospiraceae bacterium, assembly GCA_017996375.1. GTDB lineage: Bacteria > Bacteroidota > Bacteroidia > Chitinophagales > Saprospiraceae > JAGOHC01. Next base: position 468 of record JAGOHC010000025.1, on the reverse strand, counting down.
CCAAATTCATCGCTTATACACTTAACGGCAATTTCCCTGATACTTTTGCTGCTTTGTTATCCCTACAAGGCGTCGGGCATTATACCGCCGCCGCTATTGCTTCGTTTGCCTATAATTTGCCGCACGCTGTAATTGACGGCAACGTCTATCGCGTATTAAGTAGAATTTTGGGCAGCGCAACACCAATAGATAGTGCGGAAGGGAAAAAATATTTTGCAGCAACAGCACAAGCTTTATTAAATTTATCGCAGCCTGCGCGCTATAATCAAGCGATTATGAATTTTGGTGCCTTGCATTGTGTACCACAAAACCCTCATTGCAGCAGTTGCCCGTTTCAAGAAATATGTGTTGGATTTCAAAATAACTGCGTAGGGTCATTGCCAGTAAGGCAAAAGAAAATAGCAATCAATACACGTTATTTTTACTACTACATTATTCAAGATGCGAATAATGATATACTGATACAAC